>CANQQI010000001.1 GCA_947625945.1 uncultured Oscillospiraceae bacterium
AATGGCCTCAAAACCGAAAAAAACCGAAAAGCCTTGGAATTCCAAGGCTTTTCGGCCTTCATAAACTGGTGACCCGTCGGGGAGCTTATACGAACTCTCCGGGGAAGCGCTCTTATCAACAGAATCAACTTCATCGAAAGTGACCGTTACGCTTTCACCCTTGCCGGTGTAATTACAAACGATCCTCAGCTCGTGATCATAGAGGTACACCGCCTTAACGAATGAGTTGATTAGTTTTGTCTGGTACTGCTTATCGTCTACATCTCCATCTCTAAAGGAGTCCAGCCAGAATTCCATGCGCTCCCTGGGAACGTCCACCTGTGTGGCCTTTTCTATGGCTATAAGAGCTTCCAGCCGACGGCACTCTCCCTCCAGCTCCATGAGGCGGTCCTTGGTTGTTGGGGTGATGATGCCCTGTTCGATGGCAGTCATTACATTTTTGATGGCCTTATTAACGTCCTCGAACTCGGACATATAGGACATGAGGAGAGAGTCCTTTCGGTGGAGTACCTGGAACTGTTCGTATCCATCTAGCAGCCATTGGATCACTTTATCCTGCATAATGTTCTCTTTGACGGCCTCTGTAACCTTCCGTTCTATCCAGTCTCGGCGGACCGCTTTTTTGCTGCATGCGCTTTTTTGCCGCTTGGCCTGGCAGATGTAGTAGTAGTGTTTTGCCGCAGTCTTGCTGGTGCCGCACATACCCACCATGAAGCTGCCGCAGAGGCCGCAGAACAGTTTTCCGGTTAACAGATAGTCCCCATTCTCCCTGTGCCTGCCTTGGGGGTTCTTTTTTGTTTTCAGCTTTTCCTGCACGGCAAAAAACAGCTCCTTTCTGATGATTGGCGGGATGCCATTTTCTATGCGGACATTATCAAATAGATATACCCCGATATACCGCTCATTTTTTAGCAGATGCTGGAAACTACTTTTGCTCCAATCGTTTCCCGCTCTGGTCTTGATCCCCCGGGCATTCAGATCCCGCATGATATCCGCTATGGTTTCCCCACCGTAAAAACGCTCGAATATTTCACGCACAACAGCGGCGGCATCCGGATCTATGTCAAAGCGACCGTCGCTGCTTCTCTTGTAGCCGAATGGGACTGGGCCGTTGACCATACACTTTCGGGCATTGTCCATCATGCCCCGCATTACATCCTCGGCCATATTCTCGCTGTAGAATTGGTTGACGTTCATCATATTCCGAAGGGCAAAACGTCCAGCGGCGCTGTCGTCAAAGTCCTCCTCTACATAGAGACTGCGAACACCCAGATCGCAGAGCCGGGCATCATTTACCATGGCCTCCAGCATATTCCGTCCCATGCGGTTTGATTTCCAGGCAATGACGTACCTAAACCGATGCTTCTCGGCGTCGCGCATCATCCGCTGGAAATTGGGCCGCCGGTCCGTTGTCCCGCTGACGGCGCGGTCTGCATAGACTTCCAAAATCTGTAGATTATTCCTGCCGGCGTATGCCTGACACTTCTCCACCTGCTGCTCGATGCTCACATCACGCTGATTGTGGGAGCTGTACCGGGCATAGATAACGGCAGCGCCAGAATACTCATCATGTGATTTTTGCGTTTTTCTGCGCGATGGCACTCTAATGCCCCCTTTAATTCATGAGGCATTAGATGCCCAGCAGCTGCCGCTTCTTTGCCTCGAATTCCTCTTTGCTGATGATACCATCTTCCATAAGCGATTTTAGCCCGCGTATTTCATCTGCTACAGACACGGCACCTACAGATGTGGAGGGTGCCTGGGTCCGGGCTTCGTAGCTTGTGATATATTGCTGCAGCTTCTTAGCAGAGTATAAGTTGTCACTTGAAAAAGAGAATGTCCGCTCGGCACCAAGTGCAGCAGAGATTCCAAAGCCTATGTTGACTCCAACAGTTGCGGCCTGTGCTGTCTTGAAAACAATTTGCCCAGGACTAAGGAAACCGGGTTCTTTCATGGTAAAGGATTGGATCTTAGAAATTGGGATACATTCTTCATCTCTACGGGTTTCAATGATCAAATTTGCGCCCTCTGCACGAAGGACGAATCCATTCATGCAAATTAGTCGATAGGACGAATCCATTGTTTAACACTCCTTTACAAAAATATCGAATTTATACGGTAAGAGTTATTTTCTCCCGATTTACGAAAAATTACAAAACAACTGATATAATAGGGCTATTATACAGAAAGGGAGTTGTAGTAATGATATCCAGCAAAGAGCTTCTTCTACTTTTGCGATTACTGGGTCAACTAACCCAAACCCAAAAACAGGAACTTCTTACATATCTTCTCGTGCTTCAAGGTAACGGAGAAAGCCTAGTGCCTCTTTCTTCTTATGTAGAGACAGATTCGATATAATTGATATAATCTCCAGATCCAACTCATCAAAACCGTCCTCGCCAACGAGGGCGGTTTTTTCAGACAAATTAACTGGCATATCATCACAGGTGTTCAGAAGCTCATCGATTGTAAGGCCCATTCCTTTAGCGAGTTTATTCAGCACGGCCAGCGTGGGCACCATCTTTTTCCCGGTTTGAGGATTAACATCCTTTTCAATAAGCGAAATATAACCTGTTGACAGTTTACACTGCGCAGCGAGCTGCCGCTGTGACAGGCCATGCTTTTTCCGGTAATCAAGGATTAACGCTGCCAGAGTCATTGGATGTTCCCTCCCTTGCGGTTGTAAAATCTATTTTACATTGTGGGAGATGAAAAGTCAATGGGGGGCGACAAAATTATTTGACATTTTTTGTCAAAAGCACTTGACATACATGGTGCGAGGGTGTAATATAGGGATGTCAAAAGTTTTAGACAATATATATATACAGGAGGTGAAACCAATGGGCTACAAAATCAGAGAGCGAAGAGAAGCGTTGCGCTTATCTCAAGAAGAATTATCCAAAAAAAGCGGTATTTCTAGGCAAACAATATCTGCTATAGAGACCGATACCGATCGAAATGTCTCTACTAAGACATTGAAGAGTCTCGCAGATGCGCTTGAGACCACTGTTGCAGCACTTTTTTTTGACGAAAGCGCATAAAATTTTAGACAAATAACAGCGGGAAGGAGATAACAGAATGCCCAAAATTGAATTTCCCACAGATGAAGCCGTTGAGGCGGAGATCGCCCGGCTGCAAAAGTCCCCGTTGGTCGCTCTGGCCAGGAAAGAGGAACGTATTCGCAACCGGCGTCGGCAGTATATGTACGATCTCCGTCTTTATGAAAAGAAGGGCCGGCAGTTGCAGGCGGACGGTGTGACGATGGAATCCCTGGAACGGCTTGGGGCGGCTGCGACTCTTGACTATTTGACAGGGGAGGAGGTGTAGACGTGGCAATGGCAGAGCAGCGACAGGTGCATGTTGATGTGACGCAGATCCCCGAATATGTCCGCTTTGATCTGCTGCACGCTGCCTACCATGCGGTGATTGAGTACTTCAAGCAACCTGGTGTTGAAGAAAAATTTCAGCAGTGGTTGGCAGCACGAGAAGCAGCCCGCGCTGCGGAGCAAAACCAACTGGGCGAATGATCCAGCCGGTGTTTCGCCCACCAATTAAAGAAAGGAGACAATCTATGTACTACAAAACTTGCCCGTACTGCGGAGCCCACCTGGACCCCGGGGAACGGTGCGACTGCCAGAACGAAAGAAACGAAAAAGAAGACACCGCCGACGCCCCGGCGATGCCTTCAAAACAAAGCGGTATTTCTACCGACCCCATTTTATCAGATCCGAGGCCAAATGTCAATGACTGTTTGCGCCTTCGGCAGATCCGTCAGCAGGCCGGCGCTATGGGGAAAGACATGGCCTTGGTAGTGCGGGATGTATTCCCCAAGTTTAACCGGCAACTTCTGGCCCAGTGCGAAGCCTATGACAAGTATGGCGTCATTATCCACCCGGAAGGACTTCGCACGATCTGCGCGGCATACGGAGTCCAGCTGGAACGGGATTCCAACACACCGGTTATAACTGCCCCTGAAAGCCGCAGGAAGCCCAATCGGCGGCTTGCCCGTAAACTGACCTTCCGGATGAAAGATGAGGACTATGCGCTTCTGGAGCGCCGTGTGCAAGAAGGCGGTTATCTGTCAAGTCAGGCATGGCTGTACGATGTAGTCATGAAAGCTCTGAGGGGGGAGGCGGCAAAGTGAATCCCTATGATATCCCCGACCACCCCGTGATCGTCAATATGGAGCGGACAGGCTACCCGGATGGTAAGGAGCCGCCAATGCCTCATTGCCCCGTCTGCGGTGCGGAGTGCGAAACCATCTACCGGAACCGCTCCGGCGAGAGCGTCGGCTGTGACGTCTGCATGAATACCCTGGACGCTTGGGATGCGCCCGAGTGTTTCCCAGAAAAGGAGGACCTATGAAAGGCGTTGTTGTTACGACTAAGTCCGATGTGGAGGTCCATGAATTCACTGCGCCCTTGCATGAATCGGTCGGAAAGGCCGTTGGTGGATGGATTGAGATCGTCCATCCGATGTGTCTGAATCGTCCCTATGTGATGATTGTCAACGAGGAAGGCCTGTTGCAGGACCTGGACATGAATGTGTACGGCAGTCTGCTGTACGGCGCCCAGATCCACGGCCAGCCCATCGTAGGCAACGTCGTAATCATGAAAGAGGGATTTGTAGACGGTGAGCCGGATATCGTCGGCCTGTCCGATGATGAGGCCAGCAAAGTGGCGGCAGAGGCCAAATCCCTCTTGAAAGCCTACCACCAGGCCAAGGAGGCGGCGCAAGGTGGCTAAGTTCTATTTCACCTACGGCTTAGAGGGCCAGCCCTTCGTGGGTGGCTGGACGGAAATCGAGGCTCCGGACACCAAGACGGCCTGCGCCATCTTCCGGGCATTCCACCCTGACAGGTACGAGGGCATCTTGAACTGCGCCGACTACTACTCGGAGAATCAGTTCATGAGGACCCAAATGGCCGGACCAGGCGGCAACTTAGGCCGCCGGTGCCACGAGAGAATCACGGTAACGAGAGTTACCAACGACTGAAAGGAGTAACTACTATGATCCGCAATCCTAATGAAATCCGTGAAGGTGCGAAAAAAATCCGTATGCTGATTGCCGGCTATCCCGGCATCGGTAAGTCCACCCTGGCCCTGTCGGCCCCCAACCCCCTGCACATCGACGTGGACTTTGGGATCGACCGCATCGAGCCCCGCTATCGCAAGCCCTACATCCAGCCCCAGAGCTACGACGAAATCCTGGAGGATCTGACCCCCGAGAACCTCCGGGACTTCGACACGCTTGTCTTCGACACAGGCGGCAAACTGATTTCCCTTATGTCCCTCTGGGCCATCCGCAAGGACCCCAAGAACGGCAAGCGCGACGGCTCCCTCTCCCTCCCCGGGTACGGCGTCATCAAACGAGAGTTTAACCGCCTGATGGACTACTGCTTCTATGAGCTCCAGAAGAACATCGTCATTGTTTTCCACGCGAAAGAAGATAAAGACGGCGAGAACGTGCGGCTGCGCTTGAAGGTGGAGGGCGGTACGAAAGAGGATGTCTGGGAGCCTATGGATTTGGGTGGCTTCGTGGAGATCTACGGCAACGACCGCACGATCGGCTTCTCCAACTGTGAGCGCTATTTTGCCAAGGGCACTCGCGGCATTAACGGGATCTGGAAGATTCCGGCCCTGACGCCTACCAGCCCCAACGACTTCCTGACCAAACTGTTTGCCACATACAATGCCCGCACTACCGCCGAGCTAGAGCGGAATGCGGAGGTGCAGGCAAAATACGATGCCGCTATGGCGGAGGGCCGCGCTATTGTGGATTCTGTAACGGATGCAGATAGCGCCACCGCCGCAATGCCGCGCATGAGAGCAATTCAGCATGCGCTGACCTCGGAAAAAGAAATAAACGTCATGTTTAATGCCAAGATCAAAGCCTGCAATCTGTTTTATGACCGGGTTTTGAAAGCCTACACACCGGCGCCGCCGGCCAATGGGGGCGCGAGGGAGGCGGAATAATTGGACCGCTATCTGATGACCCACTCTCTACTGTCTGCTTGGCTCTATACCATGAAAGAGAACCCACGCGAGGATGCGACTTCCGAGAAGGATCCTATGGGAGAGTTCATGCAGACCTTGCGGCGGGAGCCGACGCCCACCACCGAGGCCATGCAGAAAGGCATCGACTTTGAGAACCTTGTGACGGCGATTATTGGCGGGACGCATGATACCCGGAATAACTGGTACTGTGCGGCGGCTACCGTTGCCAGTATCATAGACGGAGGGATCCTCCAATATAAGGCCCGGAAAGAGATCTGTGTCAATGATATGACCCTTGTCTTGTATGGGCGGCTCGACGCTCTGAAAGCCGGAGAAATTTATGATATTAAATTCTCCAGTAAATATGAGCGGGGGAAATATTTTGGCAGTACACAGCATCCGGTGTACTTATCGCTGATCCCAGAGGCGCGGAGCTTTACTTACCTCATCAGCAACGGGATCGATGTGTGGACGGAACAGTACCGGCGAGAGGAAACACTAAGCATCTATCCGATTATTGCCGATTTTCTGGACTGGCTGACCGTCCAGGGCCTCATGGGCCTATACCGAGAAAAGTGGTTAGCCTTATGAGGGGCAAACTGCGGGATCTGACCTTTGGCCCCCGTGGAGAACAGCACATTACCGTCACCGTCACTCGAGATTTCCGTGAAGACTTCGACCGTCTCAAAGACTGCGAGATTAATGTGGAGATTAAAAAATGGCGGGAACCCCGGAGCAAGGATGCCAACGCATACTTCCACGTCCTCGTCAACAAAATCGCTGAGGCCCAGGGCCTCGGCGATGACGAGGTAAAGCGGGGCCTGGTCGTAGAATACGGTGCCATTGCACGGGACGAGGACGGTAACGTCATGGGAGCTATGCTTCCTGCTGGCGCCGATATTGACAGTTTCTATCCCTACACCCGCTGGTACAAGTCTATGACATTGGAGGGGCGGGAGTACAGCTGCTACCTGTTCTACAAGCGAACCCATACCTTGGACAGCAAAGAAATGTCCAGACTCATTGACGGGGCGGTCTACGTTGCGAAGAGCCTGGGGATCGATACCGACACGCCCGAGCAGATCGCCAAGTACAAGGAAGAATGGAGACCGTGAGGAAAGGATGTTGTAACTACATCACAACAGCGGAGCTGTGCAGCAGCATCCCTTACAGTGTAGTACATGACCTTGGAGAGGGTCAGTAAAAACTACTACTCTATAACAAGGAGCTAAGAACATGAGCGAAAAGACCGACATGCGGATTTCTCTGGAGGCTACCGTGACGATTCCAATTGAGGAATATCGGTTGCTGATGAAAAAAGGAGCCATTCTCGACATGATCATCAGCGCATTTGAGAGCGACTGTGCCGGTTACGAGGTCAATAACATAGTCAAGTACGCCAAGCGTGTTCTTGACCTCGAATCCCTGATGGTAACGTCTGATGCCCAGGCCAAGGATAGGGCTATGGCCGATTTGGAGCAGGGGGAGAGTGTCGATGCTTAACCACGTTGTCCTGATGGACCGCCTGACCCGCGATCCGGAGCTGAGACACACACAAAACGGCACCCCAGTTGCCTCATTTTCTCTGGCTGTAGAGCGAGATTTTAAGAGCAAAGACGACGGAGATCTGCCATTCTGAGGAGGCGGTAAAACACATGGCGCAACGTAGAATGTTTTCTCTGCAGATCGTGGATACAGATGCCTTTATGGATATGCCGCTGTCTGCTCAAGCGCTGTATTTCCACCTTGGCATGCGGGCGGATGATGACGGTTTTGTCAGTAATGCGCGGCGCATCCAGAAGCTGGTGGGCGCTGCAGATGATGATCTTCGCCTGTTGATGGCAAAACGGTTTATTTTGGCGTTTAGCAGTGGAGTAGTGGTGCTTAAGCATTGGAAGATCTCTAACTACATCCAAAAGGACCGTTACAAACCAACGCTGTATCAGGAGGAAAAAGGAACCCTGTATCTAAAGCCCGGAGGTGCGTATACAGACCATCCTGGAGACGGTGCAAAGCCATGTATCCGTTCTGTATCCAAACCGGACACAGAAAGCGAACATCCAGCAATGCCAACGGGTTTTGGCAATGTATCCAGTTTGGATACACAGGATAGGTCAGGAGAGGCTAGCGTAGTAGAGTCTAGTCAAGTAGAGAATAATATATCTTTCTCTGTTGGTGGTGACGCGCGCGCGGATGCCGAGAAAATTGCCGCTGATTATTTGAGCAGCCGTGGCCTGAATGCCAGGTCCTACCTTGGCGTAACACCGGAAAACCTTATGACTGTCTCTGTTTACACAGATGTCAT
The DNA here is from genome assembly GCA_947625945.1 of uncultured Oscillospiraceae bacterium. GTDB lineage: Bacteria > Bacillota > Clostridia > Oscillospirales > Oscillospiraceae > Faecousia. Next base: position 8,302 of record CANQQI010000001.1, read on the forward strand.
TTTCTCGAAATTTACCCATCGGCCTCCCACGGATACCGACAGGGCAAATGTGTTCCAGGCCATCCATGTCAGCGAGATGGACGAGCATTCCCATAGTTTCCGGGTGACTTTTCCGAAGGATCGCATCGACTTGCTGATGTATGCGTTTGAACAGGCTGCTCAGGCCGGAAAGCCTGGAGATTGGCGCTACATCAACGGAGTACTTGGGCGCTTGGCGCAGCGCAGAATCGGCACCTTGGCCCAGGCAGAAATTTACGACCAAGAACAAGAAGAAAACAAAGGAGGGTATTCAATATGACAAAGAAGGCTATTGTACTGCTCATGCTGGTGCCGTTGATCATGATCGGGTGTGTATCTTATCCAGAATCGCAAAGTGGATATAACACGATCGTCACCATTGCAACGCTGCCGCCGACAGTACCGATTGAATCTGATCCAACACAGGAAGCGCATTGTAGTACAGAAGGACTCTCGGTGGAGGAACCGACAGATACTACATATTTGCCGACTGAACAGCCCGCAGAAACTGCCCCGCCACTGGGCAGGTATGAATCCATTGTCCTATCGGCTGAGGAACTAGATGTCTTCGCCAAAGTGCTTTGGCTGGAGGCCGGTACAGAACCATTTGAAGGGCAGCAAGCTGCTGCAGAAGTAGTCCTTAACCGGATCCTTTCTCCATACTTCCCCAATTCATTCTCCGGTGTGATTTACGAAGAGGGACAATTTACAACGATTGAGCGCATTGATGGAGCTAACCCTACTTATGTGCAGTATGACGCAATTAACGCTGCGCTTAATGGCCCCAATATCCTGCCTTTGGAGGTCGTGTTTTTCAGCCAGACAGGCGAGAACGACAACGTGTGGGGCACCATCGGCGGGCATGTATTCTGCTACCCCTACACCTGGGAAGAGGAGGACGCCTGATGTCTGGCAGAGAAGACTATGAGGAGCGCCGCCAGGCGCGAATCGACCGGCTGGAAGCCCGCGCCAAAAAAGAGGCCGACCTGGCTGCTGCGGAGTTCAAACAGAGCCACGACTTGGTAAAGGATATTCCCTTCGGCCAGCCAAATATCGTTGGGAGGCCCCAACTTCCCCGACTGCGGGAGCGGAGTGCGGCAGCTATGGACCGTGCCATGGTCCATGACCAAAAAGCGGCCCACTACGAAAGCCGGGCTGAGGCTGCCGCGAATAACCGTGCTATTAGCGGCGATGATCCCAATGCCCTGGACAAGCTGGCCGTCAAGCTTCAGGCTTTGGAGGCTGCCCAGAATATGGACAAGGCCCGTAATGCCTATTACCGCAAGCATAAGACTATAAGAGGGTTTCCCGGCCTGCCTGATGACAAGGCTGCACACATAGATGCGGAACTGTCAAAAGAGCCGGAACGCCTGCGCCGCCCGGTCCCCGCCTGGTGCCTGTCCAACCGTAATGCCGAAATCAATCGGTTGAAAAAGCGGATGGAGGCCCTTCGAGCTGTTGACGAGATGGAGTGCGTTTCAATCGGATTTGAGGGCGGCAGAATCGTTACCAACGAGGAAATCAACCGGGTGCAAATCATCTTTGATGAGAAGCCGGACGATGGGGTCCGGGCAAGGCTCAAGAGCTACGGATTCAGGTGGGCCCCCAGTGAGGGAGCGTGGCAGGCCCAGCGGAGCCCCGCCGCTCTGCGCCGGGCCAAGTACATCTGTGGTGTTAAAGAAACCGATGACTGAAAGGAGCGCAACATGACCGAAATGATTTATTTGCCGGTAAACCTGCTTCATCCCCACCCCAACAATCCCCGCAAGGACTTAGGAGATCTTACAGAGCTGGCCGACAGCATCAAGGCCAACGGGATATTCCAGAATCTGACCGTGGTTGCAGGCTGCCGGGCCACTCGTGACGAGTATATTCAAATGGCAAAGCGGGAGGGTGTCCCGCGAGAGGTGGCCCTTACGCAGTACAAAGACGACCCCAGCGTAGGCGATATTTCTGATGGATACACAGTTATCATCGGCCATCGCCGGCTGGCGGCTGCCAAAAAGGCGGGGATCTCCGAAGTCCCCTGTGTCATCGCTGAAATGACTCCCCAGGAGCAGATCAAGACCATGCTCATGGAGAACATTCAGCGGAGCGACCTTACCGTGTATGAGCAGGCCCAGGGCTTCCAGCTTATGCTGGACATGGGGGAGACGGTGGAGAGTATTTCCAAGGACAGCGGCTTCTCCAAGAGCACCATCCGCCGCCGGGTGAAGCTCCTGGAGTTAGACCCGGATAAGTTCAAGAAGTCCGAGGCCCGAGGGGCCACACTTCAGGACTACCTGGAGCTGGAGCGGATCGAGGCCCCCGAGCTGAAGAACCGGGCCCTAGATGCGATCGGTACGGCCAACTTCCGGGATGCGCTGAAAAAGGCCATCGAGGACGACAAACTCAAAAAGCGGCTGGCCCAGTGGGAGGCGGACGTCTCCGCCTTTGCCACAAAAATTGCGAAGCGAGGCTATGTGGGAGATACTGAGGTCCCAATGGATTACCACGCGAATTATCACAAGTGGAACCAGCGCGCCGAGGTGGAGCGACCTGCGGACACTGATACGGTCGGTTACTACTACACCATCAGCGACACCGAGATCTACATCTACAAGGACCACCGGGACCGGCTCGAAACCGAGGAGGACATTCAGCGTAAAGAACGGGAGCGGGAGTTTGAGCGCGCCGGGGACGAGCTGGAGGAAATCACTGAGCGACACTTCGCCCTGCGGTCCGAGTTCGTCTCCAGCTTCGGAGCGGCCAAGCGGAACGCCCTGCAGATCATGAAGTACGCCGCCAGCATCATCGTGGGCAACGGCGGGTACAGATCGGACGACATCAACACCGATCTGCTGGCCGAGCTGCTGGATCTGGACATTGATGACGACACCGACTTTGCTGCACTCAGGGCCCTGGTCGAAGCCGAGATGGAGCTGAACCCCGAGTACGCCCTCCTGGCCTGCGCCTATGCTTCCTGCGATAACGACGAGAACGGGTACTGGAAGATGGAATGGAGCGACGGCGCCTATCACCACGTCTACAAGGCCAATGATGACCTTGACCAGCTTTATGACTTCCTGATCTCCCTGGGCTATGAGATGTCCGATGAGGAAAAGGCCATGCAGAATGGAACGTGCAATCTGTTGGAGACCAGTTCCGAGGGATAGGCTGCAGAAGTGACTTTGACAACTGAGCAGTAAAGCAACCGGAGGTGGGAAACCCATGAACACTGATGAGATCGTGAAACTTGCCGCTGAAACCGGAGCAAAGGCGGCAATAGAAACGCTGGACAGAGAGCGCCAGCGAGAGCGTCGGGAGGCGGCGGATCGCCGCCTCCGTAATACGAAACTGCTATTGCGGAATTACCGCGTGTTTCAAACTCACGTTGCCAACGCAGTCTTCAAGGTGGAGGACTACGAATCCCCCGAGGAGATTTTGGCTGATCTGATGATGCCCGGACGAGATAATACCCTGTTCGTTGAGAGCATTAAGCAGTCCGTTGCACGGACCGCTACTATCGTCAAGCACATGGAGACCATGATGGCACTCTACAAGGCGTACTGCACCTATACCGGTACTCCAGAGGACGAGCGCCGCTGGCGGGTCATTGACGGACTCTACATCAACGAGCAGCGCCGGACGGTGCCAGAGTTGGCCCGGGCTGAGGGCGTGGTGGAGCGTACCATCTACAAGGACATCGACATTGCCTGTGAGAGAATCGCCGCTCTGATGTTTGGTGTCGATGGCCTAAAAAGGATGTGATGTGGCATGGCAGAAAATACTGAAATTGCGTGCAGTCCTTGCGAACACTGTGCCCAAATCAAGAAATGTTTCCATCCATGCAAAGAGCGTTACGACTACTGGGAGCTCAAAATCGGAGCGATCCGGCGGGCCGTTTTCGGAGAGGGAAATGGCTGTGAAGAAGACACAGCCAATGAAACAATTTGCAAAGGAGAATGAATATGAAAAATTTTGCCAAGCCCCGGCTGGCGGAGGTGCTGGGGGTAGAAGTGGGAGAACGGTTTAAGGTTAGCGATTCTGATGGCGGATGGGATGGAGATGTTGTTTTTCACATTAACGAATATGGGAAATTTATATCTGGCAAAGACCCCGGAAGCAGCATTGCTTTATGCTGTGCAATTCAGCACCCGGAGCGCATAATCCGCACCCCGCACCTGACCGATCCGGAGTTGGCAATCTGCAAGGCAGTGGGGGCTAAGTGGGTGAGCATGAACGCAATCGGCATCGGAAAGTCAAGAGTTACACTTTGGGACGATAAACCGATTTTTGACGGGTCAATGTTTTACATTACGGAAGACGATGAGAGTTCCATCGTAGTAGGCACAATCGGAAGAATTAACCAAAATCTTTTCCCAAGCGTCCACCCCGGCGATTTGATTCCGGTAAATCTGGAGAAATAGAGACATGACGTACCTGGATTTTTTGCGGGGGAAAATCGCTCTGGCAAAGCGGACAGGATTTGCAGTTGATCCAGATGAAGTCAATCCCGCCTTGAAACCGCACCAGGCAGATGCTGTGCGTTGGGCTGTTCAAGGCGGGAGAAGGGGACTGTTTGAGTCTTTTGGCCTTGGAAAGACCGTGCAGGAGCTTGAATTTTGCCGCTTAGTTACAGCGCACCAAGGAGGTCAGGCGCTCATCGTACTACCCCTCGGAGTACGGCAGGAGTTTTGCCGGGACGCCGTGGAACTGCTGGGATGGTCAAGTCCGCCAGTCTATGTCCGCACAATGGCCGAAATCAATGATAATCAGGATGCGGCAGTCCTCATGACAAACTATGAGCGGGTCCGGGATGGAGATATTGACCCGGCTGTCTTCACAGCAACGGTACTCGATGAAGCGTCGGTCCTCAGATCCTTTGGCAGCAAAACATATCAGACCTTTTTGGACAAGTTTAAGGGCATACCGTATAAGCTGGTTGCGACAGCTACACCGTCTCCCAACAAGTACAAAGAGCTGATCCATTATGCTGGCTTCCTGGAGATCATGGACACCGGCCAGGCCCTGACCCGGTTTTTTCAGAGGGACAGTACCAAAGCCAATAACTTGACGCTATACCCGCACAAAGAGGATGAGTTTTGGCTTTGGGTGAGCTCATGGGCGTTGGTATTGACAACGCCCTCCGATCTGGGATATCCGGATGAAGGATATGACCTTCCGCCGCTGGAGATTCGCCGCCATGTGGTAGCCGAGGGTTACAACAGCAATCTCGACCGCGATGGTCAGTACAAGATCATCAACGATGTAACAATGTCTCTAGCCGAAGCGGCAAAAGAGAAACGGGAAAGCATTTCGATTCGGGTGGCAAAGGCAAAGGAAATTGTAGATAGCGATCCGGAAGCGCATTTTCTGCTCTGGCATGATTTAGAGGCCGAACGAAATGCCATTAAAGCCGCCATACCGGATGTGGTGGATATCTACGGATCTATGGACTACGATGAGCGCGAACGTCGGGTTATTGACTTCTCCGAAGGGAAGACCCGGCTGTTTGCGACGAAAAAGAGCCTGTCCGGCTCCGGATGCAATTTCCAGAGGCATTGCCACCGGGCAATATTTATTGGCATTGACTATGAGTTCAACGATTTTATCCAGGCGATTCACCGTATCTATCGATTCTTGCAAACAGAGACGGTGATCATCGACATCATCTGTACCGAGGCCGAAGATCCTATTTACCGGACGCTGATGGAAAAATGGAAGCAGCACAATCATCTGCAGCAGCGAATGCGGGAAATCGTGAAAAAATACGGCCTGGGCGGAGTCCAGATGGCGGAAGCCATGGCCAGAAGCATAGGAGTTGATCGTGTGGAAGTAAAAGGGAAAAACTTTGTTGCAGTCAATAACGATTGCGTCGAGGAAACTAAGAAGATGGAGAGTGACAGCGTAGATCTGATCGTAACTTCAATTCCCTTTTCAAACCATTATGAGTACACCCCAAGTTATAACGACTTTGGGCACAACAAAGATACCGAGAAGTTCTTTGAGCAGATGGATTTTTTAACACCCAATCTGCTTCGAGTGCTGAAACCGGGCCGGGTTTTCTGCTGCCATGTCAAGGATCGGGTACTGTTTGGCAACGCCACCGGAATGGGGATGCCGACGATGGAACCATTCCACGCTATGTGCATTCGGCACTATATGGGGCATGGATTTGCCTACATGGGAATGATTACGGTTGTTACAGATGTTGTCCGCGAAAATAATCAAACTTATCGGCTTGGATGGACGGAGCAGTGCAAGGATGGCACCAAGATGGGCGTTGGATGTCCTGAGTACATCCTGCTGTTCCGGAAGCTGCCAACTGATCACTCAAAAGCCTATGCCGACGAGCCGGTGGCGAAGTCCAAGGACGATTATACCCGTGCCCAGTGGCAGATTGACGCCCATGGATTTTGGAGATCCAGCGGAGACAGGCTTTTGACAAAGGAAGAGCTGGAGAAGATGCCGGTAGATCGGCTTCAGGCTGCCTATCGAAAGTTCAGCCGTGGAAGCGTGTACAGCTATGCAGACCATGTAGCCCTGGCAAAAAAATTGGATGAAGACGGACACCTGCCCGCGACTTTTATGGTAGTGGCGCCGGGGAGCTGGACAGATCAGGTTTGGGACGACATCAACCGGATGAGGACTCTCAATACAACCCAGAGCCAGCGCCGGCAGCAGCTTCATGTGTGCCCGCTCCAGCTTGATATCGTGGACCGACTCATCAACCGCTATTCTAACCCCGGCGATCTGGTCCTTGACCCCTTTGGCGGTATTGGTACTGTTGCCTTAGAGGCAATTAAGGGGGGGCGGAAAGGATACACAGTTGAGCTGAACAGCGATTATTTTCGGGACGCGGTAGGCTATTTGCAGGAATATGAGCGGACAGATGATAATTTCAGCCTCTTTGATTTGCTGGAGGCGTAAAAAGAAAGGACAGATCACATGCCAAACGCTTATCTTAAAAAACAGCGGGAAATTGAGCAAGCCTCTCTGAGCATCGGGATGCAGGTGGGAATCCAGAAATGTTTTGATCTGATGTGCCTCTGCCTCCACGATCCGGCGGTTATGGGCAAGGACACCTTTGGAGCAGCTCGGATCCAAAAATTGTTTGAAGCGCTCCACCAATACGAGCGAGAGCTTGGCGATGCCTGGAGCATGGAGGTTGAGTCCGACGTGCAGCAGGAGCATCTGGATGCCATGCTCAGAGAGATTTTCGGTGAAAGCCTAGTCCCGTTTGCCACCCGCTACCCGGAGGTTGCGAAGCCGAATTACAACAGACCCAAGAAACGGTGGAAATAATCGAGGAGGTAGAGCGATGAGCAGTAAAGAAGTTTTAGAATCCGGCGCCTGCATCTGCGTGGAGGAGGCGGGAAAATGAAAAAAGCTGTACTTATAAGCATACGGCCAAAATGGTGCGAACTTATTGCAAACGGGAAAAAGACAATCGAAGTGAGAAAGACCCGTCCGAAGCTGGGAACTCCGTTCAAGTGCTACATATACGAAACAAAAGGAAAATCGGACGTTCCTGTTTGGATGGATGAGGATGGGCACGTTTCATACGAAACCGGCGGAGAGGTTATCGGCGAGTTTGTTTGTGACAAAGTTGAATCGCGCCCGTTCGGGAACGGGATAGCGGCGTATTATTCAAATGAGGTTGGAACATGCCTGTCTGACGTAGAATTGAGGTTATATGCAACTGCTGGAAAGCCTTTGTATTTTTGGCACATATCAGACCTGATAATCTACGACGAGCCGAAAGAGCTGAGCGAGTTTCGACATTGCGGAAAAAACTATCATTTTAACCCAATAATTACAAAACCGCCGCAGTCTTGGTGCTATGTGGAGGAGGCGGGCTTCGATGCTTGAAGTGTGCCCTATGACGCTGAAGGAGGCCAATTCCTTTGTTGAGCAGCACCATCGGCACCACGGGCCAGTAGTTGGGCACAAGTTTTCGATTGGCTGCACCGATGGAGAAAAGATCGTGGGCGTAGCTATCGTGGGCCGCCCGGTTTCCCGCCATCTTGACGATGGCTGGACACTGGAAGTCAACCGGCTATGCACAGACGGGACCCGCAATGCCTGTTCTATGTTGTACGCTGCTGCCTGGAGAGCGGCCCGCGCTATGGGGTACAAGAAGTTGGTTACTTATATTCTTGACAGCGAGAACGGGACCAGCCTGCGGGCTGCCGGGTGGAAGTGCGTTGGACAAGCTGGTGGGCTCAGGTGGACCGGAAAGCGCCGCCCCACTGTGGATATGTACCCGGCACAGATGAAGATCAGATTTGAGAAGGAGGCGAGCGGAAATGCCTAGAAAGATAGCAGTGCGCTTGCAATGTAGCAACTGCGGAGCGGCTGAAGTGATTAAAAATCGGATCGATGAAACGGAAAAAGCCATAAAGAGCGGTTGGGGCAGCTATGGTCGGGCTCTGTATTGCCCCCAATGCTCCAAGACGTGGGATGAACGCAATCCCGGTAGACCTATGGCCGATGAGAGACATACATTTTGGGTTATTGCCGGGATTGTCCAGCGTAGTTTGCAGGAGGCGACCAGCGAATGAACAGGGAGATTCTTTTCCGGGGCCGCAAAAAAGGCGGAACAGAATGGTTCGAGGGCGACCTGTCCTACTTGGTATACGACAAGAGAGAGTGCTATATCTTCCCGGCGGACGGGTGCAACAGCCCGGATTGGTACGAGGTTGACCCTGACACCGTTGGGCAGTACACGGGGCTGTCGGATAAGAACGGGAAGAAGATTTTCGAGGGGGATATTCTATCTGTCCTAGATGGAAATATCGAACAATATAGGTTTGTAGTTGCCTTTGGCCGGTGCGGAGGAGTCGAAAATACTGACCACGAGGTCGGATATATGGGATTCTTCCTTGTGCCGGGAAACAAAAAAACAGAGCAGTCTTGTAAATGCGGACTCAGAAATGACATCGTTTTTTTCCTTAATTGTGATTATGATGCTGTTGTTGCCGGAAACCGGTGGGACAACCCGGAGCTGCTGGAGGTGAAGGGAAAAGATGCCTAGCTTGTTGTAAATCTTGTTGGAGCTTGTTGGAACTTGATATCATGATATCAAAGGAGCCGATAAAAATGAAATGTGATGATTGCTTTGTAAATGTCCAGGCCCAAAAGAGCAAAGAGCCGGCCTGCTGCGCATGGTATCTTGACCACGTTATTATTGGAGGCGAAGACGTAGAGAAATGTTCAATTGGAAAGGAGGCGGATGGAAATGGCGGTCAAGCCGGTTCTGTTCAGCACCGAAATGGTCCGGGCCATTCTGGACAAACGGAAGACGGTAATGCGGCAGGTGATCAAGGGCGCAGATCCGGATTGGAGCTTCACGGGGCTGTCGAATGACATCGTGATTATAGGTTGTGATCGATACGGAATGGAATATCCCAAGCACGTTGACGGGGTGTGGGCCACGTTTGAGGGCTGGAACGGATATACAGACTATCCTTGCTTCAAAGCTCCATACCAGCCTGGCGACATCCTCTACGTGCGGGAGACGTGGCAGTTCGTGCCATGCACCGATTGCCGCGCCGATGCGGCTTGCGCAGAGCATCCTCAGACGTATGAGACCCAGGCCTGCGTCTATGATGGGTGCTACCTCTACTTGGCAGATTATCCACAGGTGGATGCGAAAAAGGTGCACTGGCACCCCTCCGTTCAAATGCCCCGCGAAGCTGCCCGTATTTTCCTGCGGGTAAAGAACGTGAGGGTGGAGCGATTGCAGGACAGTTTCTTTTTGACTGAAAGCCCGATTTTTGCTTTTCTAGCGGAAGGAATTGACATTGGCGACGATTGCCGGGAGTGCATCGAATCCTACGGAAATCCGTGCTGCATCGAAGCGGCGGATGAAGATGGTTCCATAGAGTGTGGCTTTCTGGATGACGTGCGTACAGAGTTTTCGGAATCATGGGACCGCAGAATCAAGCCTAAAGATCTGGAGGAATACGGCTGGGCGGCAAATCCATGGTGTTTTGTGACCGAGTTTGAGCAGATCAGCAAGGAGGAGGCGATGAAATGAATAAAGACGTAATACTTATCGACAAGAATGTGCTTCTGCACGAACTGGAGGAAGTGGAGAGCAGCTCGATAGCCGCCGCGCGAATAATCCAGGCGCGAGAGCAATACACGGCAGAGTCTATTACATTTGCATCTTTATCGGTTGTGAGGGATGTAATTAACGACGCTCCCGTCATTGATCCGGTGAAACATGGGCGGTGGATTTCAATAGGCGAAGGCTACCACTGGCGCTTTGAATGTTCAGAATGTCATTGGAAAGACGGTTATCCATTTGATGATAGGCATAGTTATTGCCCCTGCTGCGGGGCGAAAATGGACGAGCCGGAGGGACCTCTACCGGCGCAATTCCAGAGGAAGGATGAGACAGCATGAAGAAGCGGGAGATGTACTGTAACCCGGATGTCTGCCCGAACTGTATCTACATCGGAGAGGGCGACAGTATCTGTGACGTGACGCACGAGGTTGTCTTAGAAGATTGGGATCCGACCGAGAATTTCATGGGGCAAGGATGCCCCTACATCAAGAAACTCCACGAGAAGGACGGGCGAAAGAAATGAAGCCAATCTATGAACCCAAGGGAGCGGCGAAGGAGTACGGAGACCCCGCCATTAACATCTGCACCGATTGCCAGGCTGAGGAAAAGGGGTATGTGTGATGGGCGATACCTATTCGGACCGCCGCAAGCTCAGCTGGTACGATATACCCTGCCCGGTATGTGGAGCAGAAGAAACCAACTCTTGGGACAAGCGGATCTCCCGCGCCCTCGGGTATAAGCACATCGTCTGCGAGGCATGTATCGCAAAGGAATACGATGTGACAGTTGACGAACTTCGCACCACTATGGAGGAACACTTCGGGCTGGTGCCCTGCCCTGGGATATGATTAACGATCTGACAAGGCGGCTTCTGGCTGAGGGCTGGACGCGGGACCACCACCCAGATGCCGTATACTGGTCTGATTTTGAGAACTTCGGCTTTAAGTGGGAAGAACAGCTCAAAATGCGCTGGACTACTGGGTGCGGCCTGTGCGTAGATCCGAGAGATGCTGCCATGAGCGACACGACCTACCAAGGTGTGTGGTATTGTACGGAGAACGGCAATCCTGCGATACGCTGTCCCTATGGCCGGCGGGACTGCCCGCACAACATCCCCGGCCTAAAATTCCCTTGGTGCGTCTGCCATGAAACGGATGCCCCGTATGACCCGGAGCGGAGCGTAGGGAAGGTAAAGCGGGAGCGAAATGCCTGCCGCATGAGCGTTATGGAGCTCACCGGCGGCCAATACTGCGCCTGCGTGGTGGACAGCAACGGCATGGATGGCGGCGTCCACTGCGTGAGATACAACGTTGATCAGTGCATCCAGGTCGGCTGTAAAAACACCGTATGCTCCATCACAAAAAAGCCGAGGGACTTGAGCAAGGTTAATGTCTACTATGACATCCGCCGCACCTGGATTACCAGAAAAGGGTTCCTGGAGGATACCAAAACCGCCATCGAGAAAGGCATCAAGGTATTCCCTCGTCCAGTAGCCAGAACCGACGCCGAGATATGGCTGGCCCGGAAAAAGGCAGAGTTCGACCCGTTTAGGGACAAGTACATCATAAACCCGCACATTACACCACTGGATAGGAAGCAATCTTACTTTAGCAAACACCACCGCCGGTGGCCCGAGTACGACTACTTCGAGTTCCGCTATGAGGTCGAAAACATCCGCATCGAGGCCCGAGAGACACGCGATCTGCTTCAGGACCTGCAAGATGTGGCCGAGGGTATCGAGGTAGTCCATGCCTCCGATGCACTCAAGGCGACTAAAGAGCAAGAGAAGGCACGAAAAATAGAAGCTGCCGAGCAGAAGGCCAAAAGAGCGGAAAAGAAACTGCTGGCCGTTGGGTGGGACACCCTGGACGATTTTGAGCGGAAACAGATATACAAAGCTCTCGGCGATGGCCGGGTACATGAGATCCGGAAACGGATGGCTAAGCCGGTCCAGACGGAGGAGCAAATCAGCTTAAGCGAATTTCTGAAAGGAGATGAACCAGATGAATAAACTTTCCAAAATGGTCGGGGTGGATGCCTGCGCCGTCTGCGGGGACTGCAATTTTAAGTGCAAACACCTGGAGGCGGCACTGGCCCGCCTCACCGCCTATGAAGATACCGGCCTGACGCCGGATGAGATCACCGTCCTCCTTGCCCAGCAGGAGGCGGGTCAGAACAAGCCGCTGACCTATAACAATTTGCTTGGTATGGTTGGACATTCTGTTTATTGTGTAGAACACAAAGCATTTGTAAAAATCTGCAAAGACCATGTTGGTATGTATTTGGTGAATCAAGATGGAAAATGTTCGTCCTACCATGACAATCTGACTTTTTATTTATGCCCGCCGGTGGCGGCGAAGAAGAACGAAAATGGCTGCAAATATTGCTGTGATGGTGATGTCATTGCCTTGGATTCGTGCAGTGCCGTAAGGATTGAGCGAGACGGTCAAAACTACATCATGGGAGGCTGTGATTGGGAGCATGAAATAAATTATTGCCCGATGTGCGGTAGGCAACTCCGCCACCCGCCGAAGGCGGAAAGGAAAAGTTAGATGAACGACCAAGAAAGAACGCTACTGCGATTTGTTTGTGACGGTGACATACGCAAGGCGCAACAACAGGCAAAAATAATACTCGATGGCATAACAACGCAGAAAGACCAAAGTTTCAAAAATCATCAGCTTAAAAAGTTGGAAGCGAAAGGCCCGACGCTCATAGAGTTGCCATATAATTTGAGAGACTTACTGATAGCGGAGGATTGCACAGATTTTCCGGAAGCTCGTTTTATCCTTCGGAAGAACGAGGAAGCTGCTGTGAATAAGGTGCTGTCTCTGTATAGCGTGGCGGACAGGCTTTCAGAAATTGGCATAAGCTACCTACCGGCGCTTATGCTTTACGGTCCAAGCGGCTGCGGAAAAACCATGCTTGCGAGATACATAGCGCACAGAGCTAATCTTCCGTTTGTTTATGTTCGCTTCTCAAGCCTCGTTAATCAGTATCTTGGCGGTACGCAATCCAACATAGGCAGGGTTTTTGAATATGCGAGAACCGCACCGTGCGTTTTGTGCTTTGACGAGATTGATGCCGTTGGCATGGCAAGGGGGCAAGCGAACGATGTTGGAGAAATGAACCGCATTGTTATTGCGCTGATGCAGGAGATGGACATGCTGCATAACCATGTCATAATCGTCGGGACAACAAACCGATTTGACAGGCTTGACCCGGCATTGATACGGAGATTTCCAATCCGGCATGAGATTGATCCGTTAAGCATGGAGGATGCCTGCACAATGGCAACAAAATTCTTCCACTTTGCCAATGTGGGATATGGAGACGGTTGGATAGAAAAATGGTGCGAAGATAATTTGAGCGACCAAATTCCGGCATCAACAGTAGTTAAGCGTTGCACAGACGCGATTGTAAGTATGTTGGTTAAACAACGGACCGAGGTTACAATCAGATTTTTGGAGGGTACACTATGACCAGGAAACGATATGTGAAACTGCTCATGTCCATGAAAATCAGCCGAAACGACGCAAACATCTTGGTAAGGACGTTTCGCCCCGAATGGCCCTATTCAAAACGGTGGTGGTTGGCGGCATGGCTGCACCGTTTTAAGTGATAATCTGAGGGCAAAAATCGTTCATTGACTGGGCAATTAAGAAGTGATATACTGCATGCTGTAAAATCTTAATCATATCGGAAGCCTCTGCGACCTATCGTTTGAAAGGACGTGGAGGCTTCAATATTTGGGAAGGAGGATATATCACGTCGCCCCTTTGTATTGCCGCCCCGCCAGCGGAAGTAATACAAAGGAGGTTTTCTGATGTTAGGTATCATCGTGCTTATCGTCTATGCCGCCCTGATGATCGGGGCGACGGCGGTATTCACAAAGCGGACGCACGACGCCGAGAGTTTCCATGTGGCTGACCGCCGCATCGGGACCGGGGTAGCTGCCATGAGCATTGCCGCTACATGGATCTGGGCGCCCTCCCTCTTTGTGTCTGCGGAAAAGGCATACACCAGCGGAATACCAGGGATCTTCTGGTTCCTGGTTCCCAATGTGCTGTGCCTGCTGATTTTCATTCCGTTCGCCAAGCGGATGAGGGCCAAGTACCCGGAAGGAATCACCCTGTCTGGCTACATGGCCGAGGCATATCAGTCCCGGAAAGTGCAGGGCGCATATTCGTTCCAGCTCAGCGCCTTGTCTGTCCTCTCCACCTCCGTCCAGCTCCTGGCCGGGGGAAAATTGTTGCCTGCCATTACTGGGATGCCGTTCTGGGGAGTGACGATCATCCTTGCGGTGGTGGCGTACTCTTATTCGTGCCTGTCCGGCCTTAGAGCATCGGTTACAACTGATGTTGTGCAGCTTGCCATTATCCTGATAGGCTGTGCCATCCTCGTCCCATGGACGCTTACTCGGGCCGGGGGAATGGGTGCGATGGTGGCCGGTCTGGGCGGCGCCACCGGGGACTATACCTCCCTAGTATCCGAGGCGGGGCTGGCAGTGTTCCTCGGTTTCGGACTTCCTACCGCTATCGGCCTGATCTCCGGCCCGTTCGGGGACCAGTGCTTCTGGCAACGGGTGTTCTCCATCCGGAAGGACCGACTTGGACGGTCGTTCTGCATCGGGGCGCTGCTGTTTGCCTTGGTGCCCCTGTCCATGAGCCTGCTGGGCTTTGCCGCGGCCGGTACCGGCTTTGCAGCGGCTGACCCGGGCATGGTTAATGTGGAGCTGATTGGCTCCCTGCTCCCGGACTGGGCAATGGCCCCGCTTCTGCTGATGGTGCTGTCCGGCCTGCTCTCCACGGTGGACAGCAACCTGTGCGCTGCGGCCTCTCTCACCACCGACTGGGAAATGACCGGCAAATTAGATTCCGTTAGAAAACTGCGGCTTTCCCGGTTCGTGATGGTTCTTATGCTCATGGCGAGCATATTGATCGCCAACCTGCCCGGTCTGACGGTGACGCACCTGTTCCTGTTCTATGGCACCCTCCGGGCGTCTACCCTGCTTCCCACTGTGTTGACTCTCCTGGGCAGACGCTTAAGCGCCAACGGCATATTTGCCGGCATCGTTACCTCGTTGTGCGTCGGACTTCCTGTCTTTGCTATTGGGAATATCTTCAACCTGGCCGTGTATAAGACAGCTGGAAGCTTGCTGACTGTTCTTTCAAGCGGGGCCGTGGCTTTCCTGTTCTCCAGAAAGGAGGCGGCAGCATGAAACTGGGCAGAAAGCAGAGCATCAAAAACGACGCTTGGATCGAGGTCATGGCCCACATCGAGGAGACGGTAAGCCGCAAGGACCTTGATGCCATGGTGGAGCGCACCGTGGCCGACATCCGGGAAAAGACAGCCGGCAAGACCGCCGCCTACGCTTGGAGCGCCGGTAAGGACAGCATCGCTCTCGGAAAGCTCTGTGAGCTGGCCGGGGTGACGGCCTGCATGATTGGCGTGTGCAACCTGGAATACCCTGCCTTTGCCGCCTGGATTGACGCCAACAAGCCGGAGGAATGCGAGGTTATCAACACCGGCCAGGATATGGCCTGGCTGGCGAAGCACCCGGAAATGCTGTTCCCCCAGGACAGCAAAGCTGCCGCCCGCTGGTTCTCCATCGTCCAGCACCGTGCCCAGATGCAGCATTTCCGGGCGCACGGACTGGATCTCATCATCCTGGGGCGGCGCCGGGCGGACGGCAACTTCGTTGGCCGAAAGACCAACATCTACACCGACGGAAAGGGCGTTACCCGGTTCAGCCCCTTGGCCGACTGGCCCCATGAATACATCCTAGCCCTGATCCACTACTACAACCTGCCCCTGCCTCCTATCTACAGCTGGCCCAACGGCTATCTGTGCGGCACCCACCCTTGGCCTGCACGGCAGTGGACCGGCAGTGAGGAGAACGGGTGGCGGGAGATCTTCGCCATCGACAAGAGCATCGTCATAGCCGCCGCCGAGTATTTCCCCGGGGCGAGGGCATGTCTGGAGGTGGCGGGCGAATGAACGTAAGGAAAATGCCCCTGTCCTCCCTGCAGAGGCCCGAGCGCAACGTGCGGATGCACACCGAGAAGCAGCTCCGGGAGTTTGAGCGCAGCGTCACCATGTTCGGCCAGATACGCCCTATTGTGGTGGATGAGAACCGGGTTATTCTGGCCGGGAACGGCCTCTATGAGACCTTGTTACGCATGGGCCGGGAGGAGGCCGACGTCCTCCTGATGGAGGGCCTGACCGAGAACCAGAAGAAAAAGCTCATGCTGGCCGACAATAAGATCTTCGGTCTGGGTGTGGACAACCTGGATTCTTTCGATGCCTTTTTAGTTGAGCTGAAAGACGATCTAGACATCCCCGGTTTCGACGAGGACCTGCTGAGGAGCATGGTGGCCCAGGCAGGGGAAGTCACCGAGACGCTGAAGGAGTACGGTACACTTGACGAGAGCGAGATCGAGGATATTAAGGCCGCCAAAAAGCGCAAGGACCTTTACATGACCGAGGGTATGGAAGAGAACAGCGAGGAGCCGGAGGCACCGGCAGCGGGAGCCGCCCAGCAGACGGTCGAGCCCAAAGAGCCCGTCCGTCAGTATGTGGTCTGTCCCAACTGCGGCGAAAAGATATGGCTGTAAGGCGGATACGGTCTGATATGGACGTGGTAACTGCGGCGACGGTGCGAGTCCGCAATGCGTTCAGCAACGGAATCCCGGTCTATATGTCGTTCAGTGGCGGCAAGGACAGCCTGGCTCTCGCTCAGATTACCATGTCTCTCATCCAGAGGGGAGAAATTGATCCATCCCTTCTGACCGTCCAATTCGTGGACGAGGAGGCTATTTTCCCCTGCATCGAAAAGACCGTCATGGACTGGCGCCGACGATTCCTTTACGTTGGCGCCAAGTTTGAGTGGTATTGCGTGGAGGTCAAGCACTTCAACTGCTTCAACGAGCTGTCGGAGGATGAAACATTCATCTGCTGGGACAAGCGCAAACGGGACGTGTGGGTGCGTCAGCCGCCACCCTTTGCCATCACCAGCCACCCCATGCTGAGGCCCCGAAAAGACAACTACCAGAGTTTCATGCCCAGGGTATGCATGGACGGCATTACTATGACCGGTGTACGGGCAGCGGAATCCATCCAGCGGCTCCAGTACATGGCTCGGATGAACGCCGGTGGCAAGGGGATGACCGGTCGCAAGCAGATCTTTCCCATCTACGATTGGACAACCAATGACGTATGGCTGTATCTCCGGAATGAAGGTGTGGAGATCCCACAAGTTTATTTGTATCTCTGGCAAGCTGGCGCTAATCGGAATCAACTGAGAGTATCACAGTTCTTTTCCGTAGACACAGCCCGCTCGCTGGTCCAGATGAACGAATATTACCCGGACCTCATGGAGCGCATCATCCGTCGTGAGCCAAACGCCTACCTTGCTACACTCTACTGGGATAGCGAAATGTTCGGCCGGCGCACCCGAGCCCGGCGCCAGGCCGAGGGCGAGGCCGTCACCAAGGACTACAAGGCCATTCTTGCCGAGATGTTCTCCGATATGCCAAGGCACTTCAACACCCCCCATAAGCTTTATGTCGCCAAATCTTACCGTAGTTTGTTTATAAAGATCGGCCTGTTTGCAACTCCCAAAGACTACCAGATGATGTACGAAGCCCTTATGAAAGGCGACCCAAAGTTTCGATCCTACCGTGCATTATACCAGATCATATACAGTCGCTATATCGAGGATGCTAAGGCTAAGCAGAGGGAGGCGGAAACGCATGGCTGATGTGAAACTGACGGCCCCTCTGTCCACCCTGGAGTGGGTGGATCGTACCCTGCTCAAGCCCAATGACTACAACCCCAACAAGGTAAGCCGGGAGAACCTGAAGCTCCTGACCCAGTCCATCCTTACCAACGGCTGGACGTTACCGATTGTTGTACGACCTGATTATACCATTATCGACGGCTTCCACAGATGGACCGTCGCAGGAGAAGAACCGCTGCTGTCCATGTTAGATGGCAAGGTCCCTGTGGTGAAGGTATGCCACGAAGACCCGAGCGAAGATGTTTATGGCACAGTCACCCACAATAGGGCCAGAGGTACGCACTTGCTAGAGCCGATGAAAGCGATTGTGAAGCGCTTAATGGCAGAAGGCAAGACGGTGCAGGAGATCGGGAAGCAGCTGGGGATGAGGCCGGAGGAGGTATTCAGGCTATCTGACTTCTCTCGAGAAGACTTCTTGGAAATGATGGTCAAAGGAAAGACAACTTACAGCAAGGCGGAGATATATACCACCATCTAAGCCTATGAGATCGCCTATGCGTGAAGTCAATATGCAATAAGGCAAACTGTCTGCATGACGCACAAAAAATGCGTTCAACGCCCAATGCGGTATGCAGCGCCAAATTACGAGCGAAGCCGGGTCCAAGCGTGCCAAAAAAGGTACTGTGAGGACCCGGCCCATCTCATGCGGGCTCTTCGACCCCAAAAAACATCTAGTTACGGAAAAAATTTTTTCAAGGAATTTACTTGAAACCAGCCGCAAACAATACATCCTTTCATTGCATAATTGGTAGCGCAGACCAGAAAGGTCGGTGCGGGTTCGAGCCCCGCTGAAAGGGAATGCTGGCAGACGTGCCACCCGTGAGAGCCGGGGACAGTGTGCGGTGGCGGAATAAGACGCTAAAGTGATGCTTCTTTTAGGTTGGTTTGGGATAGCGTGGCGAAAGCCAGATTGGGTGCCCTGTAAAATGATCCTTGAGTAGGCCGGAATTCATTCTCCACCTGAATGGTGACAAGGCAGAGGGTAATCGTAAGAATAACCTAAAACTCCAACCGTGCAGAGTGAAATTCTCTGCCCGCACACTTTATATGTCTCCGGTCGGCGCGGGAGCCGGGCGGGGGCACCATGTTTTTAGACCCTTATAGGTCAGATAGGGGGGCGCCTTGATGGCCAGGGGCGCATTCGGTGGTGTGGAGGTGGGAGAAATACCTGAGTCATAATGCAACAGCCAGGGGGGAGACAGGGCCCAAGGGAAAGCGGGTCCAATCGCCAATGTGGTAAACAGATGGTCTATAATATGGCGCATTAGACAAGCGGTCAAGTCAGCGGACTTTCAATCCGGTATCGGCGGGTTCAAATCCCCCATGCGCCACCAAACCCGTCCACACCGTTTGATGATGTTTGCGGCCGACATTCCGGCGCTGGTGTGGTAGCCACAAAAACCTAGCGGGGTCGATAGGCGCAAAAGGGATGTGACCCCGCAACTCGGTCGAATAGCTCAACGGCAGAGCGCGCGCCTTATAAGCGCGTGACGATGGATCGGCACCATCTTCGACCACCAGCTGTATGAGTTCCACAGCCGCCAGTTGTGCAAGACGGGCTCTGACCCATGCGTGGTGCGTACACGGTGGGATGCAATTATAGTTGGGCTGGACCCGGCCAGTTAATGATGTTTGATAACGGTTCCGACCGACGACACCGGCGGAGGGCTGGAAAGTACCGTGGTATCCATGACAGGTTGTGTACCCGTGGACGGAAGAGGCGAGGATGAGGTGCATGGTTCTGGCTGTCCTTGTCATTGGACAAGGCCGGAGTGTATTCTGGGTGCGGGTAGCAGCCTGTTAATGGATATTGTGATTATAATCTGCGATCAGCAGTTAATATATCGGTGAAGGAGTTGATCAGAATGGCCCAGAAGAAGCCTGAACCAGCCGGGTATTGCAGTACGGCCGTTCTGGCGAATCTCTTTGACATCACAGCTCAATGGGTAGGGGAGCTAACCAAGAACGGGATTCTTCGTAAGCACGACACTGAGGTGGGCCCCCGGTACAACGTGGTCGAGGCCACCCGCTCCTATGTCAAGTATCTACGAGAGAAAGCGGCGGGGCGAAGCGACAAGGACGACGCCGCGGCTGAGAAGGAGCAGCAGAAACTTGCCGCCGAGGTCCGCATTAAGGAGGCCCGGGCAGAATATGCCGAGTTGGAGTTGGCCGAGCTCCAAGGGAAAATGCACCGCTCCGAGGATGTAGAGGCCATGAACCAGCAGTTGGTGTTCACTATCCGGGGGATGCTCGTGGCACTGCCCGGCCGTCTGGCCGTGGACGTGGCTGGTGTCAGTGATGCCGCTGAGGCTTCTGTGTTGATACGCCGGGAGGTCAACGCTGTCCTGGAAGAACTGTCCAACTTCAAGTACGACCCGGCTGCCTATGAAAAGCTGGTGAACGAGCGGCAGAAATGGATGGACACGGATGAGGACATACAGTAGCGAAGCGGATAAGCTGAATGCGGCTATTTCAGGGACAATCGCCTCGTTCACCCCGCCCGAGGACATAACCGTCACGCAGTGGGCCGACAAAAAGCGCCGCCTCTCCCCGGAGAGCTCCGCCGAGCCTGGTCCGTGGCGCACCTCCCGGACCCCCTATCTAAAGGAGCCGATGGATGCCGTCACCGACCCAAAAGTAAAGCTCCTGGTCATGGTGGCGTCGTCCCAGGTAGGCAAGTCCGAGTTTGAGCTGAACTCCATCGGCTATATCATCGACCAGGACCCCGGAAGTATCCTCTATATCCAGCCCACCATTGACGATGCCAAGAAGTTCTCCAAGCTCCGCGTCGCCCCCATGGTAAGGGATTGCCGCACCCTGCGATCCAAGGTGGCAGACCCAAAGAGTAGGGACAGCAACAACACAATTCTCCAAAAGTCCTTTCCGGGTGGAATGCTGACAATATGCGGCTCCAACAGTGCATCGGCCCTCGCCTCTACACCTGTCCGCTATGTCATCGGAGATGAGTTAGACCGCTGGGCCGGGAGCGCTGGCAAGGAGGGCAGCCCTTGGGAGCTGGCAAAAGCACGCCAAACGACGTTCTACAATGCAAAGTCGCTGGCTGTGTCCACCCCCACCATCAAGGGGCATAGCGCCATTGCCGACCTATTCAACACCGGTACCCAGGAGCGGTGGCACCACCGATGCCCGGAGTGCGGCGAGTACCACGATATTGTGTTTAACGACATCCGCTTTGAATATGACACCACCGAAATTCGAGGCAAGAAGCACTACACCGTCAGAAGCGTATCTTGGGTCTGTCCCTCCTGCGAAACACCGCACTCCGAAAGAGAAATGAAAGCGCAACCCGCCAAATGGGTAGCGGCCAATCCTGCTGCCTACGCCAACGGGGTGCGCTCTTTTTGGCTTAATGCCTTTTCCTCCCCTTGGGCATCCTGGGCCTCGCTTATCCTGGCCTATCTGGAGGCCTTGGGCAATTCGGAAAAGCTGCAGGTAGTCTACAACACCAAGTTTGGGGAACTGTGGGAAGACCGCGGCGATCTGGAGGATGAAGAGAGCATCATGGGACGGAGGGAGACTTACGACGCAGAGCTCCCGGATGGCGTCCTAGTGCTGACCTGCGGTGTGGATACCCAGGACGATCGGCTGGAATACGAGGTCGTGGGGCACGGCCGGTGGGGTGAAAAGTGGGGTATTAAGCGGGGCGTCATCATGGGCCGACCGGATACCGCCAATGTGTGGCAGACACTGGACGACATCGTGGACCACCAGTATAGCTTCGCCAACGGCGTGAAGCTGAAAATCTCCACGACTTTCGTGGACAGCGGCGGTCACTACACTCAGGACGTCTATTCCGCCTGCCGGGACAGGATGTACCGCAAGGTGTTTGCCATTAAAGGCCGTGGCGGTGAGGGCGTTCCTTACACATCGCCGCCCAAAAAGACCAACATTGTCATCAAGGGCCGGTATATCGGCCAGTGCTGGCTATATACCCTGGGTGTGGATTCCGGCAAACAGGCCATCATGGATTCCTTGCGAGTCCGTGAACCGGGCGCGAAGTACTACCATTTTCCGAGGAATCAAGATCTTGGATATGGCACAGAATTTTTCGCGGGTCTGTTATCTGAGCGCTTAGTCTATAAGCAGGGACGCCAAAATCCGTGGGTGTGGGAGAAAATTCCCGGCCACGAGCGGAACGAGGCCCTCGACTGCCGAAACTACGCCAACGCTGCATTCAAGGCAACCGGGGCGGACCTGGATGCAATTGCGCAGCGCCTGAGCGCCCTGGCTGACGGCGGCCAAAAGCCACCTCCAAAGCGCCGGGCCGCCCAGCCCCAGCCCAGGCGGAAGACCGGAGGCATAGACAGATACTTCAACGAATGGTAAGGAGAAGGAGGCTGAAATGACCAGGACAGAGATCACCGTAAAACTGAATATGAAGCGGGAGCGCCTGAAGATGTACCTGGAGCGTGAGAAATATATGCTCTCCCCAGGCGCAGTGCAAAGCTACGGCATCGGGTCCCGGAATCTGCAGAGGTACAGCACGGATCTTGACGACATCCAAACCATGATCAAGCGGTTGGAGGACGAAATCGCCGAGCTGGAGGCCCTTGCCGACGGCCAGCGGCCCCGCCGGTCTGTGGGAGTAGTCCCTCGGGACTGGTAGCTACGGGTAACAGCTCCGGAAGGGGCTTTACCGGGTGCCCTGCGGGGGTTTCGTTCCTTTTACCCCGCCGGGCACCCTTAATAAT
This sequence comes from uncultured Oscillospiraceae bacterium, assembly GCA_947625945.1. Classification (GTDB taxonomy): domain Bacteria; phylum Bacillota; class Clostridia; order Oscillospirales; family Oscillospiraceae; genus Faecousia. The sequence continues at coordinate 30,890 of CANQQI010000001.1, forward strand.
TTATCCGAGGAGGTGGACAATACGGAGATCCGCACGACCAAAGCAGCCCCCCAGGCCATGGGCTACGGCGATGCCGGTGCAAGCTACGTCCGGCGGGCCCTTGCGGCATTTATAGCCAGGTCCGGCAGCCCCAGGGACGACATCGATATGCATAATTTCACTCTGCGGCAGAGAGGTAGGATGCTCTACATGGCCTCGCCCATTGCCACGAGCGCCATCCGCACCACTTGCACCAACGTCGTAGGAATCGGACTAAAATTGAAATCTCATGTAGACCAGGAAGCCCTGGGCATGACGCCGGAACAGGCCCGGGCGTGGCAGAGGACCACCGAAGCCGAGTGGAGGCTGTGGTCCGAAAAAAAGCAGAACTGCGATGCCACGGGGATGTGCAACTTCAATGGCATTCAGCAACTGGCCCTTGCCTCTGCGCTCATGTCTGGCGACTGCGTGGCCCTGCTCCCCCATGTGGGAGTGACCACAATCTCTCCATATGGTCTGCGGGTGAAACTGGTGGAGGCAGATCTGGTATCTACCCCTGACACCATGGGCGTCATGCCCGGGACCATCACGGAGGGTACCGCACCCAACGGCAACTACATCTATGACGGCGTGGAGGTGGATAAGAACACCACAGCCATCGTCGCCTATCACATCTGCAACCACTATCCGTTTGAGCTGACCCAGATCGGGCGGCCCCGGGAGTGGGTACGGGTAGAGGCATACGGCAAGCGGACCGGCCTTCCGAATGTGCTGCACATTGTGGACCCGGAACGCATTGGCCAGTACCGAGGCGTTACATTTCTCGCCCCTATCATCGAGCAGCTACTGCAGATCCGCCGTTACACGGAGTCTGAGCTGATGGCGGCACTGGTGCAGTCGTTCTTCACGGCCTGGATCGAGACGGAAACGGACCCGTCCCTGTTCCCGACCAATGAGGTGGGCGAGGAACGGGGAGATTCGGAGATCAGCCACGACACCAACGAGTATGAGATGGGAGCCGGGCAGGTTATTCATTTGAAGCCGGGGGAAAAGGTCAACTTTGGTAACCCCAATATCCCCACAAACGGCTTTGATGCCTTTGTCAAATCCGTGGCCACGCAGATAGGTGCCGCCCTGGAGATCCCCCGGGACGTTCTGCTCAAAGAGTTCAATTCCAGCTATTCCGCCAGCCGGGGCGCGCTCCTGGAGGCATACCGCTTTTTCCGGAAGAAGCGGACCTGGCTTGTGGACAGTCTGTGTCAGCCGGTCTATGAGGTCTGGCTGGCCGAGGCCGTGGCCCGAGGACGCATCAGCGCCCCGGGCTTTTTTGTTGACCCCCGCATCCGGGCGGCGTATTGTGGGGCCAAATGGATAGGCCCTGCCCAGAGCCAGATCGACCCGAGCAAGGAGGTCAAAGCGGCTATCGAGGCCGTCCATGAGGGATTCAAGACTCACGAGCAGGCCACCGTCGAGCTGGACGGCGGCGACTGGGAGGAGAACATGGACCAGCTTGAGCGAGAGAAGATACGCTTGGGCGAGGTCAGAGGCACCACCAATATGCCTGCAAGCTCCCAAGGAAACAGCGACCCGGATGTGGCAAAGGTCAGCCAGGAAGGAGACGACAAATGAATCCGTTTAACAACTTTATGCGCCCCCCAAAAACAAGGGCGTCTGAACCGGTTACAACCGTCACCAGCGCCCCATACTGTATGGATCGTGTCAGCGATACGGAGGTAGAAATCACGCTGTACGGTGACATCGTAAAGCAGAGGCCTACTGACTTGCACGGGAATCCGTTGGATGGGAACTACATCATCCTAAGCGAGTTTTTGCAGGATTTGAAGCAGGCCGAGAATGCCGCCAAGATTACCATCCGCATCCATAGCGTGGGAGGGAACGCCTTTGATGCCATTACCATCTATAACCGCCTGAAAGAGCTGCCCGCGGAGATTACCGCTATTATTGACGGTGTCGCCATGTCGGGCGGGTCTCTCATTATGTGCGCCGCCAAGTCGATCAAGGTAAACCCATCCAGCCTGATAATGATTCATAAGTGCTGGACATTTTGCTGGGATGCTATGAACGCCGATGAACTGCGCAAGGCTGCGGAACGCAACGATACAGTGGATCGAGCGCAGGCCGCAATCTATCATACCAAAACTGGATTGTCCGAGGCCGAACTGCTGACCATGATGGGCAATGAAACCTATATGACAGGTCAAGAGGCTGTAGAAAAAGGCTTTGCCGATGAACTTCTTGACGGCGCCGCTCCGGATATTGCAGCAAGTGCGGACCGCCGCACAATTTACTACTGCGGCCAGCCCGTCTGGGCGACACCTGGCCGTCCAATCCCGGCCAGCATCGATATTCCGTTGTTTTCTCCCGCTTCGGCGGAAGGAATAAAGACTACACCGGCCACCGCCGGCAACGAAGGAGGAAACCAAATGGCAAAAACTATTGATGATCTGAGAGCCGAATACCCTGACTTGGTGGCTCAGATCGAAAATGCGGCAAAAGCTTCTGCGGGGAGCGGAGCTAGTGCTGCATCTTTTACGACTCCTGCCGCTCAATCTGCGACTTTGTCCCAGGAAGCAGATCTTGTGGCAGCGGAACGTGCCCGTATCCAGGCCATCGACGAGATCGCATCGAATATCCTAGACAAGAATCTGGTGGAGGACGCCAAGTATCGCAACCCCTGCAGTGCCCAGGAGCTGGCATTCCGGGCAATGAAAGCCCAGGCAGCCCAGGGCAGTGCGCACCTGGACAGCACTGCCGCAGACTACAAGGATAGCGGCATTGCCAAAGTGCAGACTCCGGCAGCTCCTACCAAGGAGACCGACCCCAACAGCCCGGAGGCAATTATGGCCCAGGCGAAAGCCGACGTCGCCGCTTTCGAGAAAATGATGGATTCGATGGAGGTGTTCTGAGATGAACAAAGATTTGTGCAGGAAAGTCGGCGAGACAAGCCAGGACAACCTGATTGCCAGCCTGTTCCCCCGTGCCCTGACCACGGGCGTGAAGATCGCCGCCGAGGAAGGCAAACTGCCCCGTGGCACCATCCTGACCACGGAGGATGGAAGCGAGTATAAGGCCCTGACTACGGAGACCAAGGACAAGGCCAACTGTATTCTGGCCGACGATGTGGATGCGACCGAGGGAGCTGTCGCCGTTGCCTATATCAGTGGCAACTTCAACATCCACGCCGTGGCCGGCAAGCCGGAGGGCGAGGTGGAGATCGACAACACCGTGAGAGACGTTCTCCGCCACTACAACATCATCCTGACTGATATGCAGGAGTAAGGAGGCTCAACATGGATATTTACAGCACCTACTATATGCTGGCGGCTGTGAGGACGATGCGCCCCGAGCACACCTTCTTCAAGCGCCGGTATTTCCCCACCAACATCAAAATGGATGTGTTCGGCACATCCAAGGTCCTGGCGGACTACAAGGAGGAGGGCCAGGAGATGGCGCCCTTCGTCCTGCCCCGCATCGGCAGCCTGCCTGTGGGGCGTGACGGCTTCAGCACCTACGAGCTGGAGCCTGGCAATATCAGTATCTCTATCCCCCTGACCGTGGACCAGCTGCAGAAGCGTGGCTTCGGCGAGGCGATTATGAGCGAGGCCACCCCCGCTGACCGCGCCCGGATGCTGCTCCTCCATGATCTGAAGGATCTGTCCGGCCGAATTTCCCGCACCGAGGAGTGGTTGGCGGTCCAGACCATGATCAACAACGGCTGCACCATGCGCCACCAGACAGACCGTGAAGATGTCTTCGAGGATGTCAAAGTGCAGTTCTACGACGGGCAGAACAACCCTGCCGTGTTCACTCCCACCGAGCCCTGGAAGCACAGCACCATGGCCTCTGGGTCCTGGGAGATCGGAAACTGGTACTGGGACATTTGCTCCATGGTCAAGATGCTGACCAGCCGGGGCCTGCCTGCCCGGGAGGTTCTGGTGGCCTCCGACGTCGGCGCATTTTTGCAAGAAGATCCCTGGATCATGGCTGCCCTGGACAACCGGCGCATGGAGATGGGCCGCATTGCCCCCGATGTGCTGACCGAGTACGTCACCGACCTGGGCGTCATCAACTTCAACGGTCGCCGGCTGGATATTCTGGTAAGCGACGGCACCTACAAGGAGAAAAAGAAGGACGTTCCCTACGTCCCCAATGGAACCGTCATCGTGACCGCCCCCAACTGCGGCCGTGGCCTCTACGGTGCCGTGACCCAGTTGGAGAGCGACGGCCAGTACCACACCTATGCCGGTACCCGCATCCCCCTGCACATTTTCACCATTCGGCCCCAGGCGAAGGAGACCCAGCTGTCCTGCCGGCCGCTGTTTGTGCCAAACACTATCGCCCCCTGGTCCGTCGCCACCGGTGTCCTGGACTGAGGACAAGGAGAAAGGAGTAAGGCATGATCAGGCTGAAATGTGGCGTGTGCGCCACCAAAAATGGGTTGAGACGGGCCGGTGACGGCCCGTTTTCCCTCTCCCAGCCAAAGGAGGAGCGCCTGGTGAAGCGGGGCGTGGCTGAGTACGTCGTGGATGTTACGGAGCAGGTCGGCGTGGAGGAACCCCAAAAGACCATCCGCTACGACGCCGGTATGACGATGAAGCAGCTCCAGGGCATCGCCGCCTACCTCGGCCTGGATGTGTCCAAGGCCAAGAGGAAGCAGGACGTGATTGACATCCTGGACGCTCACTTCGCCACCGACGCTGACCCGGAGCCTTCCCAGGAACCAGCCGCCGAGGAGGACTCGGACGTCCCCAACCTGGGGGCTGAGGAACCCACAGCATGAGCACATTCAAGGATATGGTCGCCCGGGATATCCACACAACTTTCCTTAATATAGATGAGTTCGGCGAAAAGCGTTCTGTGATCTATGACGGTGAGAAGTATGTGGATATCCCCGTTGTACTGGATGAGGTCGTACAAGACAAACGGCCCAGGCTGAATGATGATCATGTCCAAGGACTCTACAAAGTGACACATCTTCTTTTTTGCGCGCTCTCAGACCTGGGCGGAAATCTTCCCGAGAGTGGGCAGAAAATGTTCCTTAATGATGAGGAAGGTGGTGGGGGGTTCTTCTGCCCGTACTATATTTCCAGATCTACCACAGAGAATGGACTTCTCAAAGTTTGGCTGGAGGCGATAGACGAGTGAGCAATATATCATCGTTCTATGAGCGCCATGCTGTCTACGGCGGAATCATTCTTGAAGTCGCCGAGTACAGCCTGGATAAAGTTGAGACGCTGCTTGCGGGGATAGACCGTGGCGTTTACAGAGCGGTTGGAAGCGCACTGTCCAGGGCCGCAGCGGCAGGCAAGACCGCCGCGAAGAGTGCTGTCACAAAAGAATACACTATCAGTCAAGGCGAATTCTTGCAGAGGACCAAAAATATCAATCATTTTGTCCACGAATCGTATGGAAGCCTTTCTGTGGTGTTTGGATTCTATGGCTATGTTATTCCGCTCATACAATTCAATACCAAGGTCGGAAAAGACGGGCGTATTGTAGCCCAGGTCAAGCGGTCTGGAGCGGCACAAACGCTGGATAGGGCCTTTGTAGCTCAAATGGGCGGGCACAGAGGCATATATGAGCGTGTGGGGGTCAAAAAGCGTCCTGTGAAGGAACTGTACGGACCTGCCACCCCGCAAATGATGTATGCAAACGAAGCCGTTATAGACAATGTAGAGGCCAAAATGATCGACACTTACGAAAAGCGAATCGATCATGAGATTATTCGGGTCCTTAATGGCTGGGGTGGATAACGATGACTAGAGTAAATTTGCTAGAAACATTGAAGGTAGAAACAGAGCTTGCAACACAGGACCTATTTCTGCCGGTTGCAAAGCAAAGGGAGGATCCCTTGGAGCCAGAGCCCCGCACGCCAGAAGTCTTTTTAATGCGCTTGCCGGATAGTCAATCTGCGAAGAAAAAAGCCCCATATGTTTTGCATCAATTCATAACCGGAAAAGATTCTCAACCCGCAAAAACCATTACCAATGCTGAAGCTACTGTTCGGACCATTTTTTGCGTCTATCATCAAGATGAGCAGCAAGGTGGGCTCGCTTTGCTGGGCCTGATGGAACGATTGCGGATCCATTTGCTGAAAAAAAGAGTCATTGGTAAGCAGTTTCAGCTTGATATGGAAGCGGGCCTAGAGTCGCTAGTTTACCCTGACGATACCGCACCATATTTTGCTGGAGAGATGATTTCTACCTGGAAACTCCCCGCAGTTGAAAGAGAGGTAAGAGAATGGCTGTAGCCAAAAAAACAGTACTCAAAGCGCCAGAGCAAAAGCAGAATGATTCAGGCTTTTTCTGCTATATTGGGCCTTCCATTCGGGGCCTTATCCAGAATGGCGCAATCTACATTGGAACCAGAGAGGAAGCGTTGAAATCAGCTTCTGCTGCGATCATGTACAATCCTCTCGTTCAGACGTTGATTGTGCCGGGAGACACTCTGGCAGTTGACAGGATCAATGTAAAAAAGCCCGGAAACGCACTGTACTCAAATTATCAGCGCATACTCCGGGGGCAGTAAGGAGGTTATAACGCAATGAATCATGGTGTATATGTGAAGGAACAGGCGACAGCAATCAGTACTCCAAATGTTGCCGGTTCTGGGATCCCCTTTGTTGTAGGACTTGCGCCTATGCATTCCGCAACAAATCCGGGAAAGGCCAATACCCCGATCCTTGTCACGAGTTGGGATGAGGCCGTGAAAAAGCTGGGGTTTTCGTATGACTGGAAGACCTATACGCTGTGCGAGTTCATGTACTCGCATTTTCAGCTTTTTGGATGCCAGCCGGTCATTTTCTGCAATGTATTGGACTTCACAAAGTCCAATACAGATCTTACGGCCAATGATTACCCGGTTGTTGACCATAAGGCGAAACTCCCGTTTTCTCTGATCAATGATGACAACTTGGTTGTCAAGAAGGGAGGGGAAGAAGAAACTACTTACATCAAGGACCAGGATTACGTCGTCGTATATTCGGAAGATGATGACGCCTGCTATATCGAGCTGCTGTCCACTGGCGACGCATACAACGAGGGTACTATTAACGTGGCAGGAAAGCAGGTCAAAGTGGATGCAGTGGAAGATACTACTATCGTAGCCGGCCTGAATATGGTCGACGCCTGCATGAGCACGGTGGCGGTTATCCCAGATCTGATTTGTGCTCCTGGGTTCTCCCATAAGACAACTGTTGCGGCGGTTATGGCAACGAAAGCAGCCTCCTTGAATAGCCTGTTTGGCGGCAAGGCGCTAATCGACCTGGACTGTGGCGCATCTGGTGTGAGGGAATATTCCGAAGCAGCGACGGCAAAGACAGACAGTAACTTTGTCGATGACAACCAGATCGTCTGTTGGCCGATACAGAAACTGGGAGACTACCGATTCCACATGTCCACACAGGTCGCCGGCCTGATGGCACAGGTTGACACCCAGAACGGCGGATGTCCCTGTGAATCTCCCAGCAACAAGAATTTCCAGATGGATGGAGCTTGCCTGGAGGATGGTACGGAGGTAAATCTGACGCTGGAACAGGCCAATATCCTCAACGCCAATGGCATCGTCACCTGCCTGAATTTCATGTCCAGCGGTTGGGTGTGCTGGGGTGACTACACCGCCTGCTACCCTGCCGACACAGACGTGAAGAATTACTATATTCCGGTGTCTAGAATGTTCGATTGGGTCGGCAATACAGTGGTCCGCACATTCTGGTCTAAGCTGGACAAGCCGATGAACCGACGGCTCATTGACAATATTCTGGATACCTGCAATATCTGGCTGAATGGCCTGGTGGGCAGTGGCTATCTTCTGGGCGCACGGGCTGTGATGGTGGAAGATGAGAACCCGATAACGGATCTGATGGCGGGAATCGTCAAAATCCACATCTACATGACGCCTGCGAGCCCCGCCCAGGAAATCAATTTTGTCCTGGAATATGACGCTGCCTATGTTTCCAGCGCTTTGATAAGGGAGGAATAATGTATGGATCAGAGTACCATTAACTTTGCGGTCTATGAAGATAGCTCGGAGTACCTGGGAATGGCAAGCGCAACAATGCCCAGCCTGAACGCGCTTACTCAGTCTATTTCCGGCGCCGGGGTTGCGGGGAATATCGAGTCGGTTATCCTTGGCCACTACGATGCGCTGACCCTGGTCCTTGCTTTTCGCACTGTAAATCAGCATACGATCCGCCTGTCTGAGCCTCGGCGCCATACAATTGACCTTCGTATCGCTCAACAGACCGAAGACCCTGTATCCGGGACCATTAAAGTGCAGGCGGTAAAGCACATCTTCGTTGCGATCCCGAAGGTTGACAATGCCGGCACAGTTGCGCCCGCTTCGCCCAATGATGGGTCCGGTGAATATGCGGTCCGGTACTGGGCCACCTATATCGACGGGGAAAAAGTCCGTGAGGTTGATCCACTTAATTTCATTTGTGAAGTCAACGGAGTGGACTATTTGTCACCTGTCCGCAAAGCGCTCGGAAAATAAAATCATGCATCCCAGGGCGAGACTAATCGCCCTGGGATATCGTTTGAAAGGAGCATTTTATGGAAGTTATCAACACTTCTGATTCTAATAATCAGGCTATGATCATTTCGCCCGAAGAGTTGACTTCGGCTGAAGCTACAACCGCTGAAGTATATACCCACACTTTTGTGAAGCCCTTTACCTATGAGGGGAGAACCTTCAAGGAATTGCATTTTGACTTTGACTCGGTGAATGGGTATGGGTGCTTGTCCATTGAGCAGGAGCTCCGCGCTCATGGCATTACAGTGCCTGTCCGAGAGTTTAGCTGCGAGTACCAGGTCCGCTTTGCAGCTCGCGCCTGCACCGATAAGGTCGGATCAGACGTCCTGATGGCCCTTCCCGCCAGGGACTTCAACCGGATCTGCAATATGGTGCGATCTTTTTTACTCCAATCGGGGTCGTAGCCGGCGATGGGGGGCAATGGCTGAGACGGCAGTGTTTAGTGCTATCCCAGAACACATATACTCCCATTTCATTCTGGCTGTCTGTTTCGTTACGAGAATTATCTGTCTGGATAGAGGCAAACAACTTATTGACCAAAGAGATTCGAGACGCCAGAGACCAGCAACGATCGAAGTTACAACAGGTACGGAGCAAAAAACCAAAGAAGCGAAGATAGGGGGGCGACAATGGCAAGCAGGAAAGAATATGAAATGCTATTCCGGCTTGATGCGCAGTTAGGGAGCAATTACAACAGCACATTCAGCTCGGCGCAGAAGGCTGTCCTTGCTATGGAGAAGGAATTGGGCGCCCTTGGGAAGGTCAAGGCTGATATTTCCGCATTCCAGAAGCAGCAGGAAGCCATTGAAGCGACCAAGAATAAGCTGGTAGTGTTGCAGCAGCAGTATGATAACATCCAAAAGGAATTACAGGAAACCGGTGATTCCTCCTCTGCGCTAAAAAACAAACTGCTTGATAAGCAGCAGCAGATTGATCGCACTACTGCCTCCCTCGGAAAGATGACGCAGAACCTGCAGCAGCTTGGATCTGCGCTGGAATCTGCCGGTGTCGATACCGAGAATCTCGAAAAAGAGAGCGCTCGGCTTGACTCACAGATGGCGGATCTGAGATCTCAGCAAAAACAAGCAGCTAATGGTGCTCAAGAATTTGGAGAGTCTTCCACCCGGGCGTTCGAGGCCATTCAAGATGCTATTGCCGCTGCTGGAATTGCTGCGGCCCTACATGAGATCTACAGTGCTTACATGGAATGCGTGACTGTCGCAGGAAACTTTGAAGCGTCCATGTCTAATGTGGAGGCACTGTCCGGAGCGACTGCCGAAGAAATGAATGCGCTGAGCAGCGAGGCAAAGGAACTCGGCGCTACCACCAAATTTACCGCCAAAGAGTCAGCCGATGCTATGGGATATATGGCAATGGCAGGCTGGGATGCAGCCGAAATGCTCAGCGGTATGGATGGTGTGCTACAACTTGCAGCCGCTTCCGGGGAAGATCTGGCACTGGTGTCCGATATTGTCACAGACAACCTAACTGCCTTTGGCCTTACAGCAGCCGACACCGCTCATTTTTCGGATGTGCTTGCGGCAGCAGCTACCAACTCCAATACTTCCGTCGCTGTCATGGGTGAGACGTTCAGGAATTCAGCAAGTGTTGCGGGAGCCCTAGGTTATAGCATCAATGATGTTGCGATCGCTGTTGGCCTTATGGCCAACGCCGGCACAAAGGGCAGCCGCGCAGGCACCGCGCTACGAAATATTTTCGGTGGGCTTTTGGACGGAGTAACGCTTACAAGTGCGGCATTTGGAGAAGTGGAGTACTCAGCGGTGAAAGCCGACGGCACAATGGCCAGTTTTTCCGAGACGATCGATGATCTCCGTGGCTATTTCAACCAGATGACGGAGGCGGAAAAGGTAAGCAATGCGACCGTTTTGGCCGGTGAGAGAGGTTATACGGGTCTCCTTGCCATCTTAAACGCCACCGATGAAGACTACGCAAGTTTGGCGGCAAGTATCAATAATTGTTCCGGCGAAGCGGCTAAAATGGCAGCGATCAAAATGAACAATATGAACGGCCAGCTTGCGCTGTTGAAGTCTGCATGGGAAGCTGTAGAAACAACAGTCGGAGAGCAGTTCACGCCAACGATGCAAGACGCTTATGGCGCTGGTGCAGATGTGCTGACCGAGGTTAATAAATTCTTGCAGGCGCACCCGACATTGGTCAAAGCCGTAGCAACTTTTGGTGGGGTTCTTGGTTCGGCAGTAGCAGCGCTAACTGCCTTTGCGGCAATCACAAAGGTTGTAATTCCTTTGATGCAGCTTTTCACATCCTCCATTCCAGGGGTCGGTATTATTCTCGGCGCAATTACGGGCGTTGCTGCATTAACTGCGGGGATTGTCGCATTGACATCTGCTGCGGATGATGGGCGGCCGTCGCTGGAAGAGTTAACGGCATCCGCCACGGAAATGAACAAGACCCTGGAAGATGCATCTGCTGCCTATGACGACACTGTAGCATCGACACTTGCGGCTGCCAATGTGGCAAATAATTATATCGATAAACTAGATGAGATGGGCGACTATACAAGCCTGTCTGCTGAAGAACAACTGAAATACCGAAACATTCTTACACTGATTAGTGAGACTGTTCCGGAACTTTCGGGGCTTATCGATGTACAGAATGGCTACATTGAAGGCGGGACTGCGGCATTGCGTGCGAATACCGATGCGTGGATGCGGAATGCCAAGGCCCAAGCGTACCAGGACCAACTAACGGAGATGTACCGCGCTCAGGCTGATGTTCTTTTGGAAGCTGAAAAGAACCAAGTCAGGCTGACGGAAGCTCAAGTAAAAGGCGAAAATGCAGCCAATGCCCGTGCTGCGGCAGAGGCCCGAATGCATGAAATTGAAGCGCGCGCAAGGGCGGATGCTGAAAAGGCCAACAAAGAGCTTGGATCCCAGTTCTACAATTACCTGAACTGCTTGGGCGAGGAAAGTGATGAGTATTACAGACTTTCCGATGCCATTGCGCAATATGATGTCGAAATCCATGCGGCTCAGGCGGAAGCGGCTGAATATGAAGCGGCGATCCAAGCTGATGCCGAAGCTGTAAATGCGGCTGAGGCAGAAATCGCTGAAACAGAAGAGGCCGTCAACCGGCTGACCGCAGCGTTGGGCGAAGGCGAGCAGACCGTTGACAGCACCATTGAACAGCAGCAGGCACTACAGGAATCTGTAAATAGTGTATTCGCATCTGTAGAGGAGCTTACAAATGCCTATACAGAGGCATACGACGCTGCATTTGACAGCGTTAACGGACAGTATCAGTTGTGGGATAGCGCCGCAGAAGTGGTTGCAACCAGCGCAGATACCATAAACGAAGCTCTGTCTAGCCAAGTCACATATTGGCAGGATTACAACGCAAATCTGCAAAGCTTGATGGACCGTGCCAGCGGTATTGATGGCTTAAGCGACATGATCGCCAGTTTTGCCGATGGGTCCGCCGAGAGCGTGAACGCCATCGCCGGCCTTGCAAGTGCCAACACCAGTGACGAAGATCTAGCAGCAATTGTGGCCAACTGGCAGTTATTGCAGGATGAGCAAGGAGCGGTAAGTGACAGTCTGGCGGAAATGGCGACCCATTATACAGATGAAATGGACCGCCTGCAAGAACAAATAGCAGCAGATGTCAATGCTATGGATTTCGGGGCAGAAGCTGCGGAAAGCGCAATGGCGACCATTCAAGGTTTTATTGATGGCGCCATAGGTATGCAGCCGCAAGTCGAGGAGGCATACGCCAAAATCGCCGAAGCTGCCATGAACGCAATCGATGCGAAATTGAAAATTCACAGTCCGTCTCGCGTCATGCATGAGAAAGCCGAAATGACTTGGGCCGGTTACATCCAAGGCACGGAGGATCAGGAGCCGGAAGTACAAGCTGTAATGGCTAACACTGCGGGATACGCTGTTGATGCAGTTCCAACTGACGGAGCGATGACCAGCGCAATCTCTGCTGAGCCGATAGCAGCTAGTGAAGCGTCAACTTATGTTGTCACATTTTCTCCGGTTTATAATATTACTGGCACTGAGAACGCCGCAGAACTGGAAGCCTTGCTCAAAGAGCATGACCAAGAATTGTACCAAAAGTTTTCGGAGTGGATGGCGGAAATCGGCGCAGATGAAAAAAGGACGGCATATCGATGAGATCGTATATCACTAGACAGGGCGATATGTGGGATAGCATTGCGTACTCCCAACTCGGTGATGAAGCCTACACCGATAAGATAATCAACCTGAACCAGCGATACCGGAACAACTATTCTTTCCCAGCGGGAATCAAATTGTTGCTCCCAGATACCGTTGAAAACGTCAGCGATTCTGTACCGCCATGGAAGAAGGTGACTGGATGAGCGGGGAAGGATTAGCTCGCCGCGCGAATGTAGATATCAACTTCGACGGGACTGATATAACACATTCGATCCGACCCTATCTTCTTTCGGTCACTTATACAGACAACGAAGAAGATGCCGCTGATGATCTTCAAATTAAGATTCAGGATCGAGATTCGGTTTGGATGGAAAGGTGGCTCAACGATGCAATCGATGCTGCTGCGACAACAGAGCAGCAGGAGGTTGCCACCAAGACATATAAGGTGACTCCCGCCATCGGGTTAAATGTTCGCTCTGGGCCAGGCACCAATTATGCGAAATATGGCGCGCTTGTATGTGGAACAACAATAGACGTCATCAGCATATCCGGCGGCTGGGCGACCATCAACTATGGGGGGAAAACGGCCTACGTCAGTGCGGATTATATCCAACCGCTCGAAGGTGAAAGATCATCTCAGCAAAGCGGCCATGGACCCAGTACGGTCCTTAAAATACAATGTGTCATTTCCAGGCTCAACTGGGAAGGCAACGGCAGAAGTGAGGTGCTGGATTGTGGCCAATTTGAACTGGACACGGTGAATGCTTCTGGACCTCCTGCAGTCGTGAATATTAAGGCCACATCTCTCCCCTATACGTCCAAGATCCGGCAAACCGAGAAATCAAAAGCATGGGAAGCATATTGCCTTTCTGGGATAGCGAATGAAATAGCTTCGACCAACGGAATGGCGTGCCTGTATGAGTCTGAAAATGATCCGTACTATGCCAGGGTAGAGCAATATAAGACGAGCGACATATCGTTTTTATCGTCGCTTTGCCATGAAGCTGGTATATCCTTAAAGGCAACGAATAACATTTTGGTCCTGTTCGATCAAGCAACGTATGAAGCCCGCTCGGAAGTACTGACCTTATTACATGGTGGGGGAGGGTATACCAAATATAAGTTGGATGTAGGATCTGCTGACTCTCTGTATTCTTCCTGTCGCGTAAGCTATGTCGATCCCAAATCAGGTAATTGCATCGAAGGAATTGCGAAAGTAGAGGACTACAATGCCAGCGCAAAGAACAATCAACAGTTGGAAGTCACTGCGAAAGTGTCAGATGCTGATGAGGCAAAGCGGCTTGCGTCGAAGATGCTGCGCCTTCATAACAAGTTTTCGAGATCTGCATCTTTTACAATTCCTGGGAATCCTAATATTGTATCAGGCGTTACTGTTCGTCTGATCGGCTGGGGAGGTTGGAATGGGAAATATATCGTGAAGCAAGCAACACATACCGTCGATGGGTCAGGCGGCTACACAACCCAGATCAATCTTCGCAGAGTTTTGGAGGGGTACTAAAGTGGCTGATAAAGTTTTGGAAAACCTGGTAAGAGTAGGGACCGTCACAGCTATAAATCTGGATGAGCGCACTGCCCGCGTAAAATTCCAGGATACCGGGATCACATCAGGTTATTTGAAAGTCCTATCAAATCAGCCTTATATCCCAGACTACGATGTACCGCAGTGTACGGAGTTGGATGCAACTGTCGGAAGTCACAAGCACAACCTGATAATAAAGCCTTGGATGCCGCATGTCAATGACACTGTACTTGTGCTGTATCTGCCGGTGTTTAATGCTGATGGATTCGTGCTGGGGGGTCTTGGGTAATGGCAAAAATTGGATGTTTGGGCAGCGTTGTATTTGAAGTGTCTGCAAAGACCGTTAGAACAATCAGAAATATGATCCTTTCTGTCTCCGCGCGATACAGTACGCATCAGCTCCATGGAACAACGGCCCAAGTCGAATATACTGGCGCAGACCCAGCACGCATTACCTTTGATATTGATTTGTCAGCATATTTGGGGGTGAATCCAAGATCTGAGATCGCCATACTTGAAGGATATGTGAGAAGTGGTGTTGCTGTGCCATTTGTCATTGGCAATAGCATCTATGTCAGTTATCGCTGGGTCATAACCGATTGCAAAGTTAAGATGCAGTACTATGACCGTGATGGTGATGTAACAAGTGCGACGGTATCCGTAAGCCTGACAGAGTACCGATGATTTAGAGGTGTTTCCATGAGTTATAAGGTGAGCGCAGCGGACTTGACGAAAATCCGATTAAACGAATCTGATACCGTCGTTTCGGTGCTCCAAAATATTGCCATTATTTTGGCTACAAAGCAGGGAACGGTTCCACTGTATCGCAGTTTCGGTACTGATCATAGATTCGTGGATAAGCCCATTCCTGTTGCGAAAACAATGCTCTACGTTGATGTGAGAGAAGCGATCGAACGATTTGAGCCAAGAGCTCAAGTTGTAAACATCACATTTCAGGAGGACCCAACAGCCCCAGGTGTATTAAATGTTACGGTGGAGGTGGAAATCGTTGAGCAGTAGGAATCCGGATTACCAATTTGTCAGCACCGATACAGAGCAGTTAGAGGCAAAACTGATCTCCGCATATGAAAAGATTACCGGCGTCAGCGTACATCCCGGAAGCCCAGAACGATTATTTATCGCATGGGTAGCATATACCATCCTGCTGGAACGCATTGACAACAACTATACCGGCAATCAAAATATTCCCAGCAGAGCAGAGGGCGCAAACCTGGATGCTCTTGGGGAGCTTTTTTATGTGATGGAGCGGCCCACGGCTACAAGTGCTGCCTGTACAGTTCGATTCATTATATCGGAAGCGCAAGAATCTGCAATCCTTGTGCCGGCTGGAACACGCGTCACGGATGCCAGCAGGGTGCTTGTGTGGGAAACCAGAGAAGATGCTTATATCCCTGCTGGGGTGACCTACATTGATCTCACAGTCTACTGCCAGACTCCTGGCCTTGCAGGGAACGGGTATACTGCCGGACAAATCAATACGATTGTAGATGTGTTCGACTACTATCTGTCCTGCGAAAATATCACGGAAAGTGACGGTGGCTCCGATGCCGCTACTGATGAAGAATTCTACGAGTTGATGCGCGCAAGCATGGACGCACACAGTACGGCAGGTGCAGTTGGCAGCTATATCTATTGGGCCAAACGGGTGTCCACGGAGATTTTGGACGTTGTTCCCAATTCGCCTATACCGGGAGAGGTATATATCTATGTCCTGACCAAAGATGGCACGATTGCCGGCGAGGAGCTGAAAAAGGCTGTCTTTGCCGCTTGTAATGGTGATGAGGTACGGCCTTTTACCGATCATGTGCAGATGGCTGACCCTGGTGTTGTGACATATGATATCGACATCACATATTACGTGCCCAATAATACGACCATCAGTTCTACTGCCATCCACGAGGCCGTAGAAGATGCCATCAACGGTTATATTGCGTGGCAGTCTGGCAGGCTTGGCCGTGACATCAATCCATCGGAGCTTTACGGTCGGATCATGAAAACTGGGGTAAAGCGTATAGAATTGAGAAAGCCAATCTTTACGGCATTGCAGGATGGGAAACTGGACCCTGAAAAGGTCTACGAGATATCTCAAACAATCCCCCAGGTTGCCAAACTTGGCACGAAGACGATCATAGTAGGGGGGTATGAAGATGAGTGATCATCATGCCATCACAGTGCCAAATCTCCTAGCAACATTACCCGCTGTACTTGCAGCAGATGACAATATGGCTGCACTTGCAGCAGCGGTAGCGAGAATACTGGCTGAGCGTCCGGAAGAGATCCGGGCGCTTTTGATTTATTCCCGCATCAGCTCCTTACCGGAAGAGCTGCTGGATATTCTGGCCTATGATTTCAAGGTGGACTGGTGGGACCCGGATTACAATCTTGCTCAAAAGCGGCGAACGCTCGAAGAAAGCTGGTATGTCCATAGGATTCTCGGGACGAAGGCAGCAGTGCAAAGGGCAATTTCCTCTGTTTATCCCGATTCTACGGTGCAAGAATGGTTTGATTATGACGGCAAGCCATATCATTTCCGACTGACGATTGACACTACCAACGAGGCTATAACTGCGAAGAAGAGGGTGAGACTGCTTGCACGACTGAACTATTACAAAAACTTGCGGTCTCACTTGGACGGCATCCGATATTATGCTCATGCCGAAACAGAGACCCATATCCATGCCGGTGTTACCTATATTGGCGAATGCGAAACCTATACCGTCTATGTCCCAAAACCGAAATGGCTGGGCATCCATGGAACGGCTCTTGACCATGTTGGAGTAAGGTTTGTCGGGACTATGGAGACTGTAACAGTACGTGTGCAGACAAAAGGGGGGTTAAATAATGGGAAGATTTGAAAATTCAATCGTTACACTTTCTGGCGTCGATATGCTGAATGAGCAACTGATCGGCCGTAAAATGACGGTTACCAGTGTTTGTACCGGCAGTGGGATGACAGATGTCTCTGAACTCGAAAAGATAACAGAGCTCCAAGACCAAAAGCAGAAAGGACGGCTCGTATCTTTGGAGGATGCAGATACCTACAAGCGTATTCGCATCCAGCTATCGAATGCTGGGCTGGGGGAATCTTATCAACTGCACCAGGTGCTGGTCATGGCTGCTTTGGATGAGC
This sequence comes from uncultured Oscillospiraceae bacterium, assembly GCA_947625945.1. Classification (GTDB taxonomy): domain Bacteria; phylum Bacillota; class Clostridia; order Oscillospirales; family Oscillospiraceae; genus Faecousia. Next base: position 48,273 of record CANQQI010000001.1, read on the forward strand.
CCGCCGTACCGGGCGGTTATCAAGAGCAGTCTTTTGTGGTTATGCAGGATGATGTTGGCATCAACGTCCCATCGGAGGAGGACGCCCCTGGATGGGAACTGGAGATGTATTGCGTCATTGCGCTGGACAACAAACTACACATCGATATCGTTGTAGACCCTGCTGGCACTGCGAAGCTAAAGGATCTGGATATGGCAATGGCCCGGCACAACGCCGATACAGAGGCCCACCCGTCGCTGCGGCCGGTGACGGTAGAGCTCACAGTGCCGGCGGAGGCTTGGCAAGAGGACGAATCCGGCGGCGACTATGGCTTTTCGGCCATGGTCGATTGCGTGGACGCTGCGGTGAGCAATGTCCCGATCGTCACGCTGGACAAGTCCTGCCTAAAAGCGGCAGGAGACGCCGGCCTGTGTCCCACGGTGGAGGCGCTGGACGGATCCCTGCACCTCTGGGCGACGGCAAAGCCCGCCTCCGAGCTGACCGGCTGGGTGACGCTGCTGGGCCCTGGCAGCGGGGCGGGGGGCGGAGGGATCTCTCTGCCGGTAGCGACGGAGGATATCTTGGGCGGGATCAAGGCCAGTGACAGCCTGACGGTAGACCCTGACGGTACGGCGCACAGCGTAGCTGACGTCGCCACCGATCAGGAGGTATCGGATATGCTGGCTCAGGTCTTTGACCATAAATCTGACTAAAATCTGACTAAGGAGGATCACAATTATGTCTGACAAATTGACAGCCCTGGAGCATCTGAAAATGCTGGCCCAGCGGGCAAAGGCGGAGGAGGATGCTCTCAACACCAAGATCGCCGCCATCAAGGTACCCACCCAGGTCTCTCAGCTCACCAATGACGCGGGCTACCAGACCGGCAGTGACGTGGAGTCCAAGATCGCCGCGAAGATCTCCAGTGTGTACAAGCCCGGCGGCTCCTATGCCTTTGAAAGCCTCCCGGAACCGGATGAAGGCACCCTCGGCATGGTCTACAACGTGACCGACGCCTTCACCCCCGATGAGCGATTCTTGGAGGGCGCCGGGTCCAAGACCTACCCCGCCGGGACCAACGTGGTCGTAGTTCTGGACCAGGAGACGTACAAGTTTGATATCCTGGCGGGATTTGTGGATCTCTCCGGCTACCAGCCCAAGGAGGCCGGCAAGGTCCTATCCACCAACGACTACACCACCGCCGAAAAGACCAAGCTGGGCGGTATCGCGGAGGGCGCGACTAAAGTGGAGCAGAGCGGCATCAACGGCAGTATCAAGATCAACGGCGTGGACAAGACCGTCTACACCCTGCCGGAGGATGTACTCCACACCGCCGATATTGCCACGACCGAGGAGGTCGAGGCGGCCCTCAACAGCGTTTTCGGCGGGGAGTAACGGAGGAGGTGCCATATGCGGCAAAGAGTGACAGTCCTGGAGCACCTCACGACCCTGGCATTGCAGGCTATGGCGTACGCAGCGGGCAAGATCTCCGAGCTGGCGAGTACGACAGCCTCCGCCATGTTGGAGCTTAAAAACGAGGTTACAACCGCCGCAAAGACCGCCGAGGCGGATAAGGTGACCTTTGCCGACGGGGAGACCTTCCAGGCCAAGTATGACGCCGGGGAGCTGACCGGGCCGCCGGGGGCTCCTGGGTCCAACGCCAATGTCACCGGCGGCGCCAGCTCCATCGTAACAGCCAATCTGACTGCCGGCCGGGCGCTGGTGTCCGACGCCAACGGCAAGGTGGCGGTGTCGGATATCACATCCACTGTACTGGCATTCCTTTCGGGCGTGACCTCCAACATCCAGGCCCAGCTTAACGCCAAGCTGCCCCTGGCCGGCGGGACGCTGACCGGTGATGTAACCATGAGCGGCGCCACACGGCAGATCAAGTACGCCTCCGGCAAACGGACCGCAGCGCCCATCAGCTTTTATGCCGGAGACGAAAACGGCTCCGGCGTTGTGATCGGTGACGGTGGGCGGACCATCATCGGCGGCGGCGAGGCGGCTCAGAACCTGCGGGGCGCCCTGGGCGGATCTGACACCAACGAAGAGCTCCACATGGCCAGTGACGGGGCGGTCAATGTACACACCAAATGCCAGACGATCTCTCAGCGGCACACTTTTACCTTCCAGGCCGACGGGCGCCTCTCTGGTGTAGCCAATCCCACTGCGACCACGGACGTGGCAAATAAGCAGTATGTGGACGCAAAGCAGGCGGACATCTTCTATCGGGCGGTGAGCCTGACCGTGGCCGGGTGGAACGCCAGCGCCAAGACCCAGACCGTCACGGTCAGCGGCGTCGTAGCGGCCGAGACATCCCAGCTCATCATCCCGACGCCGGCACTGGCCAGCCGGGCAGCGTACCAGGCAGCGGGCATCCAGGCTACCGCCCAGGGCGCGAATACGGTTACGTTTACCGCCGAAACGGTGCCCACGGTGGCGCTGACGGTGTATGTGACGGTTGTCCCGTTATAACAACAATCGAAATCGGAGGTGTCAAATGAAAGGAATCGTAAATGTACCGGGAGCCAGTGGGGCGGATATTGCCGCCCACAATTTGAGCCCGGAAGCCCATCCCGATCTCCGGCAGGAGATGAAGGATCTGAAAAAGCAACCCTCGGAGTTGGCGGCGCTGATCGTCGCTCACAATGCGGATAAGGCAGCCCACGCCGACATCAGCAGTGCGCTGCAGACGGTGACGGAAAAACAGGCCCAAGAGAAGACACAGCTGGACAAGCTGGCGCAGGCGCAGAGCCAGGCTGCCGTCGTGTACCGCACCGTCACCCTGGCGGTCGCCAACTGGGATGCCAGCGCCAAGACTCAAACAGTGACGGTCACCGGCGTCTCCGCCAAGGAGACGGACCAGCTCATCATCCCCACCCCCGCTCTGGCAAACCAGGAAGCCTATTTGGACGCCGGCATCCGGGCCACGGCCCAGAAAGCCAACAGCCTAACCTTCACTGCCGAGAGCACCCCCGAGGAGGCCCTGACGGTGTATGTAACGATCATCCCGCTTGGAGGTGGTACCGCATGATCTGCAACAATTCTAGTGCCGCCGGTGGCAGCATAAAAGACCTGACGATCAACCCGCCAGAATTTTCGCATTCGCAAGACTGGAGCAGCTCTACTACATTCGTGCATTCGTTCAGCGGCCTGACAAAGGGGAACTTGGGTAAGGGCGTCATTGTCGCGGTCGTTGCAAGTTATGATCGCGGATACGTAAAGGTGTGCATCTCTCCAGACGGCACTGCGGAGACCATCACGTCCGGAGCTGGCGTCAAGATTGCATCCCCATATAACCTTGCCGCTGGGACGTTATCAATCAGTATGGGTAGCGGCTATTCTAGCGATGCGAATTACTTCATTCTCCGGAGAGACTAAGGGAGGGCCCGCCATGGATTTTAACGCATTTTTGGATTCTATCGTAAGGCTCTCGGCGATCCTCTCCGCACTGGGGGCAATCATTGGATTGCTATTCTGCTGCTTTCAATTTATAATCCGGCAGCGAGAGCAGGACAAAGAGATCGCCGCCATCCGCAAAGATATTGCCTCCTCCCGCAAGGAACAGGCCCTGGTCTGCTACGGAGTCATGGCCTGTTTGAAGGGCCTGAAGGAGCAGGGCTGCGACGGCCCCGTGACGGATGCTCTCAACAAAATGGAAAAGTACTTAAACCAGGCCGCCCACGAGGAGCTCTAAGCCATGGCCAGACGGCGCGGAAAATTTCGCCGGTGGTGGCGTTCCGCCGGGATGATGGACCGGATTCTGGTCTGCCTGGCGGTGTTCCTGCTGGCGTTCACCGTGACAATGATCGTCATCCACATCCGCTGCGGCACCACGCCGGACACACTGATCGTCAGCGTCTTCGGCGTCTGCGGCGGAGAATGCGGGGTCATGGGCTGGATCAAAAGCGCCAAGGAGCGCAACCAGGAGCGCAAGTGGCGAGAAGAAAATAATCAGTAAGGAGGATCATCTATGTCTACAAAGCAAATCCATCCCACCGTCATGCGGGGGGGGGGTATAGTCTAACCTCTCTGGCTATCCCCAAAAAGGGGGTGGCAGTATGATCCTAAACCCCATTTTGGCCGGCGGCAGAAAAATCAAAAATATCATAGCAGCGCCTGATTACGTCCAGATAAACAGATATGACGATTCGACCGGTAATATAGTCCTTAATGTGGCATATGATTCCGCGGAAAATCTAAAAAATGCGATTTTGGTTATCACATCTACTCTCGGCAATCCAGGTGGCTCATTGTTATTTTCGATTGCTGTTGTCCCTCAAGAACAACGGGTAGTTTGCGCTACCAACGGTAATACCAATCCATATCCCTGTACATTCAAACGGATTAGTGATACCAATTTTACACTGACCATACATCCTAACTGGAATGCCTATGCAGCAGAATTCCTTTTGACCGTCTTTGAAATGTAGGAACCAAGGAATAAACAATCTAAGGAGGAAATAGAAATGACTGAACAAGATTTGCGGCAGAAAGTCGCGGACATCATCAACGGCTGGGTGGGCTCCACCAGAGGCGATGCCAAGCACCTGGAGATCCTCAGCATCTACAATAATCACAAGCCCCTGGCCCGCAGCTACCCTGTCAAGGTGAGCGACGCCCACTGCGCCACCACTACCTCCGCCGCCTATATCGCCGCCGGCATGGCGGACTGGACCGGCACAGAGTGCGGCGTGGAAAAGTACATCGAGATCGCCAAGAAGAAGGGCATCTGGGTGGAAAATGACGCGTATCGGCCCAGCGTCGGCGACGCCTGCGTGTACTGCTGGGAGGACAGCGGCGTGGGCGACTGCACCGGCGACGGGGACCACATCGGCATCGTCACGGCTGTCAGCGGCAATACCTTTGTTGTCACTGAGGGCAACATCAACGGCGGCCAGGTAGGTAAGCGGACCATGCAGGTCAATGGCCGGTACATCCGGGGCTTCTTTGCGCCGGACTTCGCGGCGGCCGCCAAGGCTCTGTCCGGCTCCACCACCAAGCCCGGCGGCACTGTTGGCAGCCCCACGCCCCAGGAGGAGACGGTCTACATCGTCAAGCTGGGAGACACCCTCTCCGGCATCGCCGCCAAGTACGGCACCACCTACCAGGCCCTGGCCCAGTACAACGGACTCAGCAATCCCAACCTGATCCACGTCGGCCAGCAGATCCGCATCCCCGGCGCCAGCGTCAAGACCTGGCGCAAGGGCGACAAGGTCCGGGTGGCTAAGGGCGCCAAGACCTACACCGGCGGCAGCCTGGCCTCCTGGGTCTACAGCACCACCTTCGGCGTGATCCAGGTGGACGACGACCGGGTGGTCATCGGCATCAACGGAGCCGTCACCGCCGCCGTCCATGCGGCTGACCTCACCGAGGCGTAAGGAGGTGAGAGCATGATCGACAACCTCCTCAAGCGCCTGGCCGCCTTGGTCAGCGTTAAGAGTATCGTCACCCTGATTCTGACCATCGTCTTCGCGATCCTCACCGTCAGCGGCAAGGTCAACCAGGATTTCATGACGATCTACGCGGTGATTATCGCCTTCTACTTCGGCATCCAGTCCGCCAAAAGCTCCGACGGCGAGTAACAGCAAGCCCCCTTCCAGGTTCCACCCTGGGAGGGGGCACTTTTTTTGTTTTCCGGCCGAAAAACGAGCGGCTATCACATATCGCAAAGCCCACTTTTTCAGCAGATAATGGACGGGATGAAATAACCGCCCCGGCTATGGGGCGGTGATACATGCCACATCTTCCCAGCTTTGTTCCTGCTCCGGAATATATCTGTTCTTCCTTTTGACAATATATCCGTACCCGTTCTGGAAAAGACGGTAAACGTATTTTGCCCCAAAAGGACATGCCCCGCGCAAAACTTCTTTGCACATCCCTAAACATTTTTTGTCCTTAATCCATTCAACGGAATAGGCCCCGTCTTTGACACCGTGAATTTCGCTCCCGGCTATATTGATGACAATGTTTTGAGTGTTCATGGTTCGCTCCTTTCTGCGGTCTCCCGCGACGCCGTTTCCAGCGTTTCGGCCCGTGACCGGCGGGCCATCGTCAAGCGTGGACAATCTCTAACTCAATCGTCCTAACGTGTTTGCTATAGACGGTTTCAAGGCAGATCGTTGTGTTCTCTTTCCACCCGTATCTAACAAGCTGATACTCAACTCCGTGGCCGTTCATGTACATTCCCGTTTCACTCTCATAGTGATAACCCTTCGGGATTTTTACTTTGATACCGTCAAATTCTGCTGTCATTTCCTTTTCCTCCCGGCCTGTGGGCTATTGATTATTCCCCATCTTCTTTGCATGAATCATATTGGCCGCCACTGTAATTTTGCTGATATGCTTTTTGGCTTCTGCTTTAGTGTGAAATGTTCCATTAAGTCTTATATCTTTACCTTCAGAACCGTGATACCAAATTTCATATCCCCATTGTGGGGCATTTTGTAGCGGGCTTCCAATATAAACACTTACAATTTGAAAATCTTTGCACTTAAATACTTTCTTGCTCATGTGAATCCCTTCTGCTTTCGTAACCTCCGGGGCGGGTTTCTTCAATGGTTCTGAATGGCGGTGGCGGCGCTCCGGCGGCGGTCGCTCATCGGAATATCGAGTCTCACGTCCACATCGGCGCGCCGGCCGTAGTCGTGGCAGATTTCGCAGATGGCCTCGACGAACTCGACATCGGGGTCGAAATCAAAGGGATGAACAATTTGCCAGGAGTAGCCGGTTACCTTGCAATTCTTCGTGCCGGTCGCTTTGTTGGCAGCGGCCTCAGCCTTTTTGATCTCGCTCTTGAGTAGTTTCTCGAAAGTCTTCATTTTATTTACCTCCCTGTTCTTTATGGTCTTATTATACTACGTCGTATGGCGTATGTCAATAGTTTTTTCAAAAGTTTTTCAAAAAATTTGACCGCCCGGAGGCGGTCAATCATCGAATTGTAATAGGTCCTCTGCATGGAGGCCAAGAGCAGCGGCGAGTTTTGCGGCCACTTCCAATGTGGCGTTTTTTATGGGTCTCCGGCCCGTGGTGTAGTTCTCAATATTGCGCAAGTTCGCCCCGGCCTTTTCGGACAAGCTCTTTGCTGTAAATCCTTGCGACCTTATATATTCTCCAAAAGTCAAGGTATCACCCCTTGATTATAATACTACGCTTTTCGGCGTATGTCAATTGATAATATTGACATATATTTGGTTATTAGACTGTGTAGTTATTATACTTGCATGGAAAAAGCACAGGGGGTAGATCCTGTGCTTTTTCGTTGGTTTAACAAGACCGGCTGCTATGTACCTTCTTGCGCTTGCGCGAATCTTCGATTTTCGGCGATCTATTTGGAATGCGAATAATGATCTCGTCAAGGTCACAATCCAATGCTTCGCAAATGAGATCGAGGTGCTCAAGGTTGATGCGTTCTGTTATTTCGTGGTACATCTCATTGATGGTTGTTGGCCTTATGCCGGTCTTGCGTGCGAGGTCGGCCTGCGTCCACCTGAGCTCGCCAAGCTTTCTGGACAGCAAAATCTTAATCATATTACACGCCGCTCCTTCTGTGATAATACTACAATATTCTCACAGATTCCGCAGCAAAAAGTTAGAAAATCACGTTTTACGTTATAAAAAAGTAGCTCCATTGGAGGTAACTCCAACGAAGCTACTTGTAATTTACAGTGGAAGAACCAAGACGAAGTACCGTTCTAGTAAATAAATAACGGCTGAGTTCGCTTGGCTCCCCATTGGTGACCCGTACGGGAATCGAACCCATGTTACCGCCGTGAAAGGGCGGTGTCTTAACCGCTTGACCAACGGGCCTGGTAGCGGCAATCTGATTCGAACAGATGACATACCGGGTATGAACCGGCTACTCTACCAACTGAGTTATGCCGCCATGTGGTCTCGGGGATAAGACACCGCCGAAACAGCTTCCTTATTATAGCCAAGAAAGCATGGTTTGTCAAGGGAAATCCGGGAATTTTTCCAGGGATTTTTGGCAAGAATGTTTTTTGAGGTGAAAGAAATGAAATTCGTGGAAAAAGCCGGCCTTTTTGTGCTGGGCGGCGTGGGCTATGTGCTGCTGGAGCTGCTCTGGCGGGGATGGAGCCACATCAGCATGTTTTTCGCCGGGGGAAGCTGCTTTTTGATTCTGGGGCGGCTGGACCGGGTCCGTCTGCCCCTGCCCGCCCGGTGGGCGGCAGGGGCCGGGGCGGTGACGGGGGTGGAGCTGGTCACCGGCCTGTTGGTGAACCGAGATTACGGGGTGTGGGACTACCGGGGCCTGCCCCTGAACTTTATGGGGCAGATCTGCCTGCCCTTTACCCTGCTGTGGCTGCCGGTCAGCGCCGCCGCCATGTATCTGTACCGACGGGCACAGGCTGTTCCCGCACTGCTCCGCCGGAACGGGCATCCCTCGGGGAGCGGCACCGGTAGCGCTACTTTGCCGCGCGGAAGCGGTACAGATCCCCCGCGGGGATGTACCACACCGGCACCCGGTCCCCGACCAGACCTGAGATCCACTCCTGGGCGTACTTCATCCCCAGCTCCTCCCAATTCAGGTGCCCCAGGTTGATCATGGCCTTGGGCCGGCCCTGCTGCGCCGCGTCCCGGAGATAGGACAGCACCGTCCAGTCAATGACCTCCCCGGGCAGGATTACGTCCGCCCACTCCTCCAACGTGCGGATGACCTCGGCGCCGTATTCCATTTCCGTCCCGTCGGCCCGCCGGGCCCCGGCGAAGGCGGTGTGCAGGTGTCCCACCAGGGCCACCCTGCGCACCTTTTGGGCCGGATCTCCAATGTAGCGGACGCCGTTCAGGCCGATGGCCCCAATCAGACGGTCCATCAGCTCCCCCAGGGTGACCTCCGGAATGGTGATCAGGTAGTGCCGGTAGGGGCCGTGGGTCTCCACGGTGTACAGCCCCTCCCAGCCCAGGTGCCGGAGAACCCCGGTGAAGATGCTGTCCGGCCGGTGGGCGTGCATATGGTCGTGATCCCGCCACACGGAGATGCCGAGCCGGGTCAGCAGCGCCGCCTTTTCCTGGAAGACCCGATTGGGGAAGTCCTCCTGCCAACCGGCGGGATCCCGGGAGGTGTAGAAGGTAGGCTCGTGGACCACCAGCAGATTGGCTCCCAGCAGGTCCGCCTGGCGGATCACGTCCATGGTTGCCACCATGGCGGCGGCCACCCCGGTGCAGATGCCCTGCCCGTCCCCCCATTTCCAGCCGTCGCAGCCCCGATAATTGGGGATCGCCGGGTGATAGGCCAGAATGCGGTCCACTATTTCCTGTTTTGTCATGGCGTGTCCGTCCTTTCTGTGTAAAAAGCCGCCGCCCAGGGGTACCGGGCGGCGGTTGAATTTTAAATTCTTATTCACCCTGGGTGGGATCGGTGGTCTCCGGCGGAACGACCCGCTTGGCGACGACCACAAACCGGCCGTTGTTCAGGGTGTATTCGCAGGTGGACAGGGTGATTAGCTTGTCCCCATACTGGGCGGTGACGCCGGTATCGTAGAACTGCCGGTCCTTGATCGCCTTGATAAACTCGTTGAACTCCGCCTCGCTGCCGGCGTTCACAAACTTGTGGTAGGGATAGCCGCCCTCGGAGGTGTACCCGGAGGTCTTGAACACCGCGATGATCTGGTACTCATATTTTTCCGTCAGAGTCTCAAAGGTGAAGGTGGGGTGGGCCTTGTAGAAATCCTCGTATTGATATTGCAGGAGCCCGGCGAACATGGAGCCGTCCTTCATATTGTGGCCATAGATGGTCATATTGTCGGAGGGCGTCACAACGTCGCAGTCCTCCTTCACATAGAGGCAGCCATGGGTGGAGTACTCCTTATAAAAGTCCTTTTGCAGATAGTAATCCTTGGAATCGGGGTGCTGCATGACGGGGTATTCCATAGCCAGCACGCCATCCATGGACAGGTATCCTACGATATCCGTATTCAGCCGGTAAAGCTCCGCCATGGACTGCCAAATGACCCGATCCTCGTTCGTGATGGGGTCCTTGATGGTGATCAGCTCATCTACGAAGGGGGGCTCGGTGGACTCAGTGCCCGCGGTAGAGTCGGTGGCGTCCGGATCGGTGGGGTCAGTACCGATGTTGGAGCCGGTGCCGGAGGGGGTGATACTGGGCTGATTGTGCTTGTCCGCGAGGTCACTAAATTGATCGGCGCTATGTATGGACTGATAGACGTAATCCACGAGGAAATAGCCGCTGACCAGGAAGACGCAGCAGAACACAATCAACAGCAGGATGCTCAAGGAACGCTTCATTTCAAATTTTCCTCCCTTTACAGGTTTCACGAAAACCTTATACAGTATAGCACAGGTTTAGCCGGATTTCAAGTCGGTTTTCTATAGTTTTCATATTGTTAAAAAAGAGGTACCCGGCACCGTTGACCAGACGGTGCCGGGTATTCAGAGAGAAAAAAGAGAGGTAATAAAAATGAAAACACTTCA
>CANQQI010000002.1 GCA_947625945.1 uncultured Oscillospiraceae bacterium
CTGCCCTTCCGCACGGCCTCCATGATCTTGAAGGCCCGCTTTTCCGGCAGCCCCTTTTGGATGAGGTAGAGCATGATGTCGTCCCGGCAGCCGATGGCCTCCTCGGTGGTGGCGGTCTTGGACAAGATCAGATCCCGGGCGTTTCCCAGCCACACGTCGGTGCCGTGGGAGAAGCCGGAGAGCCGCAGCAGGGTGCTGAACCGGGTGGGCATGGTGTCCAACAGCATGCCCCGGGTGAACCGGGTGTTGAATTCGGGAATGGCCACCGCCCCGGTGGGCCCCAAAATGGGGTCGTTTTCATAGCCCAGTGCCTTGGAGGAGGTGAAGATGGACATGGTTTCTTTATCGTCCAGGGGAATGGACTTGACGTCCACCCCGGTCATGTCCTCCATCATGCGGATCATGGTGGGGTCGTCGTGGCCCAGCATATCCAGCTTCAGGAGGTTCTCCTCCATGCAGTGGTACTCAAAATGGGTGGTGATCTGGTCGGAGTTGGGGTCGTCCGCCGGATGCTGCACCGGGCAGAAATCCCAAATTTCGTTCTCCTGGGGAATGACCACCAGTCCGCCGGGATGCTGCCCGGTGGTGCGCCGCACCCCTACGCACCCGGCGGCCAGACGGGCCTCCTCCGCATGGGAGACGGTCCGGTTCCGGTCGGAAAGATACCGCTTTACATAGCCGAAAGCCGTCTTTTCCGCCACAGTGCCGATGGTCCCCGCCCGGAACACATGGGTCTTTCCAAACATTTCCGTGCAGTAGGCGTGGGCCTTGGCCTGGTACTCTCCAGAAAAATTCAAGTCGATATCCGGCACTTTGTCGCCGCCGAAGCCCAGGAAGGTCTCGAAGGGGATGTTGAAGCCGTCCTTCTCCATCCGGACGCCGCACTTGGGGCAGGTCCGGTCCGGCAGGTCCGCGCCGCAGTCGTACCCCTCCGGCACCTGGAAGTCGGCCAGCTTGCACTTGGGGCATCGGTAGTGGGGCGGCAGGGAGTTGACCTCGGTGATGCCCGACAAAAAGGCCACCAGGGAGGACCCCACGGACCCCCGGGAGCCCACCAAATACCCGTGCTCCAGGGAATTTTGCACCAGCTTCTGGGCGGACATATAGATCACGTCGTAGTGGCAGTTGATGATGTCGTTCATCTCTGTCTCCACCCGCCGGGTGATGATCTCAGGCGGATCGTCGCCATAGAGCCGGTGGAGCTTTTCACTGACCAGGCGCTTCAAATCCTCCACGGAATTTTCAATGGTGGGGGCGAACAGATTTTTGGGCACAGGCCGGAGAGTCTCGCACATATCGGCGATGCGGTTGGGGGTGTCGATGACCACTTCCCGAGCCTTCTCCTCCCCCAGGTAGGAAAATTCCCGGAGCATTTCGTCGGTAGTGCGGAAAAACAGGGGATTCTTCCGATCGGCATCCTCAAAATTCTTGGACGCCAGGAGAATATGGCGGAAGATCTCGTCCTCCGGCTCCAAGAAGTGGACGTCCCCCGTAGCGGCCACGGGGATCCCCAGCTCCTGGCCCAGCCGGACCACGGTGCGGTTGAAGTTCCGCAGGGCCTCCTCATCCTTTGCCGTGCCCCGCTGGATCATGAAGCGGTTGTTGGACAGGGGCTGGATCTCCAGATAGTCATAGAAGGAGGCAATGCGCCGGAGCTCGTCCTCGCTCTTGCCATCTACGATGGCCTGGAACAGCTCCCCGGCCTCGCAGGCGGAACCGACAATCAGCCCCTCCCGCAGCTCCATCAGCTCGGACTTGGGGATCCGGGGGAAGCGCTTGAAGTATTTCAGGTTGGAGTCGGAGATCAGGTGGTACAGATTTCGCAGGCCCTGCTGATTTTTGGCCAGCAGGATGATGTGCTTCGGGTGCCGGTCCAGTACCCGGCTCTTGGCCCGCAGAGTGGCCATGGCCGGATTAATGGCCTGGACGGTGGTCACCCCCTGGTCAGTCAGCATTTCCAGAAACTTCATCAGGATCAGCCCGCAGGTCCGCGCGTCGTCCGCCGCCCGGTGGTGATTGAAATCCGGCAGGCTCAGGGCGTTGGAGACCACGTCCAGCTTGAATTTGTTCAGCTGGGGCATGAGATTCTGGGCCAGGATCAGGGTGTCCAGGTCCGTAAAACGGTACTCAAGCCCCTGCCGGGCGCATTCGGCCCGGATGAAGCCCGTGTCAAACTCTGAATTGTGGGCGCACAGAAGCCGGTCCCCGCAGAAGTCCAGGAATTTTGGGAGGACCTCCTCAATTTTGGGGGCGCCCCGGAGCATCTCGTCGGTAATGCCCGTCAGCTCCACGATCCGCCGCTCCAGCGGCCGCTCCGGGTCCACGAAGGTCTGGAACCGGTCCAGCTCCTCCCCGTTTTTCAGAATGACGGCCCCAATCTCGATGATCCGGTCCGTCCGGGAGGACAGGCCCGTGGTCTCCAGGTCGAAGGCCACAAATTCCCGGTCAAAGTCCCCGTCCTGGGGGCCGTGGACTGCGATCCGGTCGTCCACATCGTTTACATAATATCCTTCACAGCCATATAGGATCTTAATATCCTGGTCCGTGCCCGCCACCTTGGTGCCCTTGGCGGCCTTCATGGCGTCGGGAAAGGACTGGGCCACCCCGTGGTCCGTGATGGCGATGGCCCGGTGGCCCCAGGCCGCCGCCTGCTTCACCGCCGCTGCCGTATCGGTCAGGGCATCCATGTTGCTCATGGTGGTGTGCAGGTGCAGCTCCACCCGCTTGCCGTCGGCGTTTAAGTCCCGGCGGGAATTGGGCTGGCCGAACATCATGGCGTCGGGTCTTAAATTGATTTCGTTGTCAAAATTATTAACGCACAGCTTGCCCTTGACCTTCACCACCGCGCCGACCCGGAGCTTTTCCAGGACCGGTTTGGCCTCCTCCTGCTCCATGAACCGGCTGACCCGGATGGAGCCGGTATTGTCGGTCATGTCGAAGTTGATCACCCAGGCGTTCCGCTTTTTCAGTTCCCGGTGGGCCAGGGCGAAGATCTTCCCCTCCACCACCACGGTGCCCATGTTCAGATCCAGCTTTTCCATGGGGGTGGGCGCGCCCTTGATGGGCCGGCCGTAAAAGCAGGCGTGATCTCCCTGGGGAGCGGCGGTTTTCCTCTCCCTGGGCGCCGGGGGCAGATCTCCCATGGCGCTGACACGGATGGCGTCCATGGCGTCGAACAGAGCCTGTCCGGACAGGTCCGCCCCGGCTTCAATGACGATCTCCGGCTGGGCGCCGAATTGGTCCATCAGGGCCAAGCGGACCATGGGGACGGATTCCTCCAGCGCCTTTTTCCCGTTGCCCCGGAGGCGGACGGTGAGGGTATTTCCCGTCCATTCCCATTTTGCCCCCGCCAGGGCGCCCCGGTTCATGGAGTTCTGGGAGACGAACAGCTCCAACAGGGCCTCGTTTTCCACCTTGGAAAGCTCCCCGGCGGGGTAGGTCAGCTTCAGGGAAAACCGGTTCACTCCGTATAAATCACGAAGCTCCCCGACAGCCTGATTGTAGAGCCGCCGGGGGATGTATGCGGGACTGTGTACCTTCGCGGAAATACCGCGGCGGACCACGTCGATGTCCAGCTGCAGTACCTGGGCGCCGGAAAACGCCGCCGCGATCGTGTCTATGGGGTGATAGTCCGAAAACAGCTTGAAAAATGGGATGCTTTGGTTCATGGTTGCCTCCAAAATAGGATCAAAGGGCATTGATCCGGGCCAAAAGGGTGGGCAGCAGCTCCTTGTAGCTCAGTTTTACCGGCTCCCGGCCCTTTTGGAACAGTGTTCCCCAGCCGTCGCCCCCGGCGATGCCGATATCCGCCTCCCGGGCCTCCCCGGGCCCGTTGACCACACAGCCCATGACCGCCACGGTGATGGGCTTTTCGCAGTTTCGCAGCGCTTTTTCCACCTGGTCCACCAGGCCGATCACATCGATCCGGGTCCGGCCGCAGGTGGGACAGGAGATGATGTTGACCCCTTCCTTCCGCACCCCAGCTGCCTTGAGGATCGCCTTGGCGGCAGAAACCTCCTCCACCGGGCCGCCGGTGAGGCTGACTCGGACGGTATCGCCGATGCCGTCTAAGAGCAACGCCCCGATGCCCATGGCGGATTTGATCCGGCCCATTTCCATGGGCCCCGTCTCCGTCACGCCGATATGGAGGGGATAGTCACTGCGCTGCCGGAACAGCCGGGCGGCCCGGACCATGGTGGAAACATCCGAGGACTTCATGGAAACGCAGATATCGTAAAACCCTTCCCGCTCCAGCAGAGCGACATGGGAAAAGGCGCTCTCCACCAGGGCCTCCGCCGTGGGGTGGCCGTATTTTTCCAGCAGGGCCTTGTCCAGGCTGCCGCCGTTGACGCCGATACGGATGGGAATGCCCCGGTCCCGGCAGGCCGCCACCACCGCCCGCACCCGGTCCGCGCCACCGATGTTGCCCGGGTTGATGCGGATCTTGGCCGCGCCGCCTTGGGCAGCCAGAATGGCCAGCTCATAGTCAAAGTGGATGTCCGCCACCAGCGGCAGGGGGCTTTCTTTACAAATATCCCCGAAGGCCCGGGCGGCTTCCCTGTTGGGCACCGCCAGCCGGGCGATCTGGCATCCGGCGGCCTTCAGCGCGGAGAGCTGCTCCAGGCAGCCCACGATATCGGTGGTGGGTTTATTCAGCATGGACTGGATGGATACCGGCGCGCCGCCGCCGATTTGCACGTCCCCCACACGGATGGATTTTGTCATGGTTTTACCCCCGGAAAATCGTAAATAGGTCTTTAAAGGTCACAACCGCCATGAGCAGGAGCAGCAGCACCATGCCCCCGGCGTGGAGATAGGCCTCGTACTTGGGGTTGATCTTGCGCCGGAGGACGGCCTCCGCCGCCGTGGTCAGCAGCAGGCAGACGATCCGCCCGCCATCCAGGGCGGGAATGGGCAGCAGATTCATGACCGCCAGATTGACCGCCAAAAAGCCGCCGAAGTAGAGCATATTGAGGAAGGCGGACAGGGCATCCGGGGACGCCGCCGCCGTGTTGCTGATCTCCTGGACGATGCCCACCGGCCCGGACATATCCTGCAGGCCCACCTGGCCGGTCAGGAGCATTTGAAGGCTCAGCCGGACGATGCGCACCGTGTCCACCGCCGTGTTCCACACATACGCCATCCGGCTGCCAAAGGTGGCCTTCTCCACGGAAAAGCTCAGCCCATAGCGCAGGGAAACCGTGCCGTCCTCGTTGGCGTACTCCTTCATCACCGTGGGCACCTGCTTCAAAACCACGGTCTGCCCATCCCGGAGGACGGTCATGTCGTGGGCCGTGGCCTTCTTGAGATTCAGGAGCATAGAAAAATCGTTCTGAACGTAGATCCGCTCATTGTCCAGCGCCAGGATCCGGTCCCCCACCTGGAGTCCGCCCTCCGTCATGGAGCAGTTTTCCTCCATCTGCGCGACCACAGGCGTGACAAACTGCTGGGCCGGGGCAAAGACGATGGCAAAGATCACCAGCCCCGCCAGCAGGTTCATGCAGGACCCGGCGGCCAGGATGATCAGCCGCTTCCACCAGGCGGCCCGCTGGAAGGACCGGGGATTTTCCGATTCCTCATCCTCCCCTTCCATGGCGCAGTAGCCGCCGATGGGGATACACCGGATGGCGTACAGGGTCTCCCCCACCTGCTTTTTGTAGATGGCGGGGCCCATAAACAGAGAAAATTCGTTGACCTGCACCCCAGAGAGCTTGGCGGTGATAAAGTGCCCCAGCTCGTGGACAAAGATCAGCACGCTGAACAGCACGATGGCAAAGAGAATGCTCAATACGTTCCTTCCTTTCCGTCAGAGCTTCCCGGCAAGGGCCCGAGCAAGCCGGTCCGCCTCCAAAATCTGATCCAGATCTGGCTGTTGGACATAGGGCACCGCCTCCACGGCCTGGGAAACACGGCGATAAATATCGTAAAACCCGATTTGGTCTTTTAAAAACAGAGACACCGCCGCCTCGTTGGCGCCGTTCATGGCAGCGCAGGCGGTCCCCCCCGCCTGGGCGCAGGCCAGGGCCAGAGCCAGGCACGGAAACGTCTCCAGGTCCGGCTTTTCAAAGGTCAGGGGCCCGCAGGCCGTCAGATCCAGGGGCGGGGCCAGGCTCTCCACCCGCTCCGGATAGGTCATAGCCAGCTGGATGGGAAGCCGCATATCCGGCGTCCCCAGCTGGGCCAGCACCGCCCCGTCCCGGAACGAAACCAGGGAATGAACGATGCTCTGCCGGTGGATCAGCACCTCCACCCGGTCCTGAGGCAGGCCGTAGAGCCGCATGGCCTCAATGACCTCCATGCCCTTGTTCATCAAGGTGGCGCAGTCCACGGTGATCTTGGGGCCCATCCGCCAGTTGGGATGGCGCAGGGCGTCCCGGCTGGTGACGGTCTCCAGCTCCCGGCGGCTCCTGCCGAAAAAGGGCCCGCCGGAGCAGGTCAGCAGCAGCTTCTCCACCTCCCGGCGGTCAGAGCAGCCCATAAGGCACTGAAAAATGGCGGAATGCTCCGAGTCCACAGGGATGATCTGGGCCCCATAGCGAGCCGCCGCCGCCATCACCAGCTCCCCGGCGCAGACCAGGGTCTCTTTATTGGCCAAGCCGATACGCTTTTTGGCGGCGATGGCCGCCAGAGTGGGCTTCAAGCCCAGCATCCCCACCACGGCGGTGATGACGCAGTCGGTCTCCGGAAAGGCGGCGGCTTCCAGCAGGCCCGCCTCCCCCCAGGCGATTTGGATGGGCTGGCCGGACAGGGCCTGACTTAAAGCGTCCGCCCCCTCCTGGGTGGCGGTCACCGCCAGCTTGGGGCGAAAGGCCCGGCACTGCTCCGCCAGAAGATCGATCTTCGTTCCGGCGGCCAGGACGGAAACAGGAATGCCCAGATGGGCGGCCACCTCCAGGCTCTGCCGCCCGATGGAGCCGGTGGAGCCCAGAATACAGAGATTGCGAACCATTTTATTCCCCCACCACCACGGGAAGCAGCAGCAACAGGGCCTCGGTCAGGGGGCCCACCACCATCATGGAGTCGAAGCGGTCCAGAATGCCGCCGTGGCCGGGGATCAGATTGCCATAGTCCTTGATGCCGGTCTGACGCTTGATCACGGAGAACCAGAGGTCTCCCAGAATGGCGCCCAGAGAGCCCAACAGGCCATAAACCAAGGCAAACAGATAATTGACCTTAAACTGGAACCCCACCTGCATAATCAGAGTGTAGATCACCATGCCCAGCATGGCCGTCAGCACACCGCCAACAGCCCCCTCAATGGTCTTGTTGGGGCTGATTACCGGAGAGAGCTTGTGGCTCCCGAAGGCCCGGCCGGCAAAATACGCCCCGGTGTCCGACAGGAAGGCCAGGACGAAAGGAATCATGATCAGATACCGCCCGTACTTCCCAGCGTGGATCCGCACCAGGCCGGACAGCAAAAACGGCAGCAGCAGTCCCGCCGCCAGGCACAGCGCCACCTTCTCGAAGCGCACCTTTACATGGGAGGCCATCATCTCCCCAAAGAGCAGGGTGGTGAAGATCAGTGCCCCCAGCATCCCCCAGGCCTCGGGGGAGCCGAAATAGCTCCACAGGTTGACCAAAAACGCCGCCACCATGCTGTACGCCACCAGCCGGGGCTGCCGGACCAGCTCCGTGGAATAGAGCAGCTCATAGGCGGCAAAGGCGGACATGACCCCAAATAAAATGGCGGTAAAGATCTTGGGCAGGACCAAAACCGTCAAAAGCAGCAGCGGCAGCAGCACCGCCGCCGTAATAATTCTCGTCGACATCATTTGTTAAGCGCCTCCAAACCGGCGGGACCGCCGGTGGTATTCCGCAATGGCCGCGTCCAGATCTTCCGGCTGGTAGTCGGGCCATAAAATATCCTGAAAGACAAATTCCGCGTAGGCGGCCTGCCACAAAAGGAAATTGCTGATCCGCTTCTCTCCGGATGGACGGATGATCAACTCTGGATCCGGCACACCGGCGGAGTACAGGTATCCTGAAAAGGTCTCCTCCGTCAGCGCCGCCGGGTCCGCCGCTCCCTGGACCGCGGCTTGGGCGAAGGCCCGGGCCGCCCGGACGATCTCATCCCGCCCGCCGTAGTTCAGACAGAAATTCACCTGTACGTCATAGCTTCCCGAGCGGTTCTCCGCGTCCCGGCACAGCGCCCGGAGCTTTTCGCTCAGGCGGCTTAAGTCCCCGAAAAAACGGAACCGCACTCGGTTCTTGTCCATGTCCGCCAGGGCCTCCCGGAGGTATTTTTCCAGCAGGCCCATGATCCCGGCGATCTCCTCCCCGGAGCGCCGCCAATTTTCCGTGGAAAAGGCGTAGACGGTCAGATATTCCACGCCCAGACTCCGGCAGTAGTTGGCAATCCGCCGAAAAGCCTCCGCGCCGGCGGCGTGACCGGCGGTGCGGGGCAGGCCCCGCGACTTTGCCCACCGCCCGTTGCCGTCCATGATGATGGCAATATGCCGGGGCGGCGGTAAAACAGAATCTCCCATCAATTCTCCCTGATTTCAGAAAATGGTAAATACCAACCGGGGGCCCCAAAGGGCCCCGGTGGATTTGCCGGTCAAATCGCCATCAGTTCCTTTTCCTTCACCGCCAGGGCGTCGTCCACCTTTTTGATGTACTTGTCCAGCAGCTCCTGAAGGTCCTTTTCGGCCTTTTTCTGCTCGTCCTCGGTGATCTCAGACTTTTTCTTCAAAGCCTTCACATAGTCCATGCCGTCCCGGCGGATGTTCCGCAGGGCCACCTTGGCCTCCTCGGCGTACTTTTTGACCTGCTTGGTCAGGTCCCGGCGGCGCTCCTCGGTAAGCTGGGGGAATACCAGACGGATCACCCGCCCGTCGTTCTGGGGGTTAATTCCCAGATCGGAGGTCTGGATGGCCTTCTGGATATCCTTGAGCAGCTTGGTGTCCCAGGGCTGGATCACCAGCGTCCGGGCATCCGGAGAGGAAATGGTGGCGACTCCGTTCAGGGGTGTCCCCTGACCATAGTATTCCACCGTGATCCGGTCCAGAACACGGGCGTTGGCCCGGCCCGCCCGCACCGCGCCGAAATTATCATCCAGCACACTGAGGGTCTTGTCCATTTTCCGGTTAAATTCCTTGAAGTCTACGCTCATTTTTCAGTCCTCCTTAACGATGGTTCCTATTTTTTCGCCGCATACCACCCGTAGGATGTTCTGCGGGTCCTTCAGTGCGAAGCAGACCAAGGTCATGCGGTTGTCCATGGCCAGGGTCATGGCGGTGGTGTCTGTAGCCCGCAGGTGCCGGGCCAGGACCTCGTCATAGGTCAGAGTATCGAATTTAACGGCAGTGGGGTCCGTGTTGGGGTCGGCGGAGTAGATGCCGTCCACATTTTTCGCCATGAGGATGGCGTCGGCCTCGATCTCCACCCCCCGGAGCACCGCGCCGGTATCCGTGGAGAAATAGGGATTGCCGGTGCCGCAGGCGAAGACTACGACCTTCCCCTCTTTTAAGTACCGGTCCGCCAGGTCCCGGGTGAAGTATTCGCAGAATTTGGGCATCTCCAGCGCCGAGAGGACCCGGGCCTCTACCCCGTGCTTTTCCAGAGCGTCCGCCACGGCGATGGCATTCATCAAGGTCGCCAGCATCCCCATGGCGTCGCCGTGGGAGCGCTGCATCTTATCCGCGCCGTCCTTGGCGCCCCGCCAGAAGTTGCCGCCGCCAATGACCAGCCCGATCTGCACCCCCAGCGCGGCGCAGTCTTTGATGGCCTGGCACACCTGGCCGATGATCTCAAAATCCAGCCCCCGGTGGGCGTCCCCCGCCAGGGCCTCTCCACTGAGCTTGAGCAGAACGCGGTCGTATTTCCGTTCAGGCAAAGTAATTCCCCCTTCTTTATTCTCCCCTATTTTAATATAAGACAGCCGAAATGACAACCCAAATTTTTCAAATTTTCAGAGAGTTTTCGCAAATTTCACAATTCCCTTGGCGGGGAGGCGGCGGCATGTGCAAAATCCACACATTCCCATTCAGGTAAAACAGGGATTTCGGCGGGATTTTCGGTTGCAAAAGCGGTCAAAATCGGGTATAATGACACATCATTAAAAGGCACAAGAGAGGATGGAACGCATCATGGCGGAAGCAACTGAAAGCAAAAATTTTATCCACGCCTTTATTGACGAAGACATCGCCCCCGGCGGGCAGTTTGAGGGAAAGACGGTCCACACCCGGTTCCCGCCCGAGCCCAACGGATATCTCCACATCGGCCACTGCAAGGCCCTGATTATCGACTTCGGCACCGCGGAAAAGTACGGCGGGATGTGCAATCTTCGGATGGACGACACCAATCCAACCAAGGAGGACACAGAGTATGTGGAGGCCATCCAGGAGGATATCCACTGGCTGGGCTTTGACTGGGGCGACCGGTTCTACTACGGATCGGACTATTTTGAGCAGACCTACCAGTTTGCCGAGGAGCTGATCCAGAAGGGGCTGGCCTACGTCTGCCAGCTGAGCGCGGAGGAATTTAAGGAGTACCGTGGAGATCTGACCCATCCCGCCGTCTCCCCCTACCGGGACCGACCCATGGAAGAAAATCTGGACCTGTTCCGCCGGATGCGTGCCGGGGAATTTCCCGACGGCGCCTGCACCCTCCGAGCCAAGATCGACCTGGCCTCCGGAAACTTCAATATGCGCGACCCGGTGATCTACCGAATCCGCCACATGAATCACCACCGTCAGGGGGACAAGTGGTGCATCTACCCCATGTACGACTTCGCCCACCCCATTCAGGACGCTCTGGAGGGCATCACCCACAGCCTCTGCTCTCTGGAATACGAGAACCACCGGCCCCTTTACAACTGGGTGGTAGAGCACGTCTCCGTCCCCTGCCATCCCCGGCAGATCGAGTTCGCCCGTTTGGGCATCGACCACACCGTTATGTCCAAGCGGAAGCTCCGCCAGCTGGTGGAGGAGGGCCGGGTTTCCGGCTGGGACGATCCCAGAATGCCTACTCTCTGCGGCCTGCGCCGCCGGGGCTACACCCCCAAGAGCATCCGTACCTTCTGCGACCGGGTGGGTGTGGCCAAGGCCCCCAATACCATCGCCTACGATTTCCTGGAGCACTGCCTCCGGGAGGACCTGAACGAGATCGCCACCCGGGTCATGGCTGTGCTGAAGCCGATCAAGCTCACCGTCACCAACTACCCCGAGGGCCGGCAGGAGGTCTTCGATATTGAGAATAACCCCATGGACGAGCATGCTGGCACCCGGCCCGTCACCTTCTCCAGGGACCTGTGGATCGAGGCCGACGACTTTATGGAGGAGAAGGTGGGCAAATTCTTCCGCCTCTTCCCCGGCAACGAGGTGCGGCTAAAGGGCGCCTATGTGGTCAAATGTACCGGCTGCGTCAAGGACGAGGCCGGAAACGTGACCGAGGTTCTCTGCGAGTACGACCCGGACTCCCGGGGCGGCGACCCCGCCGATGGGCGGAAGGTCAAGAGCACCATCCACTGGGTGGACGCCTCCAACTGCTGCGACGCGGAGGTGCGGCAGTATTCCAATCTGTTCAACGACCCGGATCCCGACGCCGCCGGGAAGGATTTCCTGGCCTGTCTGAATCCTGACTCCCTGGAGATCCTCACCGGCTGCAAGGTGGAAGCCAGCATGCGGGATGCCCAGGCCCCCGCCTCCTACCAGTTCATGCGGCTGGGCTATTTCTGCCCGGACAGCAAGGACTCCGCCCCCGGCCATCTGGTCTTCAACCGCTCCGTCAGCCTGAAGGACAGCTACCGGCCCGGAAAATAAGCGCTCCCCTGCCCTCCGCCCCTCCGGCGGAGGGCAGGATGAAACTTTTTCCCAAGAAAGTCTTGACATTTTGCCAATTCATGATATAATACTCACCGTCAGCCGGAGGCTTAGCTCAGCAGGTTAGAGCGCATGCTTCACACGCATGAGGTCACAGGTTCGAGTCCTGTAGTCTCCACCATCCAATAGGTATACGAACACCATGACCAATGGCCGTTTTGCCGTATACCGCAACGTGTTCGCCCTCATAGTCGAGATAAGCGACTATGAGGGCGAAACGCATTTACAGACCAAACGCGCCACATACAAGCAAATCCGGGCTTGGGTCAAGAAGCACTACGGCCTGCACGTCAGCAACCTTGCTATTTCGTGGACAAAAGACCTCTGTGGGCTTGCAAAGCTACAGCATAAGGGCCCAAAAGGAGCCCACGGGCCGTATGCCGCAGAGCTTACCCCTGAAAAAGCAAACGCTATCCGCGAGGCGTTCCGCTGGTTTGGAATCATCGAAAGCGAATAAAACGAGAAGAAGGGCGGCCGCGTGGCCGCCCTTTGCACAGCATCTTGCGGCAGGAACAGCGGGAACAGGCCCCGCGCCGGACGCAAGACGTAGAGTTGTAAAATGGCAAACCGGCGGGCAGAGGATTCGCCCGCCGGTGTTTATATTTTAGAGCATTTCATCAGCCCTACAAACGGGAATTTGCAGATTACAGCCGTTTCAGCATCATGTACTCATTTACAAGAGTGCCGTCTTTCAACTGTATCGCATCCGGTTTAATTCCCGTGATACGAAATCCCATCTTCTCATATAGCCTTCTTGCCCTGGTGTTTCCCTCTATGAAATCCAGTTCGATTTGGCGGGCGCCATCGCGTTTTTCTGCGATTTGAATCATTTCCTCAAACATCTTTGTACCAATTCCAAGGTTCCAATACTCTTGCAGGATTGCAATCGCGACGGAAACTCTATGGCGGACTTTCAATCTGGTATGAAAAGAAATCTGACAATTCCCGGCTACCTCTCCGTTCACAAAGCAAGCAATCATCATCTCATTCTGGTTGCAGCAATTCTTATTGATGAAAGATATTTCCTGCTCCAGAGTAAAATCTGCAAATTCTTCCGGGTACATATTCAGATAATCCGTCTCACCAGATGCTCTGATGATATAACGCAACATTTGCTCCGCATCCTTTTCGCAAGGGCTCCGAAGCAATGCCTCCCGGCCATCTTTTAGTTCAAACTTTGTTTCTTTGAAAACCATTAACTTTCACCTCGTTAAATCCCGACTTGTAAATCTGTACCAATAAAAAAATTATACCATATTCATAATCGAAAAGCAATCCGCATTTTGCCCCGTTCCGCCTATCCAGACCGTCAAAAGGTGGGCCGTATTTTTCCGCACTTTGGATTCTTTGCCCTTACCATTTTTGCCCCACCGCCTCACGGTGTCGGGTGCAAAATGGGAGCTTTTCTTTTTGAAAAATATGACCTGTCAGAAAAATGCAAGGAGAGAGTTTCAAACCGCTTCGCGGTTAAAACTCTTACTTGCCGGGGACACCACTCCGCTACGCTGCGTGGTTTCCCCTGGGCCCTTTCCGGGCTGCGCCCACGTTCGACCCACGCCCCAAAATGGGCGGCGGCTTTGCGCCATAACAGCCCGAATCACGGGCGGTATGTCAGCCCCAAACTTTTGCAAAAGGGCGCGGAATGGATATCTGCTGCCGAGCCCTGAACGAGTATAACCGCCGTCCGCAACACGGGGGCAGACCGCTGACGCGGCCCGCCCCCGCACCGGGAAAAGGGGGCCGTTGGGCGACGGGGATGGAAAAGAAAAAGCCCTTCTGCTCTCCCCCGATACCTTTTGTGGAATACACAGGGTTGGGCCGCGCTTGAAAAATCGCGGTGAATCCTGTAAAATAGAAATGAAAATTTCACCGGCGGGGAAAGGAGGGAAACGCTATGGGGGCGGCCAAAAGGTTCACGCAGAATCCCGGCAGCAACGCCATCTGCTACTACCGGTACAGTTCCGGCGCGCAGCGTGATGTCAGCATCGACCAGCAGCGCGAGGCGGCGCAGGAGTACGCCAAGGCCCACGGATACCACATCATCAAGGAATATGAGGACCATGCCATTTCCGGCACCAGCGACGAACGCCCACAGTTCCAGCAGATGCAAGAGTTGGAAAGTCAGAAAAGCATACTGAACGATGCCCTTTTGGCGGAGCGGAACCGAAAGAAATTCGCTTTGAAGCGGAGCGATATTCTTAGATTTCTGGACAGCTTTGCCGGCGACCTTGATAATCCCGAAACGCGGCGGCGCCTGTTGGACAGCCTGATTGATAAAATCTATGTCTACCCCGACAGGCTGGTGATAACATTCCATTACTCTGATGACCGGCGAGAACTGGCCTTTGAGGAAATGGAACAGCTGCTTGCGAACAGCCGGACGATAGAATCCATGCTCGGAGAGTATCGGGAAGCGCCGACAGAAGCTACCGCGAAAATGCGTGAAAGCCTGCTGGGTGAATCGGACAAAAGCGAAAAGAGGGAATCCCCTGATTTTTTCCCGTGAGGTGTTCGTTTACTGATGGGTCATGTCCACCAAAAATCGGCAAGACTCGTCAGAGGCTTGCCGATTTTTACTTCTTCACTATTTTTTAAGGTAAAGCTGCCACTGGCAACTCTGTGCCAAGCCCATCAGAAAAGAGTTGGACGGAATCCTCCTTTTATATGCTATGATAGTGAAAACCGCACAGGTGCGGATGAAAGGAGTACTGTATAATGAATATGCTTACTGTCTTAGTGGTGATCGGTGTGATCGGGGCCTTGGTCTCCATCGTTTGGCAGCTCAGGGCCCAAAAAAGAGACGCCTCTTCGGAATACCAGAACAGGGACCTGGAAGCGCGGCAGCGATTTGAGGGGATGTTGCAAGCCGGCGAAAGCCTTTTAGCATTTTGCAGCAACGACACCAAGTCCAGATACTATTTCGCTGTGACAGACAGGCGGCTGTTTTTGGAGACAAAGAACGGGGTCGTGGAGCTCACACAAAATCAGATACAGAGGATCGACTTTCTGACAATCAACGGGCACAAGCTCAAAAGTGACCGGAATGGGGCAATGAATATCAAGATCAAGGCCGGCAAAACTTACTCCATCTTCCGCTACTCCGAAAAATTCGAGGAGGTCGTCAGCGCCTTGGAGCATCTGGGCTGGTGAGGCGGCGGGCCCCAGGGCCGTTGCCAGCATCGTTTCCCTCGCGCCTAATGAATTTTTCACGCTTTTATGTGTCCACCATACTTGACAAGTTTCATGGTGTCACCATCGGGGACGATTGAATCGAAAGACGCAAAGGTTTGGATTTATTCATAGGCATTTCATCAGCCCTACAAATGGGAAGTTGTCAACTGAATAGATTTGCTGATATCCGAATCAAAGCTTCTTTTCAAACACATATTGTTGGGGTGTCATTCCCATTGCCTGATACATAGCGATAGCGCCCTTGTTGAAGTCCCATGTGTTCACATCCAGACGAACAGCCCCCTGCTCTTTTGCCCAAGTCTCCACCTCGGTAAAGAGCTTGGCCGCAATCCCTCTGCGGCGATAGGCGGGCAAAACAAATATGTCATCCAGACAAACTGTCCTTATATCCTTTACCATACCGCTTTCTTTCCAAAGCGTCGCCCTAACAACACTCACAATCTGCTCATCATCAAAGACTCCCAGTTGCATAACGTCAGGGTTGGCCAAATTCTGAATAAAAGCATCCTTGGGATACACTTCATCTTTCTCCCGACTCACAAAAAAGTCCGGTCGTGCCTGTACATGAAGCTCATCCAATTCCCGATACAGTTTGACCACTTTATCATAATCGGATTCTGCCAGTTTTCTGATTTCCATATATTCTAACTCCTTTTCGACAAATCCCGATTTGTCAGTCTGTATTAATAAAAATAATACCATATCCATTACCGAAAAGCAATCCGCGGTTTGCCCCGCGGTCCTGCCGCTTACCCGCTCCCGCCGCCTCACAGCATTGGCGGCACAACGCCGTGGAACACGCAAGTCCCACGGCGTTTTTGATCGTCCCAATTCGATCAATTAAAACTATTTTTTCTCCCTTTTCCGCAACCAGGGAGAGAGAAAAGGGTACTTATAAGGTGAAGGGCCCTGAAAGGAAAAGGAGGCGAAAGCGTGGAGGACGAGGCGATTATCGAACTCTATATTGACCGGGACGAGCGGGCGCTCCGGGAGACGGAGGCCAAGTATGGTTCCCTCTGCCGTCAGCTTGCGAACAACATTCTGGGTTCCGCTCAGGATGCGGAGGAATGTGTCAACGACGTCTACCTGGCCCTTTGGGATGCCATTCCCCCGGCAAGGCCCCGGAGTCTGAAGGCTTTTGCCGCCGGCGTCACCCGCCGCCAAGCTCTGAAAAGGCTCCGCCACGACGCCGCCGGGAAACGTTCTGCCGGGTGCCTGGTGCCCCTGTCAGAGCTTGCGGAGGTCCTGCCGGACGAAAGCTTGCGACCTGATGTGAAGGACGAAGAACTGGCCCAGCTCATTGGGCGTTTTCTCAAAGAACAGAGCCTGGAGGCCCGATGCGTATTCGTCCGACGCTACTGGTACTTCGATTCCGTGCGGGACATCGCCGGACGGTACGGCTTTAGCGAAAACAAGGTGAAATCTCTCCTGTTTCGTAGCCGGAACCGTCTGAGAGATGATCTAAGAAAGGAAGGTATTTCCATATGAACGTACCGAGGATTGCCGACGTCCTGGGCCTCATTGACGAGGATTTGATGGACGCCGAGCTTCCAAAGAGACGGCATGGCAGGACCGTCAGGGTCTTGCTTGCCGCCGCCTGCGTGTGCCTCGTTCTGGCGCCGGTTACTGTCGCCGCCACCGGGGCGGGGACCGTACTCTTGGAGAAGTTTCGAAAGGGGGACCAAGGCTTTGAGTCCGGTTACGACATCTACGCCCAGTTGACGCCGTTCCCGGAGAAGGCGCTGACCGGCGAGATTCGGGAGGTCCCGGCGCTCATCCGCCTCCAGCTGGAGGAGGCGACTCCCTGGTCAAACCAGCACCCCAACGTCTATATCCGCACGTTCAGCACCGCGGCCCAGGCCCTGGAGTATGTGGGCCTAGAGGAGCTCCGGCCCATCAGCTGGAATGTGGAGGAGACGGGGACGACGCTCTCCGTCTACGGGGGACAGCAGGGGGAGATCGCCAGTGTGAGCATGATAACCCAATGCCAGGAGGGGGACGTGCGCCTCCAGGCCGAGACGTGGCTGCGCACGGAGAACGACGGCGCGGACGCCATCTTCAGCGCCCGCGCCACGGAGGATGTGGATTACACGGAGGAGAAATTCACTGCCGCTGGGGGCTACACCTGCCACGTGCTCCGCTCAACCACTCTGGAGAGCGGCTTTGTCACCTATGACGGCCACATCATCTGTGCCGGCATCCTCTACACCCTCCACGCCGCCTACCCGCCCTCCGCCGCTGCCCAGGCCGACGAGCTTCTTCACGCCTGGGCCGACCAGTTTGAACCGGAAACGAGGTGAACGGACACGATGAGGAAACGACTTTTAACAGCCGCCCTGGCCGCGCTTCTCCTTTTCTCCCTCTCCGCCTGTGGGGAGGCGGCGCCCAAAAAGGACATTGAATTGGATTTGGACGCCATTGCCCAAGCTCTGTGCGCCAGCGGGTATTTTTCCGGGGAAATGGCCATGATGGACCCTGGATCGGTGCCGGAGCTTTTGCTTCTGGATGGTAATCGTGTCGAGGCGTCGACAGCGGATTTGGTGGACGCCAGATACTACGGCGTGACGGTAGGTTTTTCAGCCAATCAGTTTATCCTGCTTGAGGGGGCCGACTCGAAAGCGGCGGACCGATTAGAAGAAGCGCTGAAAACCTATGTCGAGGACCAGAGAACGGGATTCGAGATGTATTTTCCGGAGCAGGCGGCGCGGTTTGAGAACTTCATTCTGGAGCGCAATGGCAAATATCTCCTCTTTGCCATTGGGGAGGACCGGGAAGCGCTGTCCGGCCTTTGCCGCCGGCTGATCAGCGGTGAGACAGAAAATAGCAATGGATCCTTTTGATCATTCTCCCCTCTTTTCATAAGCGAAAGCCCGCCGGGAGACCGGCGGGCTTTTGAAAATTATCCGTTTTGCTTGGCCTGGCGCTTGGCTTCTTTTTTGGCGCGCTTCTTCTCCAACTTCGCCAGCTTCCGCTTGCTGGGCTTGAAGCCCCGGAAGAGCACATAGGCAAACCACAAAATCAGCAGGCCGAGCACCACGTCCACCCCCAGGATGAGCTTCTGGGACAGGCGCATCCCGTCCTTGAACACGCTGCCGGGCATGGCGCCATTCATGGCGTTGGAGTTGGCAATGGTGTACAGCAGCCGGTGGATAGCCTCTCTGCCATAGTGATAGGTGGCGGCATCGTCAGGATCATAGTTGAACCGGGCGGAATCCCGCAGGTAGGTCAGCTTGGCGTCGCCGCCCGCCTCGATCATCTGATAGCCGTCCATAAACACACCGTCGTTGGCGGCGTCGGTGATGATGAAGCCATGGAAGTCCCACTCGTTGCGCAGCAGGCCGGTGAGCAGGTTGTAGGAGCCGCCGGTCCAGGTGGCGCCCACCCGGTTGAAGGCCGTCATGACCGCCTGGCTGGCACGGATCATCCGGCTGGCGTTCCGGTAGCCGCCGTTTCCGTCGCTCTCCACATAGTTCAGCTCCACGTCGCCCACCTTCATGCACATCTCAAAGGGCTTCAGGTAGATCTCCCGGGCGGACTGCTCGTTGAGCCAAGTGGCCACGCTGTACTGGCCCGGCCGGTCGCCCCGGTGATTCTCCTGATCGTTGAAGGCAAAGTGCTTGATAAAGGTGTACATGCCCTTGGCGGCCGCCTCGTAGATTTCCCGGGAAGCCACGGCGCCGGATAGGAATCCGTCCTCGGAGTAGTATTCCCCGTTCCGGCCGGAGAAGGGCGTCCGGTGAATGTTCATGGAAGGGGCGTACCACCCGTTGCAGCCGCCGATGAGGGCCTCGTTGCCGATCATCCGGCCGTATTCCGTGGCGATCTCCAGGTTCCAGGTCTGGGCCACGGTCATGGGATTGGGGAACATCTTGCCGGTACCGCCGTAGATCAGGCCGGCGGCGGTGTCCGCGTCGATGGTGAAGGGCTTGTTGACGGAGGCGATAAATTCCACGCCATAGCCGGAGCGGGAGATGGTTTGATAATAGTCCTCGGTAGTCAGCTGGTCCAGCAGCTCGTCCCACTGGGGATCATCAAAGTCCAGACCCCGCATTTCGATCAGGGTAAGGCCGTTCTTCGCGCCGTAGACCGGGGTATCGGTGATGGCCGCGGGGTCCGCCGGATTGCCGGAGTCGAAGGCGTCCAGCTGGGCGATCAGCGCCGCACTGGCGGTCTTTTTCCAGGTGTAGGCCACCCCGTCGTCGCCGTTGATCTCGCCGCCCCAGGTGCTGACCAGGTTGCTGGGCTCGCCGTCATGGACGGGGAAGGTGCCGGTCCAGTCGCTGCGGGTCAGGTAGGTGATCTCGCCCCGGGCGCTGTCAAACAGGTTGGTGATTGCCGCGCCGGAGTAGCTGTCCACCGCGTAGGTCTCGGTGTCCAGGGCGTCCACCGTGTAGGTATCCACCAAGGCGGCGTCGCCGTCGGCGGTCATGCCGTCAGACATGGTATAGCCCTTGGCCGCGAGGACGTTGTTGGCAGCGGCATGGGCATTGGCGGCGGCGGTGAGAAAATAGTCGCCGGCATCCAGAATATAGGTCTTCGCGTTCTGGGAATCGTAGGCCTTTAGCTGCTCTTTTTGGAAGGTGACGGTCACCGTCTCCGTAGCGCCGGACTCCAGGGCGCCGGTTTTGCCGTAGCCCACCAGCATCACGGATGCCTTTTCCACGCCGTACTGCTTGTCGTAGTCCGTGTAGGGGCTCTGGACGTAAACTTCCACCACATCCTTGCCCGCCACGTCGCCTGTGTTGGTCACGTCCACGGTGACGGTGCAGGTGTCGCCGGACCAGGAGGTCTTAAAATTCGACCACTGGAAGGTGGTGTAGCTCAGGCCGTAGCCGAAGGGATAGACCACCTGGGAAGCGTAGTCGTAGTCCCCGGCGTTGCCGGCGCCCATGACCACATCCTCATAGCGGGTCTCATAGTACTTATAGCCCACATAGATGCCCTCGGCATAGGAGACGTAGTTGTACTTGGTGGGGTTGCCGCTCTCGTCGAAGTACTGATAGTCGCCAAAGTTCTGGGCAGCGGGGCTGGCCAGGGCGTCGGCGGCAAAGGTGTCCACCGTCCGGCCGGAGGGGTTGATGGCGCCGGTCAGGATGCCGGGCAGCGCCTGCAGGCCGTCCGGGGCGAACAGGACGCTCTTGATGCTGGGGTAGTCCTTCACCCAGTCCAGCTCCAGCGCCGCGTTGGAGTTGACCACCAGGATCACTGTGTCAAAATGCTCGTTCAGGTAGTCCAAGATCTCCAGCTCGGTGGAATCCGGCTCGATGTAGGTCCGAACCTTGTCCTCCGGGGAATCAGCGTGGGAATACATGCTCCGGGGCATATCCCGGCCTTCGCCCGCCACCCGCTTCAGGAAGTAGACCGGCACGGTGCCGTCCATGCTCTCCAGCACGCCGTCGGCACTCCGCATCACAGACAGGGGGCACTCGTTGATGCGGAAGTCCTCCGCGTCGCCGTAGTTGATGGAGCCGGTGCCCAGGCCGTAACCACTTCCGGCGCCCTCGGTGTAGAAGCTCCACAGGGTCTCGTTGATGCCGACTCCGGCGTTCTGGAACAGTGTTTTCAGGTCCACGCCGCCGCCCATCAGGCCGCCGCCGGCGCTGACCTTGGCGGCGTTGACGCTGACGAAGCTGAAGGTGGTGTTTGCCGCCAGAGGCAGGGTGCCATCCCGGTTCTCCAGGAGCACCACGCCCTCCGCCGCGATCCGGTTCGCCAGATCGTCCTCCGCCGCGCCGATGGTATCGGCGGTGTAATCCGGCTTGTTGTACTGCAGGTCCAGGCCCTCGGTATTCGCCTTGGAGTTGTCCACGCTACGGGCAAAGCCGCCCATGATGCTGTCCATCATCCGGGCATAGGTGGAGACCAGGTTGTTCACCGTCATCATTCCGCCGGCCAACGCCAGGATCAGCACCAGGCACACCACGGTCCGCAGGGCCAACAGGAGCTTCTTCATCATTGATCATTTCCTCGCTTTCTTAAAAAATAAATCGGATTCGGACCGCCCCCGCCCGCCGGGGCGGTCCCGGCGGGCGCGTGAGAGAAGTTTGAGGAGGTCCTTGTTGCGTTTAGGATACCATATATAAGAAGCAGATCGCAAATAAAACGGCGCAGGCTGTCGGTTTTTTGCCGCAGTCTGCGCCATTTTAATTTTTACTTCCGTAAAGCAATGTGGGTTCCACGCCTGGCACCGTTACTGATAACGCAGATAACGGCTTTTATATTCTCCCCACTAGAGCTGTTCTGAAAACGCGGCCAAAGCGGCGCTCAACTCCTCCACTGCGGAGAGTACTTTCACACGGTCCTCACCCCGTCTGCTGAACGCTTCCTCGTATTGGGCCATAGTCTCATGAGCATGGTCGATCTGCTCCTGATAATACTCCCCAATGAGCTTGCATGCGGAGTCCGCCAGAGCCTTATAGCTGGTGGCGACATGGGAGCCGATATCTTTCCTCAGCGCCGGGAATTTGGCCTTTATGGAGTTGATGACGGAGCCTTGGGCATTGTCGATTTCTTTCTTTCTCGTGAAACTGCCCACCAAATCAGCTATGGCGGAGATAGGACCACCCATCATAGCGATGGCCATGGTCACAGAGTCGCCGCGCGTCCAGGTGGTGTTGTTCACCCGGAAAGCAAAGCTCACATCGTCGCCGGAGACATATAGGCCGGCCAGCCCCGATGAAAGCTGATCGGATATGCCACTTAGCTTTTCCAGCAGCTCCTCCCTGTGAAATTCAAGGCTCGAACGGAGAAGCGTTTCCAGCAGGTCAACACAGTAATAGGAGTAATATTGGCCCAGCTCCTGCGCGTTGTAAACAGACAGATCCTCCGCTTCCATGCGGTTTAGAAGCTCATTCATCCAATCGGCGGCGTCAGTCCGCATGTCTTCAACGGTGTCCCGGACCTTGGCAGTGGCCTCGTTCAGCCGCTCATTCTGACGGTTTTCCTCCTCGCAGAGCTTGGAACGTTCCTGTTCCAACTCCGCGCCGGTGAGCTCAAGGCCTTTTTTAATGTTCTCCAGATCGGCGTTCAGTTCTTCCACCATCTGGCGTGTAAGCCGGAGCATCCTGTCAGCGGCTACGCTGGTCTTTTTCTCATCGATTAGAACCCTGATGGCATCCTTCAAGTCAACGAACTCCTGTGCCAGCATGTCGTTGGTCTCACGCGCGGGAAGCTCCTCGCCCGTAGCACGCAGGATCTCCTCCAAGGCGCTGATATAGTAGAGACGTTCGCCTGGAAGCAGGATCTCGGTGCGTTTTCTCATGGTCTCGCGGATGGCATTCAGATTGTCAATCGTCTTCATCTGGTCGCAGTAGTTGCCCACCAGGAAAAGTTTGGTGTAA
Organism: uncultured Oscillospiraceae bacterium; assembly: GCA_947625945.1. Classification (GTDB taxonomy): domain Bacteria; phylum Bacillota; class Clostridia; order Oscillospirales; family Oscillospiraceae; genus Faecousia. Next base: position 22,355 of record CANQQI010000002.1, read on the forward strand.
TTCTGCGGGAGGATGGAATAGCGTATATACATTTGCTCACTTCTTGACAGCGGCGCGGTGACGGAGTAGAGGTAGACTACCGCGTCCGCTTGGGCCATGGCGTCGGCCACGATGGAGTCAAGGTCGGAGTCGGAGATATCGTTGAGGCCCGGTGTGTCGATGATACGTATATCCCGCAGAATCTCATTGGGACGTGAGATCTCCAGTCGGCGAATGGTCTCCCCCACCTCACCGGAAATGCGCTCAATGGCTGTCCTGGAGAGTTCGTCGTCGGTGAGCGTCATTCTGCGTCCCCCAGAGAGTACCGCTTCGTTCTTGTGGATTCCATAGCTTAAAACGTTCATGGTAACCGTCTCGGGCGTCACGTCGGTAACAAGTACATCCTCGCCCAGAAGCGCGTTGATAAAGGTAGACTTGCCACGCTTGAATTCGCCGGCGACCACCACGGTAAATGGATCCTTGCGGCGGCTGCGGATCTTGTTTTCCCAGCTTTCCATGTGGCATAGCATGGTGTCGCCCAAAAGCCGCCTGTACTCGTTGTCATAGCGGAACCGGCGAAGATTGTCCAGATTCTGCTCCAGCTTCTCCATGATGTCTTCCGTGGAAACGGTAATTCTGTCTTGAATATTCATTGGTTGTCCTCCTTCCTATCTTCCTTGAGGACCGCGATATACTTGGACACAGCCGCATCCGTCTCCTCCTTGCTTTGAAGCTTCATACCGGGTTTCTTCAGATCCGGCCTCCACTTGTAGAGAAGGTCACAGCGGGAGAATTCATCGCTGGCAAGGATACGCCTTATGCCGGATGGGTGGGTCTGTAGAATCTCCGTAGCCACAGAAGCCACTGTGGACAGATCGTTGAGCTGGGCACGGATCTCCTCTATGTTGATTTCCACGTCCTCCTGGTTCAGAAACGATCCATAGGCCAACTTCTTGTTTACATTGATGGCGTCCTGAATGTTGTCCGCGCAAATCATACCGGCGCGGTCACTGGTGACCTCCGCCGCGCGGGACCACTCATAAAAGAGCAGGATATTCGTCTTCGACAGCAGCTGGATAATCGCGTTACTACCGGAGAGCAGATTCGCCAGCACATCGCAGACGGACTGGTACACGATGTGTTCATTGTGGACGTGGCCGCACTCGTGGCCGATGACGCACTTGAGCTCCCCCTTGGTCAAACGTTCCACGATGCCGCTGGTGACAACAATGGTGGGGGTCACCGTGTCGGAGGCATAGGTATAAGCATTCATTGCCTGGTCGTGGGTGATGTAGACGTTGGGCGCGCCTATACCCAGGCGCTTTGCGCAGTCCCTTGCCATGTTGAAGATGTCTGGGAACTGAGTGGGACTGGCCATGACGGACTGGGCTGTCTCAAGCTGCCGGGCGCGAGCCTCCGCGTGGACGGCAATCTGTTTGCTGATGGTGTAGAAAAACGGGATCTTCCGAAGCTGCTCCCGCAGCTTCAGGTCCAAAGGAAAGGCGTAGTCCGGAATGCCGTTGATCCGGTGGATATCGTCCCTCGCTTTCATCTTGCTCATGTACTCCCCAAAGTTCACCCGAACGGAGTTGAGGGGAGACGTTGTGAAGTATCCGTATTCCATTTTTACGCAAAACCTCCTTATTACACTGCCGGGATCTGCTCCTGCCCGCAGGTCATTCCAATTCTCGCAGTAATGCGCTGGGTGAGCATCGCGATGCTTTCAATTTTATTCTTGATGTGATTGCACTGTGCTATCCGCTGCTCCTTGTCCTGATCGGCCTTGGCTATATCGGCGGCGATGGCTTTCAGGGTGTCTTCCATCCCGGTAAGAATCTGCTCGGTTTCGCTGTCTATCTGGTCAATGACGATCTGGATCTGGTCCTCGATCTGCTTCTGCGCCCAGTTCTCGATGAGATTCTGGGAGCGAAGGTTGTCCACGGCCTGACCGGCGGCCTTTTTCAGGCCGTCCCGAATCTCGTTGATCTTCTTCTGGCGAATGTCCTTACCGAAAATGGCCGCAGTTAGAAACTTGCCGCCCAACGTGCCGGCAAGGCCGGTTATGAGCGCAAAGGGCAGAAAGGCCACGGAGCCGAGAGTCGTAAGAAGAGCAAGGCCCACGGCCGTACCGGCGGCAGCCCCGCCCAAAAGACCCGTAGCGCCGCCTTTCCAACCTGCTTCCTTGAAGCCCTCGATCATGCCGCCGAGTCCGAACATCCCGAGGCCCGTAACGGAAAAGAGGTTGGAGGTAAGAAACACCCCCAGTAGATTGGACATTGCGTCTATTCCTACAGTGCCTATCGTTCCGATGTTATTCTTGCCTTTTATATTGCCCCTCAGGTTATCAAGTTCCAGCGCCAAAGTCCCCATGTACTCCTGGACCTTTACATATTCGCTTCCCATGGCCTTTTGGAGATAGACGTTTAACTGCTCGGAATAATCGCTAAGGGCGCTCTTGACCTCGCGCTCCATGTCCTCTCCGACCTTCGTCTGGAATTGCGCCACGGCGCCCTCGTTTTTCAGCTCATCGGGATTGATGGGGTATTCTGAGAAGTAGTTGACCAGCCGATCCTTGAGGTCTGCATACTTTTCATCGATCATGGAATTGATACTTTTCCCGATCTTTTTGCCGGTGGCACGAATGCGCTCCTGCTCGGCCTTCTTATTGGCACGCAGCTCAGTGATCTTCTGCTGCGCCTTTTTCTGGTTGGCAAGGAACTCCTCCGCGCTCATTTCGATGGTGTTCATACGCAGCTCAATGGCCTGCGTGCCCTGATTAAGGAGATCAGCGACCACCGACATCCCACGGGTGATCTCAATAGTGCCTCTTTCTTCCGTGAGGAGCTTGCGCAGGCGCTCCTCAAAAGCCAAGATCCCGCTCTCCTTTACCAGATCTTGGTTGTGCTCCGTGCGCCCGATAAGAGCATTGAATGCCGACATGGGATAGAGCGTGATATCCGCAAGCTTTGCCTTGGTCTCCCGGTAGATATCCGAGTCCTCCCCGTGGATGGTCGCCGTGCGTTCCAGAATCTCCTTGACAATTCTCTTGCGAATCGCTTCGACGATCCTCTGCCGGTCTGATGCCTTATAGATATCGTCGATCCTATTCACGATGACGATGAGCCGTGACACATCACTGGTCATGAGCTTGCTGCGAACAAACTCCGCTTCGCTCTTGCCAAAGGGCGCGGTCGCGCTGACTACGAAGACCACGGCGTCCAACTTGGGTACCACCGACTCAGTGATGACGTCCATCCGGTCGTCGTCATTGAGACCCGGGGTGTCGATAATCTCCACATTGTTCTTGCAGAATTCGCAGGGATATTCCACCACCGCTTGGTCCACAGTTTCGGCCATCGCGGCAGAGTCGTCGGTGATCTTGGTGACATACTCGGCGATCCTGTTGACCGGCACTTCCTGGCATCTCCCATCCTTGAAGAGAATGCTGGCTTTGGCCTTCGGTCCCCATGTGATGCGATTCAGAGTGGCAGACGCGGGAGAGACGTCCGCAGGGGCGATCTCTTCGCCCAGGAGGGCGTTAATGACCGTGCTCTTTCCACGCTTGAATTCGCCCATAATGCCCACTGAGAAGATGTGTGACTTCAATTTTCCCGCCGCTTCAGTGGCTTTTTCCGCTTGGGTAGGCATTTCTAGTTCTTTCATGATCTCGCAGGTACTGGCGAGAGCTGTGGTCATGTCGGCTACCATCTCCTGATAACCCATGTAGCTGAGATTTGATTCTTCTGGCATTTTCTGATCCCTTTCTTCCTGTAGTTTACTCTAAGCCTCTATTTTCAAATCAGTTTTTTTCCACATTGGTCACAGAATATGTTCCCAGGCTTCACACTAGCTCCGCAGGCCGGACATCTGCTCCGCGAGGTAGATTGCGTTTCCAAATCCTGTTTCGCTTCTGGCGCGGGCTTGCCACAAAAGCTGCAGAAATTTCCTTCCCGCATTTGGGTGACGCCACAGTGCGGGCATTTAAAATACGACGGCATCGTCGTGCCATTTAGATGTTCATACACCGGCAAGGTAGCGGTATTCTCCTCGATGCTCTCAGTATCAGTTTCATCTACTCCGTCGGTCTGCTGAACAAGCTGTCGATTCGCGCCGTTTTCCTGTTGGGGAATTTGCGTAGGTTGAGCGCCCTCAAAGATCACATCGTGCGGCCCGTTATTGAGGAGCTTTGCAGCCCACGCGTCCGAGACAAACTGACCGTTTTCGCACTTTGAACACATAACGGCGTATCTAGTTTTTAGGGTGAACGTGGGAATATAAAATACATCGATCTTGAATTTGGCCAATTCAAGGAAAAACTCTGTCTCTTTGCCGCATTTGGGGCAAGTGCGTACTCCTAAACTCTTGATTTTCTTGAAATGATCTGTGGCGCCAATGCCGTTGACTCTGAAGCCTCCCATGCTGTCCTCCTTAGTCTATGTAGGGTCGTAAAACATCGATAATATTCTGTGGAATGGAGCTTCCGGGGGCGGCAGGCACGAATGAGAGGATTTCGCCGTCCTTTTGGGTTACCACCAGGGTCTTATAGACGCCGCCGTAGGAGCCCACACGCAACGAGGCAATCTGACTAACAGGAATAACGAGAAGCGGATCCTTATTGGCTTTCATCTTTGCCAGGGCCATACCAAGCAGTCCGAACTCTGCGCCAAGCGCGTTGCCGAAGGTCTTCTTGAACTCTATCCTGTCGTCATAGACCGTTAGCGGCCCTTGCGCTGAAGAAATGCCGATTGTGGGTTCACCCTTGTACATAGCAAACTGCTTCGCGGGATAGAGTAACTTACCCGCAGCCTTGGGCTTTGCTGGGGTTTGTGTGCTGCCGCTGTTGGAGGACGCTTTCTTCACAGGGGTCTTGTCTCCCCCCTGAACCTTGCTCCCGCACTCGGAGCAGAAAACCGCCCCTGGGGCCAGCTTTGCGCCACAGAAGGCACATCGATCCGTTGATACGGCAAGAGGCTGGCCGCAAGTACTGCAGAACTTCGCATTGTCCGCGTTTATCGCTTTGCATTTTGGACACAACATAATTATTCCCTCCGGATTTAATAATGTTTTTTACTTAGGTTGTTAATGAATATAGTTGCAGATGCCATGTGCCATGTTTTACAGTTACCTCGCAGCGATAGCAAAAGGGCTAAAAATCGCATGTATTTACTAAGCACTATGGGCAATGTAATCATCCTGAAGCTGAGCGCAATCTTTTGCCAGTTCTTCCGCCTTGCGTCGAATGAGCCCGGACTTATCGGCATCCATATTCTGAAAGGTATTGCCAATCGCCGCTGGTGATGTGGCCTGGAAGTATTTCCGCACAAGTTCTTGGCAAAGATCAGACTCGAATTGGGTCATCCGTTCGATTTGAAGGGCTACACGCTGAATTCTCATCTCATAATATCGGTTAAAGCTCGATGTCAGTCTGTTTAAGATGAAATAAACAACTTGACCAGGGTATATCGTACTTGGCGGAACAGGCGTTTCGGCCCAATCAAATGCCACATGATCCATGAACCATTTGAATGGCAGCCGCGAAAAGGGCCTGGTGAGGAGCTCCGGATCCGGTGGTTCCCCAGAGAGCAAATCTTTTGATGAAGCCAAAATATCCTTGAGCGCGTTGGATAGAACGCCGTATCCCCGCATGAAACATTCCTCCCACACGTACCTGTAAAATTCCTTCTCCTCTTCTGGGAGTTCCACTTGTAACATTTGGGAGATTCTCTGTGTAACAACAGCGGCAGCAGAACTGCCCCCAGTATAATACGCGTCCCGAATTTCAGCGAAAGCCTGCTGCGTCCTGTCACGGCACAAGGCGTCGAATTTGCTCCTGCAGGTGTTCATTATGAAGTTATTGTCCGTCCATGAACCGTAAGCGGTATTCGCGAATCTCTGCCGCAGTTCCTTGCGGCGGTGTGAGAGCGTATCGCTTTTGGTTGTGGCGTCGCAAAGCTGGGAAATACGATGACATATTGATGCGGTCACATTGAGAGGCGTCAACACAGCGGCACTGTGTTTGGTGGTGATGATGAGCGGCGTTAACTCATCGGTAAGCCTCTGGAAGCCGCTTGCCTCTAAGAGTTTTTGGTTGCCAGTCTCATATGCCTCGAGCGCCTGCATCGCGGATATGGGGTAGATGATCGGATTCGTCAGGAGTCGGTCGAATTTGCGAATCACCGGGGTGTCCTCATCATATTTTTTCAGAAGAACCTCCCGGGGGAGTGTTGAGATGCGCTTGGCAACAGTCTCCAGGATCTTTTTGCGTTGGGATGCGGGAATGGTGTCGATCTTGGACGCGACAAAAATGATTTGGCAAATCTGGTCACTTTCCACAAGCTTGGCAATGAAGTCAGATTCCGTGGAGCTGATGGGATATTTGGGATCCAGCGTCACGATGGCCAGATCGATGTTCGCAAGCTCCCCAATTGTGACCGTGTTCATATCCTCGTTGTCGTTCATGCCCGGCGTATCAATGAGATCGACATTGTTCTCGCAGAACTGGCACGGAAAACGGACTACGGCCTCGCGTATGCGCTTGGCATTGCTAGCGGACTCGTTTGTCAGTTTGGTTATGTAGCGACTAAGTTGGTTGATCTCCACCGTCTCGTTTGAACGCCCGTCCTTCCAGCAGATGTAAGCCGAGGGCACGGATCCATAGGTGACCCGATTGATCGTGGCCGTGGCAGGCACCACATCCGCGGGGAGTATCTCCTGTCGCAGAAGCGCGTTGATCAAGCTGGTCTTTCCGCGCTTAAACTCCCCCACCACAGCCACCTGGAAACGCAGGGACTCCAACTTCGAATTCAACTCCCTGATTGTTCTTCTCCACGCGCCAGTGTCAGCGTCATCGAGCAAATCAAGTATGCCTCCAAGCCGGTTGAGTATGTCGTGCGTTTTCAAAATATATGACAAATAATTATTTGCCAAATCATTACCGTCCTCTCTTCTTTGAACGCGCTGTTTGCCAATATCTCATTGGCCTGTATTTAAAAACTGTACTTTCCCGCAAAATACTATGCACATAAACACATCTCTATTATAGCTTTTTCAAAGTCGTATTGCAATACTGTTTTTACATTTTTTGAACACAGACCTGTGTAGTTTTTTATTTACGGAAAAGCGCGCGTTTCTGTAAAGCGGACCGGATTGCAACAACTTGGCATTTTCGTAAATCGCCGCTCGGCAGCGGAAGGTGGAGCGCGCCATCCCGCACTCCTTTACCGCGGATATCCCAAGGGGTTCCATGTACTATGCCCATCCCGTTCTCTTGGCCAGATCCAGCGTGGCGAAGGTAAAACGTCGGTACGGCGTCAATGTTGTCTGTAACGGGCGCCTTTACCCTTCCCCGGGGATCGAAACACACAGACGGAACATGCCCATCTCCGCGCTGACAGTCATCACGCCGCCGTACTTCTCCGCGATGGACTGGATGCTTTTCAGGCCGAAGCCGTGGTAGCCGGCGTCCGCTTTGCTGGTCCGCGGCAGGCCCTCCTCCCCCAGGACCCGGGTGCCGGAGAATTGGTTGCGCAAACAAATCAGGATCAGCCCCGCCTTTTGCCGGACCTGCAAATCGATCATCCGCTCCGCCTGCGGCAGCTCCCGGGACGCCTCGATGGCGTTGTCCAGCGCGTTGCCGAACAGGGTGTACAGGTCCACCGCGTCCATAAAGGCCAGCAGGCCGCCGTCCGCGATACAGGAAAGGGTGATCCCCTCCTGGCCGCATAGCAGGCTTTTTTCCGTCAAGACCGTGTCCAGGATCTCGTTGCCGGTTTTCAGCACCGCGTCGTAGATCATCACGGAGGTCTGGAGGGAATCGATCACCGCCGCCCGCTTTTCCGGGTCGCCGATGTGCTTGAGAGCGGCCACCTGATGCTTGAGGTCGTGGCACTTCCGATTGATCAGCTCGATATTCTCCCGGGACATCTCCAGCTGGGCCTTGCGCCGCAGCCAGAGCTGCTGCTGCATGTTGAGCTCCCGCTGCAAGGAGAGCTGTTTTTGCTGCCGCACCTGCCCCACCAAGGCAAAGCCCCCGCACAGCAGGGCGTAGGCTCCGTGGAGAGGCTCAAAGCCGTAGGCCGTCGCCATCACGCTCATGAACAGCACCACGAACAGCACGCTCACTGTCAGCCACAGAGATTCCACCGCCGTGGTGGCATAGTGGCGATCTCGGACCATTCGCCGGACGAAGAACACATATCCCGCCAGGTAGACCAGTCCAATGGAAAGAAAATACAGCGGCGCTCCCGGGTCTGTGGAGGCCCCCGGCAGCAGCCAGGCCAGCAGCAGCCGAACGCAGTACGCCATGTGTTCGATCAGATAGGCGCAGGAGGCGCAGTAGAGGGCCTCCCGAAACGGCACGGCGCAGACGGTCCAGACGATCAGCGCCATCTGGGCGAAAAGCAGGCCGCACCAGAGAAGCGAGCTGGCGCCGCGGCCCCAGTCCACGGTACTTTGACCGTCCGGCGAGACCCAGTACAACGCCAAATTCAGGCCGAAGAAAAGGGCCGAAAAGCCCACCGCCACCAGCAGACCCAGCGCCGCCTGTCTGGACGGGTGGGGCCGCTTTTCCAGCCGGAACGCGAAAACCGCGACGGCAGCAAGCAGCTCCAGGGGAAACGGCAGCATCCCCCACAGCGCACTTTCCAGTTCCTCCATCAGAACGCCACCCCCAGATAATCCGACAACTCTTGCAAAAACTGCTTTCGCTTTGGGCGGCTCACCGGCAGGGTGTGCCCGCCTACCAGCACGCTGTCCTTCAAAAAGCCGGTCACATTCCGCAAATTCACCAGGTAGCCATGGTTGCACCGGGAAAAATGACAGCCGGCCAGATTCTTCTCCATCTCCTGCAGGGGCGCCCGCAGAGAATAGACCCGGTCCCGGGTCACCACCTCCAGATTGTGGTCCCGTACCTCGATGAACAGGATGTCGCGCACCGGAACCCGCTCCTTGAGCTCCCCGTAGGGCAGCACCAGAAACCGCTGGGCGGAGCGCTCCAGCAGGCGCAGGGCCTTGTCCAGCCGGACTCGAAGCTGGGGATAGCTCACCGGCTTCAGGATAAAGTCCTGGGCGTCCACCTCGTAGCTTTGCACCGCGTATTGGGCCAGAGAGGTGATGAAGATCAGAAGCACTTCGCCGTCCCGCTCCCGGATTCGGCGGGCGGCCTCCATGCCATCCATGGGCTGCATACGGATGTCCAGGAAAATAATGTCCCACACCGGCCGGTAATCCCGGACAATGGCGAAGCCGTCGGCAAAGGCGCTGATCTGAAACGACGCGCCCCGCTCCTTCTCATATTGCCGCAGAAAGGCTTCCAACTGCTGTGAGTATACCGCCTCGTCCTCCACGATAGCCACCCGATACATCCGCTCACCCCCTCAATAATTTTTATTTTATCATAAAAGCTGCTTTTTTGCAATCAGAAGCGGCTTTTTCCGGGATCCTTTTTTAGAACGCCCGCCCACCGGGCGGCGATCCGGCGGGCGGGCATTTTCCGATTGCAGTTGACAAACCGTCCCCCGTCATGGCATAATAGACAAGGCTACAGGTCTTACTTGAAGACGCGGAAAAAAACGGGGGAATCCCCCGATTTTAACTTCTTCCCTATTCCCTGTTTCGCGGGCCGGTTTTTAGACAGAGATCTCACTTTAAGGGGGAGCACCCATGACATACGGTTCCATGGTCCCCGGGCGGTTTTTGGAACGGCCCAACCGCTTTATCGCCCATGTGGAGATCGGCGGTCAGGTGGAGGTGTGCCACGTCAAAAATACCGGCCGGTGCCGGGAGCTGCTGCCCCCGGGGGCGGCGGTGTGGTGCCAAAGGGCGGAAAATCCGCTGAGAAAGACCCGCTTTGACCTGATCGCCGTGGAAAAAGGGTCCCGGCTCATCAATATGGATTCCCAGGCCCCCAACGCCGCCGCCGCGGAGTGGCTGGCCTCCGGCGCTCTGGGGCCTGTCCAGCATCTTCGGGCGGAGACGGTCCACGGGGACTCTCGGTTCGATTTTTCCTTCGACTTAAGCGGAAAGCCCTGCTTTTTGGAGGTCAAGGGCGTGACCTTGGAAACGGGCGGGGTCTGCGCCTTCCCTGACGCGCCTACCCAGCGGGGCACCAAGCATCTGCGGGGCCTTCAGGCGGCGGCGGAGGCGGGATTCGGAGCCTACGTCCTGTTTGTGATCCAAATGCGGGACGTCAAATACCTGACCCCCAACGACGAAACGGATCCAGCCTTCGGCCTGGCCCTGCGGGAGGCCGCGGCGGCGGGCGTGAAGGTGCTGGCCATGGATTGTCAGGTCATGCCGGATTCCATGGTCATCCGCGCCCCCGTCAAGGTGCGGCTGTGACAGAGGTGTTCAATCGGTCCAGTAGAATCTCCAGCTCCGAAAGGGCGCCGATCTGATAGTCCGGCACGATGTCGGGCCGTGGCGCAGAATGGCCGGGATTGACCCAGCAGGTGGTGATCCCGGCATTTTTTCCACCCAAAATATCGGAGGTCAGGCTGTCTCCCACCATCATGGCCCGATCCCGCCGGAAGCCGTCAATGGCGGCGAAACAGCGCTCAAAGTAGGCCGGGAAGGGCTTGTCCGCTCCGATTTCCTGGGAAATGAAGATCTTTTCAAAATAGGGCCCGATGCCGGCGCTTTTCAGTCTCCCCGCTTGGACCTTGGCGGTGCCGTTGCTGGCGAGAAACAGCCGGTACGATTTCGACAGTTTTCGCACCGCCTCCAGGGCCCCCGGCATAAAGTAGTGCCCCTGGGAAAGCAACTCCTCGTACCGCTGGGCGCAGAGGGCGGGATCTCCGTCCACGCCCAGCTCCCGAAACAGAGCGGCAAACCGGCCCACCACCACCTGGCGGCGGGTGATCTCCCCCCGCTCCAGCATCTGCCAGTGGAGCTTGTTGATCTGGCTGTAGCGGGCGCAGACTTCTTCCGTGGGATCGACGCCGAAGGTCGTCAGGGTCTTGCCGACGGCGATGCGCTCAGCCTTATGAAAGTCCAAAATGGTGTCGTCCAGGTCCAGAAACAGAAATTCAAACATGGTCAAGCCTCCTGATAATGGCGTTGGACAGCGTGGCGAAGGCCGGAATGTCCAGGGTTTCTCCCCGTACCTGGGGCGGCAGGTCCGCCCCGGCGATCACGGCGGCAGCGCTTTCCCTGCCCAGCTCCGGGAAACCGGAGGCAAGGCAGTTGAGAAGGGTCTTCCTGCGCATGGAGAAGGCCGCACGGACCGTGCGGAAAAAAAGGTCCCGGTTTTCAATATCCCATGGCCGCTCCTTCCGCACCCGGAGGCGCAGGACCTGGCTGGTCACCTTGGGCCGGGGAACAAAGCAGTCCGGCGGGACGGGAAACAGCAGCTCCGGCTGGGCGTAGTACTGGCAAAACAGGGAAAAGGCGCTGTATTCCCCGGTTCCCGGCGCAGCCGCGATCCGCTGGGCCACCTCCCGCTGCACCATGACCGTCACCGTGTCAAAGCAGTCCGCCTCCAGCAGGGCCGAGAGAATGGGCGAGGTGATATAATAGGGCAGATTGGCGCAGGCCGCCGGCCGGAGACCGCCAAACTCCTCCCGTACCAGGGCGGGCAGGTCCAGCTTCAGGGCGTCCCCCCACAGCAGATGGAGGTTGTCAAATTCCCCGACGCTTTCCTTCAAAATGGGCGCTAGGCGAGTGTCCAACTCCACCGCCGTCACCTTCCCTGCCCGCAGACAGAGCTGCTGGGTCAGGCTGCCGATGCCGGGACCGATCTCCAGCACCCCGGTATCCCGGTCGATGCCCGCTTCCAGGGCGATCCGCTCCGGGACCCAGGCGGCGGTGAGAAAATTCTGACCCTTGGCCTTGGAAAAGTGAAAGCCCTCCCGAGCCAGCAGGGGCCGCATGGTATTTAAATCGCAGACGTTGAGCATAAGCTGTCCTCTCAAAAAATTCTGGTACAATGGCCTTGCGGCCATTGTACCAGATAGGATTCGGTTTTGCAACACAAATCAACCCAAAATGTAGATGGTGCACCAGCGGGCGCCGAAGTCGATGCACTCCTCTTCGGTGTCGTAGTACAGGTCCACCCGGTTGCCCAGAATCAGGCCGCCGCAGTCTTCCGCCGTGGCGATGCCGTAGATGTACTGCCCGTCCTCGGTGACGATGAACATCCGGGTACCGTAGGGGATCACCCTGGGGTCAACGGCGATAGCGCCCTCCCGGGCCTTTGTACCGGTGGCGGTGGGCGGCGGCGTGGGATCGCCCTCACAGGTGTAGGCCGTGGCCAGAACCCGCAGGGTGCCCGTGTAGGACAGGACCTCTCCATTGGCGGTGTAGATAAAGCCGTCCTTGATGGTCAGAGAGTCCACGCCCTGGACGGATTGCCCGGCAGAACCGGTGCCAATGGCGATGACCTCCTCCACCGGGCTTTTCACCACGGTCTGGGACAGGACTGTGCGGCTGGTTTCCTTTCCGCCGGAGTAGACCACGTTGGCGGTGCAGAGCAGTTCGCCATTGACGCCCTTGGTCAAGACCTCCTGGACGCCGGTGGGCAGGTTCGGATCGTGATAGTAGGTCACGCTGTGGGGGATGCTGGTGGTGTAGGTCTCCACACGGGCCACCTGCTCCTGCTCCACCTGCGTGCCGTACTCCGCGCTGCGGCCCCGCTGGACCGTAATCTCGGAAATGCCGTCGCCTCTCTGCGTGGTAAAGGTATCATCCGCATTCAGCTTCAGCCCGGCCTCATTGAGTACCGCGTTCAGGTCGGTGGCAGAGGTGGTATGAACCAGCACCCGGGTGCCGTCCGTAATCACATATGTATATTGGGCGAAAACCGTCTGGGACATCAATACCACTGCGATCAGAATGGGAACGAGCAGTGCCATTGTGCGGAAAAGGGGAAAATTTCTCTTTCTAGATCGTGTGCTTGTCTGCATGGGAAGCTACCTCCTTTCACAGAAATTCGCTCGAGAAAAAGTGTCAAAATCGGTATCAAATAGTTACAAATTCTTCTCCCAATGGAATTTGTATGCTTATTATAACATTTAATTCCAAAAAGTCAAGTCTTTTTTGCAAAATTCGGGAATCCGACAACTTTTTCGTATTTCTGTTAATATTTTTATGTTAACTATATTCCATTAAAAAACAGGGATATTGGTTTGGAAAAAGGGTGGAAAACCCAATATCTTGTAGAAAAAATGACATTTGTTAACATAATAAAAAGCGTTATGTTAACAAGAAAATCCTTTCCGGAATCGTTATTATGGAAACTGATTTCCCCTATTTCCTCCCAAAAGGGGTAAAAATTTTGAAGCTGACACCAATTTACCGTCTTTTTTTGCGGCTGGGATTGACATTGGCTCCATTTTGTGATAAATTGATGTCAACGAAAAGGCCTTGACGAAGACCGATCCGGATGCCGCTTCCTCAGAGAGGGACCTGTTGGTGAAATGGTCCTGACGCCGGCGCCGGGGACACCACTTCCGAGCCTTCCGGCGGAAATGCCGGGACGGGCGCGCCCGTTACAGCGTCCAATGAGCGGCGGCCGCTTGACCGCAACCAGGGTGGAACCGTGGAATACAGTCTGTATCCCACCCCTGAATTTTCAGGGGTGGGATTTTTGTCTGCCCCAAATTCTAAAGGAGGGTATACCCATGAGCGAAGAAAACCAATACACCTTTGAAAACCCGGAGTACCGGAAGACCTACTGGCACACCTGCTCTCACATCATGGCCCAGGCGGTGAAGCGGCTGTGGCCCGAGGTCAAGCTGGCCATCGGCCCCGCCATCGACGAGGGCTGGTACTACGACTTTGACGCCCCCTTCACCATCACCCCGGAGCATCTGGAAAAAATTGAGGCGGAAATGAAGAAGATCTGCAAGGAGCGGCTGCCCCTGGTCCGCACAGAGAAGCCCCGGGAGGAGGCCATCGCCTACATGGAGGGCCGGGAGGAGCCCTACAAGGTGGAGCTGATTCAGGACCTGCCTCTGGACGCCGTGATCTCCTTCTACACCCAGGGGGAGTTTACCGACCTGTGCGCCGGCCCCCACTTAGACTCCACCGGCCGGGTCAAGGGCAACGCCATTAAGCTGACCAACTCCTGCGGCGCCTACTGGCGGGGTGACAGCAAGCGGAAAATGCTCCAGCGGATCTATGGCATCGCCTTCCCCAAGAAGGAGGAGCTGGAGGAGTATTTGCAGCGCATCGAGGAGGCAAAAAAACGGGACCACCGGAAGCTGGGCAAGGAGCTGGGTCTGTTCATGTTGGCGGACGAGGGCCCCGGATTTCCCTTCTTCCTGCCCAAGGGCATGGTGCTGCGCAACACCCTGCTGGACTACTGGCGCAAGTGCCACAAGCGGTACGGCTATGTAGAGATCTCCACGCCCATCATTCTAAACCAGGAGCTTTGGCACCGCAGCGGACACTGGGACCACTATAAGAACAATATGTACACCACGGTGATCGACGACGTGGACTACGCGGTCAAGCCCATGAACTGCCCCGGCGGGATGCTGGTGTACAAGAATGAGCCCCATTCCTACCGGGATCTGCCCCTGCGGATGGCGGAGCTGGGCCTGGTCCATCGCCATGAGTTGTCCGGGGCGCTTCACGGCCTGTTCCGGGTCCGGTGTTTCACCCAGGACGACGCCCATATCTTCATGACCCCCGCCCAGATGAAGGACGAGATCAAGAACGTGGTCAAACTGTTCGATGAGATCTACTCCACCTTCGGCCTGAGCTATCAGATCGAACTTTCCACCATGCCCGAGGACCACATGGGTGACGAGGCGGTATGGCGTTACGCTGAGGAGACCCTCCGGACCGCCATTCAGGAGATGGGCAAGGACTTCATCATCAACGAGGGCGACGGCGCGTTCTACGGCCCCAAGCTGGACTTCCACCTGGCGGATTCCCTGGGCCGGACTTGGCAGTGCGGCACGATCCAGCTGGACTTCCAGATGCCGGAGCGGTTTGAGCTGGAATATGTGGGCGAGGACGGGGAGAAGCACCGTCCCGTCATGATCCACCGTGCGCTGCTGGGCTCCATCGAGCGGTTCATCGGTGTCATAACCGAGCATTTCGCCGGCGCCTTCCCCCTGTGGCTCTCCCCTGTTCAGGTCAAGGTCTTGCCCATCACCGACCGTGCCCACGAATATGCCCGGGAGGTGGTCCGAAAGCTGGATGAGGCAGGCATCCGGGTAGAGGGCGACTACCGCTCCGAGAAGCTGGGCTACAAGATCCGGGAAGCCCAGGGCCAGAAGATCCCCTATATGCTGGTCGTTGGCGACCGGGAGGCTCAGGACGGCACCGTGGCCGTCCGCACCCGCTCCGGCGGGGACGAGGGGGCTGTGCCTTTGGAAGACTTCCTGTCCAAGTGCCTAGTTGAGATCCGGGAAATGAGCCGGAGAGTGTAAAGAAAGTGTAAATTCCCGCCGCTGCGCGCCGCTTTGGCGCGCAGCGGTCTTTTTTAATTCATATTTGTATGGTAGAATGACTTTACTTTAGGCAAAAGGAAGCGATGCCGATGAAAACGTCTCCGGACAGTGCCATCTCCCGAGTGGAGACTGTCAGCCTGGGCGGACACCCGCAAAAGATCCTCCTGGAGGGCCGGGATGCCGGTCTCCCTGTCCTTTTGACCCTCCATGGCGGTCCCGGGAGTCCCCTCCCCTTCTGCGTGGGCAGCCGGGGGCTGTTCCCGGAGATCACGGAGCGGTTCGTTCTGGTGTGCTGGGACCAGTACGGCTGCGGCGCCAACAACGCAGCCCTCCCGGCGGACATTTCCATCGCGGACTACGCGGCCATGACATCAGAGCTGATCGGCTATCTCAAGAAGGAATTTCCCCAGAACCGGCTATACCTCTTCGGCATGTCCTGGGGCTCTATTCTGAGCCTGCTGGCCGCCAACTGGAACGCCGGGTCCGTGGACGGCGCTCTTGCCTATGGGCAGGTCTGCCACCGGCTCCTGCAATCGGAGGACGCCCTTTCCGCCCTGCTGGAATCCGCCGCTCCGGGCAAAATCAAGACCCAGGTGAAAAAGATCTTCGTTTACCGGGAATTTACTCCCGAAAACGCCATGAAAATCAGTCGCTGGGTCCGGAAGTATACCGAAGGTTATGTAAACAGCAGCGACCCACAACCCCCTGTTTTCCCCCTGCTCCGAAGTCTGCTGAAAAGCCCGGATTACCGTCTCCGGGACGTACTGTCCACTACTGTGAACGGCTATGGAAAAAACAAGAGCCTGCTCCGGGAGCTGAGCAAGGTGGATCTGCGCAGCGAACTGCGGCACGTCGCCGTTCCCTATCGCATCCTCCAGGGAGAGACGGACATCGTCACCTCCACCCGCCAGGTGGAGGCCCTGGTTCGCCAGGCGCAAAATCCCCGGCTGACCTGCACCGTCGTTCCGGGCTCCGGCCATCTCCCCGGTGAAAAGGGCATGGCCGCTATTCTCACGGAGATTCGCGCCCTCTGCGCCGGGGCGTGACTACTCCATGAATCGGAAAAATCGACGGTGGCTCTTATGGACCGTGGCGCTGGCGGCGCTGGCTCTCTGGCTTCTTTGGGGAAATTGGGCAGTGACAGTGAGCGCCTACTCCGTGGCTCTTTCGGGCCTGCCGGGAGGCTTTGACGGCTTTCGCGTTGCCCAAGTTTCGGACCTGCACAACGGGGAATTTGGTCCTGGAAACGCCCGGCTCCTGGAAAAGCTCCGGGCGGCCGCGCCCGATCTCATTGTTTTGACCGGGGACCTGGTGGACAGCGTCCATACGGATTTGAATGTAGCAATTTCCTTCGCCCGGGCCGCCGTGGAGATCGCCCCTACCTATTTTGTCACCGGCAATCATGAGGCCCGTCTGGCTGATTATACCGTTCTACGGGAAGGCCTCTTGGCCGCCGGGGCGACGGTGTTGGAAAATGAAGGGGTGATTTTGACCCAGGGGACGGACCGTGTTCTCCTCTACGGGCTCCGGGATCCGGCCTTTGGCCCCTCCCCCACCCTGCCGGAGACGGAGGAATTTCTCATTCTCCTGGCCCACCGGCCGGAATATTTTGAAGGCTACGCCGCCCAGGGAGCGGATCTGATCTTCTCCGGCCACGCCCACGGCGGTCAAGTGCGCCTGCCCTTCCTCGGGGGCCTGGTTGCCCCCGGTCAGGGTTTTTTTCCAAAATATGACTTTGGGCTCTACGAAGAATCCGGGGCAGTGATGGTCGTCAGCCGGGGGCTGGGAAACAGCATCATCCCCCTGCGGGTGAACAATCCCCCGGAGCTGGTGATCGTGACACTGAAACGGGAATAAAAGAAAGGATCATGCATGAAAAAGAAAGAGCTTTTGATTTTTGGGATCCTTGCTGTCCTGCTGGCTGCGCTGGGATATCCCTTCGTTTCCTATGGATATGGGTTTTCCGTGCTGATATTGTTCGGGACCCTGATGCTGGTCTTTCTCTTCCGGCTGGCATGGGTGTACAGGAAGCGGTTCGTCTGGGCCCGGTGGATGCTTGGCATTTTGTGCGTCTGCACCGGCGCGGGCCTGGCGGCGGCAGTCTGGACAGGCTGCCTCATCGCTCAAGCAGGGTTTGGAGATCTCAAAACCGAGTGCTCCTATGTGGTGGTCCTGGGCGCCGGGGTCAACGGGTCCACCCCTTCCCTCTCCCTTCGGGAGCGACTGGATGCCGCCTATGACTATCTGGAAGCGCACCCGGAGGCGGTGTGCGTGGTTTCCGGCGGCCAGGGCGACGGGGAGGACATCACCGAGGCGGAGTGCATGTACCGGGATCTAATCGCCCGGGGCATCTCCCCCGACCGGGTCTGGAAGGAGGAGGAGGCCACCAACACCCGTGAAAATCTGGCCTTTTCTTTGGCTTTGATCCAGGAGCGCACCGGCGAGGCCCCGGACCTCATCGGGCTGGTATCCAGCGAGTACCACCTGTATCGGGCGGAGCAATTCGCCCGGGAGCTGGGGATCACCGCCTCGGGCATCCCGGCGACCACCTCATGGGTGTCTCTCCGGATCAACTATTTCCTCCGGGAAATCGCCGCGGTGTGGTTTTACACCCTGTTTGGAAGAGGAAATTGAAAATTTCCTCTTGCTATTTCCCAGGAAATCATGTATACTAATCACCGGATAAGCCGGTGTGATGGAATGGTAGACGTGACGGACTCAAAATCCGTTGGGCTAATCCCCCGTGTGGGTTCGAGTCCCACCACCGGCACCAAAAATCGGCAATCCTCGCCAGAGGGTTGCCGATTTTTACTGCTTCACTGTTTTTTAAGGTAAAGCTGCCACTGGCAGCTTTGTAAGATTTTGATTCGCTGCGCGAAGCACCACACTACTTCACTTTTCACTTCATACGAAGGGCCGATTTTTGGAAGGTAATAAGTAATAGTGATTAGTGAAGAAGTTATATGGTGTCCCCTTCGGGGACGATTGATATGAAAGGCTGCGGGCTTCATCGGAGCGGACGTTCCACCGTTCGCTCCGATGTTTTTTGTTCCGCACCATATTTTTATTGATTTACGATAAATAATACTTGACTTACGAGAACTCCTGTGCTATACTGCTCCTTGAAAGGAGGCGGTGATGTGAAAAAGCTGCTAGCAGCGGGCCTGTGTTTGATCTTGGTGACCGGCTGCGGATGGCGGGATGAAGCGGAGGAAGCCGCTCCGCTTCGGAATTACACCCGGCGGGATCTCGGAGAGGTCTCCGCCCTGGTTTACGCGGAGCGGGAATACATTCCTTTCTGTGTGGTGTCCAAGGCGGACCGGGGCGTGTTGCTGGGATATGTGGATGGCGACCGGGACGAGCAGGTCCACGCCTACCGGGGCCTGTCGCCGGAGGAATGGATCGTCAGCAGCCTGACCATGGACGGCGGCGCGATCCTGATGAAGGAGCGGTCCGTCACCGACATTCCCGAGGGACTCACGGCGGAATACCCGCAGATTTGAAAGGAGCTTTTTTATGGAACAGAAATCCTTGGCCCGGTGGCTCAAGATCATTTTGGTGGGGGTGGCCCTCTGCGCCCTGGCGGTGTATGGCGTGGTCCTGCCCAGCCTAGGGCTGAGCATCGCGGGAGCCAACCCGGAATATGCCTTCTGCTTTTGGCCCTGGCTGATCTTCCTCTGGAGCACCGCCCTGCCCTGCTGCGCCGCCTTTGTGCTGGCCTGGTTGATCTTCACCAACATTGGGCGTGACCGGTCCTTCTCCATGGAGAACGCCCGGTATCTCACAGGCGTGGCCTGGCTGGCCGCCGGGGACGCGGGGTATTTTGTCCTGGGCAACATGGTGTTTTTAATGCTGAATATGAGCCACCCCGGGTTTTTCCTGCTGAGTATGATGGTGGCCTTCGCCGGATTCGCCATCTCCGTGGTGGCGGCAGCCCTGTCCCATCTGGTACGGAAGGCCGCCGCGCTCCAGGAGCAGAGCGATCTGACCATCTAGGAGGCGCGCCATGGAAGACGAGATCATCATCAACATCGACGTAATGCTGGCCAAGCGGAAAATGAGCGTCACAGAGCTGTCCCAGCGGGTGGGGATCACCATGGCCAACCTCTCCATCCTAAAAAACGGCAAGGCCAAGGCCGTTAAACTGTCCACCCTGGCCAAGCTCTGCGCCGCCCTGGACTGCCAGCCCGGGGACCTGCTGGAATACAGGGGGCGGGAAGAATGATCAGATTTCTGGCGTTTTTTCTGGTCTTTTTCCAGCTGTTCTCCAGCTGTGACGCCTCTGGCACGCTGAACCGAGAGATGGGCAGCGTTTTGGGGCTGAAGCTGTCCGGCGGCACGGTGCTGGCCAACTGGGACAGCCACGGAGGGTTCCACGGAGACGGCACAAAGTTTGCCGCCATCCAATTCCCGGACGATTCCGTGGCAGACCAGATCCGAAACACCGAAGACGGGCGCTGGAAGGCGTTTCCCATCCAGGAGGAGGAGGTGCGGGTGATCCTCTACGGCGTGACCAAGCGCCAGCCGGACGGGACCGACGCAACCTTCGGCCCCATTTTGTATGACCACGACACGGGCGAGCCTCTGTTCCCCCAGGTGGAGGAGGGCTATTACTTCTTTTGGGACCGCCACTCAGACACAAAGACTCCCCTTCTGGAGCGTCCTTCCTACAATTTCACCGTGGCGGTCTACGACGCGGAGAAGAAGATCCTCTATTACGGGAAGCTGGACACCTAGCGGTGCCCAAGCCCGCCCTGGCTTTCCTGCCGGGGCGGGCTTTTTCGCGGCGGAAGGCGCTCAGCCCCATCATAATGGGCTTGACAAGTAAAAATCGATTGTTTATAATTTAATTGGAAACAATTGAATTATAAACAATGCAAGGAGGTTTTTCATTTGCGCTACGAGTACAAGACGGAGAATACCTGCTCCCGGTTCATCCGGTTCGACATTGAGGGGAACGTGATCCGCGACATCTCCTTTGAAGGGGGCTGCAACGGGAATCTGAAGGCCATTTCCAAGCTGCTGGAGGGCGCCACGGTAGAGCAGATTGAGGAAAAGCTGCTGGGTCTCACCTGCGGCAGCCGACCCACCTCCTGCTCCGATCAGCTGGCCAAGGCCGTCCGGGCCGCTTTGGAGGCCGCCAAGGCCCAGAAAGGAGCCGCCCAATGAAAATCGCCGTTCGCTACTATACCCGCTCCGGAAACACCCGGAAGCTGGCCGAGGCCATTGCCCAGGCCCTGAACGTGGAGGCCCAGACCGTGGACACGCCTTTGGCGGAGAAAACGGACCTGCTGTTTCTGGGCAGCTCCTACTATGCCTTCGACGTGGATCCCCATGTCAAGTCCTTTTTGGTGGAGAACCAGTTCAAGCTGGGCAAGGTGGTCTGCTTCGGCACCTCCGCCATGCTGGGCTCCACCCAGGGTCAAATCGCCAAGGTAACGGAAACCACCGGCACGGCGCTGGCCCAGGAGGAATTTCACTGCCCCGGCTCCTTCGGCCCCTTCCACAAGGGCCGGCCAAACGCGGAAGACTGCCAGAACGCGGCGGCGTTCGCAAAGAATTATGTTAACAAGGAGGAACAGAAATGAACGAGGTTTATGAATTTCTGAAAAGCTGCGGGGTCTACTATCTGGCTACCGACGAGGACGGCCAGCCCCGGGTCCGGCCCTTCGGCACTGTGGATCTGTTTGACGGCGGGCTGTACATTCAGACCGGAAAAAGTAAGGCTGTGGCCCGGCAGATGGCTGCCAACCCAAAAGTGGAGCTTTGCGCCATGAGCGCCGACGGCCGCTGGCTGCGGGTGACCGCCCAGGCGGTTTTAGATGAGCGGATCGAGGCCCAGGCCCATTTGCTGGACGCCTACCCCTCCCTCCAGGCCATGTACCAGCCCGGGGACGGCAACACCCAGGTCTACCGGCTGGAAAATGGCGAGGCCCGGTTCTGCTCCTTCACCGCGCCGGAGCGGGTCGTAAAATTCTGACCGGCGGAACGCTCCATGGAGAAAACGATGGAAGCGCCGCTCGGCGAGGAGGCCCTGCTGTTAAAAAACCAGCTCTGCTTTCCCCTGTACGCCTGCGCCCGGGAGATCGTCAAGCGGTATAAGCCCTTTTTGGATCCCCTGGGTCTGACCTACACCCAGTATCTGGTGATGATGGTGCTGTGGGAAAAGCGCCAGGTGACGGCCAAGGCCCTGGGGGACTGTTTGCTGCTGGACTCCGGCACCCTGACGCCCCTGCTGAAAAAAATGGAGGCCAAGGGTCTGCTCACCCGTACCCGCTCTCAGACGGACGAGCGAAATCTGCTGGTGACCGTCACGGCCGGCGGCGAGGCGCTCAAGGAGGAAGCGGCGTCGGTACCGCCCAAAATGGCGGCCTGCGCCGGGCTGACCCCCCTGGAGGCCGGGGAGCTTTACCGCCTACTCTACAAGATGCTGAAAAAATAGGAACTGCGGACAAGCGGCGCCCCGGCGAAAGCCGGGGTGCTTCCACGTTTCAAAAAAGCGCGGCATTTTGATTGGTAAAAAGGGATGGCCCGCAAAAGTTTTCTGAATGTTCATGATCTATTCATTGACATTTGTCCATAGGATGATTATTATTTTTAATAGAAGCAGAAGTTTCGTTTCGGGGCCGGGATCCGCCGGCATAGGAGGGATCGCTCATGAAAAAGTTTGGTCTTTGCACCACCATCGTCGCGCTGCTGCTGGTTTTTTCGGCGGTGACGTCGGTCCTGCCGGTGCAGGCCTATGCCGCCGTAAGCGCCGCGGATCGTAAAGGTTCCGTCCGGGTGTTTGTGGGAGACCTGGAAAACGCCCCCGGCAGCTACGCGAAGCAGCGGCTTGCCTACCTTCACCGCCTGGCCAAATCCGACGGGGACACGCCGGTGGAGGCCATCGTTGGCTTTGACGATTACTATGCGCTGGAGGAGGTTTCCGACTGGCTGGAGCAATATCATGTGACCGCCAAGTGCGTTTATATGTGGGCGCCGGGTGACACCGGAAGGCTGGGCCTCTTCATTGAGAATGGCGATATACCAAAAGCGGTGGCGGATTTTTGCGCGTATGAAGAAGGCCGCGGCGCTGAGGAAGACGACGCGGAATATCTGGATTACCAGCGCTTCTTAAACGGAGAATTTGGCGTTTTCGCCCTGACGGTGATCGCGCCGGCGGGGACCCTGGATGAAATGGCCGGGGACCTGGACTCCATTTCCTATGTGGATGTGAAGTACAACGAACAAGTAGAGCGCTACGCCGCGGAAAAGGGGAAGGACGTCAGCTACATCGAACTGCCCTCCAAGCCGGACGGCGCATTGTAAAATCCGGAAGCCCCGATCTTCCAGCGTTTTTAAAACCATACCAAAGAACAGGACCGCCGGCGGTCGCCGGCGGTCCTGTTCTTTCTAATGCCTTACTTTTTCTCCTTGATCCGTGCTTGGAGGTGCATGGACAGCACCGCCAGGGAGGTGGCCATATTCTCCTGCTGCACCAGGATTCCGGCGGGCACCTCCAAATGGGTGGGCGCAAAGTTCCAGATGGCCTTGATGCCGCAGGCGATCAGCTGGTCGCAGACCTCCTGGGCCTGCTCCACCGGCACGGTGATGATGCCCATCAGGACCTTGTAGGTCCGGCAGAAGCTCTCCAACCGGCTGATGGGATAGATGGGCTTGCCCTCCCCTGCCGTGGGGTTCACGTCGAAGGCCGCCAGAATGTTCAGACCATACTCCTGAAAGCCGGTGTAGCTCAGCAGCGCCCGGCCCAGCTTGCCCGCGCCGATCAGCACGGCGTCGTTCAGATTGTCATACCCCAAAAACTGCTGGATGTCGTCGATCAGCCCCTCCCGGAGATAGCCCACCTTGGGCCGGCCCCCGTCGGAGACCATGGCCAGATCCTTACGGACCTGCACCTCCCCCATGCCCAGGGCCGCGGCCAGGGCAGTGGCGGAAATATAGGGCGAGCCCCCGTCGGGAATGGTTTTGAGATAGGCGAGGTAATTGGGAAGGCGCTTTAAGACGGATTTGGAGATTTCCTTACGCTCCATAGATTTCCCTCCTGTGTTATCGATATCTTTTATATCGATTATACCACGCTTTTCCCCATCTTGCAAGTAAAATTTTTTTACGCCGTCTGCCGCAGAAGCTCCGTCCGCAGCCGGTCCATGATCCGTTTTTCCAGTCGGGAGATGTAGGACTGGGAGATGCCCAGCTTTTTGGCCACCTCCTTCTGGGTCATCTCCCGGCGGCCCCCCAGGCCAAAGCGGAGGGTCACGATCTCCCGCTCCCGGTCCGGAAGCTCCCGCACCGCCTGGCGCAGAAGCCGCAAGTCCACGTCGTCCTCCAGAGGTCGGAGGATCATATCCTCATCGGTGCCCAGAATGTCAGAAAGAAGCAGCTCGTTGCCGTCGTAGTCCATGTTGATGGGTTCGTCCAGGGAAACCTCCGACTTTTGATTGGCGATCTTGCGGATGTGCATTAAAATCTCATTTTCAATGCAGCGGGAGGCGTAGGTCGCCAGTTTGATGTTCTTTTCCCGGCGGTAGGTGTTAATGGCCTTAATGAGGCCGATGGTCCCGATAGAGATCAGGTCCTCCAAATTGACGCCGGTATTCTCAAACCGCCGGGCAATGAATACCACCAGCCGCAGATTTCGCTCGATGAGAAGCTGCTTGGCGCGCTCCTCTCCCCGCTCCAGGGCTTCCAGGGCCTGCTGCTCCTCCGGTCCCTTCAGGGGCGGTGGAAGCACGTCGCTTCCGCCGATGTAGTAGACAGGCTCCGGTTGGAGCATCCCGAGTTTGGTCAAAAAAGCCACGATTGCCTGCCGCATATTCGCCATCCTTTCATCCCATGGCGCCCACCAGCGCCTGACAGCCTTCCTCCAATCCCTCCGGCGCGAAGGCCACCAGGGTGCCTGCTCGCCGGGCGTTGATTTTGACCTCCTCCAGCCGGAGGGCCAGCATCAGGCCCCCGGAGGTGCCAACGCTTTTGTAGGGGATCAGCCGCAGCCCCGGCACCTTGCCAGAGGCCAGGGTTTCCACCGGGTTTTGAAGCTGCTCCCGGGTCAAGCCGGTGAGGGCTTGGGCCGTCCGGGGACCGACCACCGTCACCGGCTCCCCGGAAACCGGGTCCCGGAGGGTGTTGCCCGTGTCCCGGAGGGCCAAGAGCCGGACCTGGCGGCCCCGGTGCCGCAGCTCCAGGGGCAAATACTTGGGGCCATTCAGGCCGGGAAGTCCCGTCCGACACAGGAGCAGCAGGCCCGCCGCGCCCAACAAGGGCGAGAGCAGGGAGCCGCTTCCCAGGCCCATGGCGATGCCGCCCAAGGCCATGCTCAGGATCACAAACACCGCCGTCTTGGCGGCGGCCTCCCGGCACAGCCCGAAGGCCAGCGCGCCCATGCACCCCAGGCTTACCAGATTCCAGGGAAGCCCGGCAAGAAAGGCAAAGCCCGGCAGCAAACACACCCCTCCGTACAACCCGCCCAGGGCAGCGGCCAGGGCCGCCCGGGCCGCTCCCGGAGGGCTGCCGGAGAGCCGGTTGGTCCCCAGCAGGAGCAGAAAGTCCACCACAAAATTCAGTCCCATCACAAGATCCAGGTAAACGGTCATGCCCTTCCCCCTCTCGCTTCGGTACCCAAAGTATAACCTGTCCCGGGAAAGAAGTCCGTCGCAACCCAAAGCCCCATCCGGGCAAAGAATCGGCCCGTCCTCCCCCGGCCCTCCAGATTGAAAACACAAAACCAAAAAAGCGGGAGCCGATTCCATCAGCTCCCGCTCGTTTCTGTCGAGGATTTTTCCTGCCGGGCCACCGCCCGGATATTTTTTTCTATCTTGAACCGGGGCACCATCACTTCCCGGCCGCAGGTCTGGCAGACCAGCCGGAAGTCCGCCCCGGTGCGGGTGACCTTCCACAGCTTCCCGCCGCAGGGATGAGCCTTCTTCATAGTCAGAATGTCTCCTACCCGGATATCCATAAGCGCCTCCTAACTCCGCTTTTTGATCTCCTCCCAGTACCGCTTGGCCGCCTGCTCCACCTTGTTGGGGCCATACTCATAGTAATGGGTTCCCACCAGATCATCGGGCAGATACTGCTGGGCAACCCAGTGGCCCGGGAAGGCATGGGGGTAGAGATAGCCCTGTTCCCGCTCCATGGTGTAGGTGTCGGCGTGGACGTTCTGCAAATGCCGGGGGAAGTCCCCGCCCCGGCCCTTCCGGATGTCCCGCACCGCCGCCTCGATGGCCTCGTTGCCGGAATTGGACTTGGGAGCCGTGGCCATCAGTACCGCCGCGTCCGCCAGAGGGATCTGGGCCTCGGGCATGCCCACCATCAGGGCAATATCCACCGCCGCCTTGACGATGGGAATGATCATGGGATAGGCCAGCCCTACGTCCTCGCAGGCGGTGACCATCATCCGCCGGCAGGCCGACGGCATTTGCCCCGCCTCCAGGAGCCGGGCCAGATAGTGGACCGCCGCGTCCGGATCCGAGCCTCGGATGGACTTTTGGAGGGCGGAGAGGAGATCGTAGTAGTTGTCCCCCTCCCGGTCGGCCCGGAGGGCGCTCTTTTGGGTGACGGCCTGGGCGTCGTTCAAGGTGACCTGGAGCGTCGTTCCCTCCACCTTGCCCACGGAAAAGAGGACCTCTACAGCGTTCATGGCCTTTCGCAGGTCCCCGCCGCAGGCCCCGGCGATATACTCCAGCGCCCCCGGCTCCGCCTGGGCGGCCAGGCCGGTGCGCTTTTCCAAAAATTCCACCGCCCGCGAAATGGCCTTCAGCGCCGCCTCAGCGGAGATCTGCTTGAACTCGAAGATGGTAGAGCGGCTCAAAATCGCATTGAAGACGTAGAAATAGGGGTTTTCCGTGGTGGAGGCGATGAGGGTGATCTTGCCGTTTTCGATATACTCCAAGAGGGACTGCTGCTGCTTTTTGTTAAAGGACTGGATCTCGTCCAAGTACAGCAGCACCCCGTCCGGGGCCATAAAGGTGTCCAGCTGGGCCACGATCCCCTTGATATCCGCCGTGGAGGCGGTGGTGGCGTTGAGCTGGTAGAGGGCCCGGTTGGTCCTCTGGGCGATGATCTTGGCAACGGTGGTCTTGCCCGTGCCGCTGGGGCCATAGAAGATCATGTTGGGCACGCTGCCGGAGTCGATCAGGCGGCGAAGGACCCCGTCCTTACCCAGAATATGCTCTTGGCCGTAGATCTCGTCGAGGCCGGTGGGCCGCAGCAGGTCCGCGAGGGGCTGGTACATGGGCGTCCCTCCTTTCGTTTTTGTAAGTATAACATAGAACGGGAAAAAAAGCAACGGCATGACAAAAGTCATGCCGTCATTCGCTTTTTCCGCTGTCCGGCGCTTCCATTCATCAGAAGGTCGCCACGTCCGGGTCGGCGGGGGCGGCGTCCTCCACGGAAATGGCGGTGAGGAAGGGGCCCTCCTTCCCCTTGTACAGGGCGTGGCGCTGGGCGCTGACCTTGGCCGTGACCATGACCCAGCTCCGGGGACGGAGCCGCCGGGCATCAGCATACTGACAGGGAATGCCGCAGAACTGGATGTCCTGGACGCAGCAGGTCATGACGAACCGGCCCGGCGCGAACATTCCGTTCTTCTCCCGACGAAGCATGGCGGTCTGGCCCTTGAAACGGACGGTCTTGCCGTCGTATTTCTTGGGTTCCTCCGTCACGTCCCGGTAGAACAGGGCATAGTCCTCGTCCTGAATCTCCACAATGGGGGCGTTCAGGTCGAAGGGCAGCGGGTCCTCCACATCGTCATAGGCGGAGGTCCCGTCGGTGTACTCGTAGAGGATGTCGATCCGGCGGTTGGCGGCCCGGGAGAGCTTGTGCAGCGGCATGGTGTCCGCTCCGGGGGTCAGACGGTTGTAGACCACCATCTGGGCGCCCACCAGCTTGTCCATCACCAAATTCCGCATATTGGCGTTGTAGGCCATAATGGTGGTGCTGTCCGCGAATAGAATCTCCTGGGCCACGGCCCAATCCTCCGGGAACCGGGAATAGAGGTCCCCCACCATCTGCATCCCGTTGAGCTCCGCCACCACCCGCTCGGCCCGGTGCTTCCGGGCCAGGGTCTGAAGCTGCTGGATGGTGACGGTCTCCTGGTCCAGAACCTCCAGGTACACGTTTTGATGGGGGAAGCGGGTCAGATCGTACTCCTCCTCCCCTTCCTCAAAGAGCAGGAGCAGCGTCCGCTCCCCGGCGTTGAACCGGGGGTCCTCCAAGGTCTCCTGGATAAATTTGGTCTTGCCGGCATCCAGAAAGCCGGTGAACACATAGACCGGAATCTGTACCATAATTACACACCAAAGAGCTTGGCGATCTCCGCCTCCTTCAGCTCCGAGCCGATGACGCAGAGCTTGCCGGTAACGGCGGCGGAGCCGGCGCGCACATCTACCTCGCCGGGCACATGATCAAAGTGGAGCCAGCCACCGTCGGCGCAGGGCACGATGCCCTTAGCCCGGAGGACCGTACCGCAGCTGCCGGAATCCAGAGCCTCCAGCGCGGCCTGGATCTCCTGGGCGGAGAATTTCTTGGCCGTCTCCACGCCCCAGGAGGTGAAGACCTCGTCGGCGTGGTGATGATGATGGTGGTGATGATGCTCGTGTTCATCGTCGCCGTCATCGTGATGGTGATGATGCTCGTCCTCATCATCGTCGTCGTCATCGTGGTGGTGATGGTGGTGCTCGTGCTCCTCCTCGTCATCGTCGTCGTGATGATGGTGATGATGCTCGTGTTCTTCTTCCTCGTCCTCGTCTTCTTCGGCGGCCAGACGCTCCAACTCCAGCTTGGCCATCTCGTAGGCCAGAGACGCCTGGCCCTCCATGGCCTCCACCAGCTGCGCCCCGGTCAGCTCCTTCCAGGGGGTGGTGACCACGGTGGCCTGCTGGTTGTGTTCCCGAATCAAGGCCAGGGCAGTCGCCAGCTTTTCCTCGGAAATAGAGTCGGTACGGGAAAGGACGATGGTGGTGGCGGTCTCGATCTGGTTATTGTAGAACTCGCCGAAGTTCTTCATATAGACCTTGACCTTCCCCGCGTCCGCCACGGCCACGGTATAGCCCAAGCTGACCTCGGGGCCGGTGACCTTGTTCACCGCCGCGATTACGTCGGACAGCTTGCCCACGCCAGAGGGCTCGATCAGGATCCGCTGGGGATGGTACTGCTCGATCACCTGCCGCAGCGCCCGACCGAAGTCCCCCACCAGGGAGCAGCAGATGCAGCCGGAGTTCATCTCCGTGATCTGGATGCCCGCGTCCTGGAGAAAGCCGCCGTCGATGCCGATCTCGCCAAACTCGTTCTCGATCAGCACCAGATTCTGCCCGGGATAGGCCTCCTGGAT
>CANQQI010000003.1 GCA_947625945.1 uncultured Oscillospiraceae bacterium
CTCCACGCCATGGCCGTGCAGCCCGGAGACCGGACCCGCACCATGGAGGATTTCGCCCAGAAGCTGTTCCAGGAGGAGCAGCCGGTCTGGGAGACCCCGCCGAAACAGGAGGCGCCCAAACAAGAGGCCCTGAAGCAGGAGGCGCCGAAACAGGACGCTCCTAAAGCGGCGGTCCCCGATGGGGAGGGCCCGGCGAAATCGCCGGCGATCCGTCAGCTCTGGCAGGAAAAGGTCATCCCTCAGATCCTGCGCGTCCCGCCAAAGAAGTGGGCCCTCACCGGCGGTATCGCCCTGGCGGTGGTGGCGCTGATCATCGCCGTGGTCCTGTGGCCCCGGCAGGCGCCCCAGTCCACGATCCAGGATCTGCCGACCGGCACTACCGCCTCTCAGGCCCCCGCGCGGCAGCCTACCGCGCCCAACTTGGAGGGCTCCACGCCCACCGAAACGTCTGCCCCGCCCCCTGAAACCTTTACCCAGCCCCCTGAAACCACGGAAAGCGGGCGGGGCTCCGTCACGAACAGCGACGGGTTCGTGTTCCGGATCGTGGACAATCAGAACGCCTCCATCATCGGCTATACCGGCACCGAACGGATCTGCGACATCCCCGACAGTATCAACGGCATCCCCGTCACCGCCATTGAAGACGGCGCCTTCGTCGGCGTGGAGGCGGCGGAATGGGTCCTGCTTCCGGACACACTGAAGACCATCGGTGCCAATGTCTTTGCCGGGTGCCGGGGCCTGCGCATGTTGGAGGTCTTTTCCGCCGTAAGCTGCAAGAAGGACGCCTTCGCCAATTCCGATATTCATCTGGTCTGGGTCTACGACTCCACCTGCGGCACCTCCGGCTGGGACCTGCCGGACGATATCCGGCTCTACCAGCGGGGCAAGGACGACGGTTTCGGAAAGTGGAAGGAGTGCGACAACCTGGAGGACGGCACCTTCTACCTCCTGACGGACCAGACCACCGCCGTGGTGGTGCTGCTCTCCGGCACCGAGGTCAACATCGAGCTGCCTAACTCGGCGGAGTACGCCTCCACGTTTTACGAGTTCGTTTGGATCGCGGAAGGGGCCGACGCCGGCGTCCGTCCGGAGACCACTGTGGCGCTGCCGCCCAACTGCCGCTTTGATTTCAGCCTCTGCAAGAGTCAGGGAGGCGGCGTTACGGCGTTTAACTCCCTCTACGACGATACCCTCGCCGACTTCTGGATCGTCACCTGCGCCTTCTGCGAGTCGATCAACAACGCCCGTCCCCAGGGCGCCCCGGCCATTTTGCCGGACCCGGTGCTGTGCGACGCGGCGAACATCCTCTGCCAGGAGGAGTTCTTCAACAGTAGCGGCGAACGCTCCAATGGGCAGAGATGGGCCACCGCCATCAAGGAAGCGGGTCTACAGACCTGGAGCTTTGCCAGATTGTCCTGCGGCCACGGCACTTTTAGCAAGATGAAAGATAACGTGGTAGAGAAATTCGCCCACGCCATCGACGACTCGTCCGTATCCGAGGTCCTGGGCCAATACTTTACCTACATGGGCGTCGCCAAGTGGGAAGACTTTGACAGCGGAAGCTACTGCTGGGAGATTATTCTGTTGGTCCCCTAGCCCACGGGGCGCCACGGCCCGAAGGGCCCGAGAAATAAAGCGCTTTCCGCGTCTTTCCACGGGAAGGCCCCGCGTTTGTGTTTTTTTAAGAAGGAGGGTTATGATATGGAGTACTGCCCCCACTGTATGCGTCCCGCTTCCGGCTCCAGGTGTCCTTACTGCGGCGGAAACATGCACTGGACCGGTCAAGTGGGGATCGATCTGCTGGTTGGCTCCATTCTGACCAGCGGCAACGGCCTACGCACCTATCAGCTGGGCGCGGCCCTGGGCAAAGGCGGCTTCGGCATCACCTACGCCGCCCTGGAGGTCAACTCCCACCGCCGGATAGCGGTGAAGGAATATTTCCCCACCTACTGCGCCTTCCGCGCGGGAAACGGCCGGGACATGCAGGTGATGACCGGCCAGGAGCAGTTGTATCGAAAGGGCCTGAATAGCTTCCTGGAGGAGGCGAAGATGCTCCTGTCCCAGGACGATCTGCCCACGCTGGTGAAGGTGGTGGACTTTTTCCAGGCCAACGGCACCGCCTACCTGGTGATGGAGTTTCTGGACGGCGTCCCCCTGCACCAGAAAATGGTGGAGCTGGGCGGGCGCTTCCCGGCCCAGGTCCTGCTGCCCACGCTACCACCCCTGTTTTCCGATCTGGGGACGCTCCACGCCCGGGGGGTCATTCACCGGGATATCAGCCCGGATAATATCATGTGGATGCCAGACGGCACCCTGAAGCTGATGGACTTCGGCTCCGCCCGGTCCACCAACACCGGCAAGAGCATGACCATGCAGATGAAGCAGGGCTTCTCCCCCATCGAGCAGTACACCCGCAGAGGGCAGGGCGCATGGACCGACGTGTACGCCCTGGCCGCCACCATTTACTATTGCCTCACCGGCGTCACGCCGCCCGCCTCCGCCGAGCGGCTGGAGGAGGACCCCATCCGTATGCCCAACGAGCTGGGGGCCGGGCTGACACAAGCGCAGGAGCAGGCGCTGCTCCATGCCCTGGCGGTGCAGCCCGGAAACCGGACCCACTCCATGGAGGAATTTGCCCAGAAGCTGTTCTGGGAGGAGCCGCCGAAGCAGGAGGTCTACGTTCCTGCCCCGCCGGTCCCGGAGCCGCCCCAGCCGGTCCAGCAGCCGGTCCAACCCTCAATTTCCCAGCAGCCGCCGCAGCCGCCGGTCTCCCAGCAGCCTCCGCAGCCGCAAATTTCACCCAGCCAGCAGAGCTATCAGCAGCAGGGCCAGTCTTTTACCCAGCGGCAGACCCCCTCCCAGCCGGTTTACCAGCCCCCGAAATTGGGCTTCAAAGCGGTGAAGGAAAAAGTCCAGACCTGGTGCGCGGTCCACAACATCCCGCCGAAAAAGCTCGCTATCTTCGGCGGTATTGCCGTGGCGCTGGTGGCGCTGGTGGTGATCATCCTGGTGCTGGCCCTGGGGTGGAACGGTTCGCCCTACACGCTCTACGCTCCCAACGATTACACCGCCTCCACCAATGCCCCCACCGGCTCCCTCGTTGCCCAGCCCACGCTCCCCAACATTCCCCCCACGACCACCCAGCCCACCGAACCGACCGAGGACACAGCGCCGGATACCATGATGGTGGGCGACTACCAGGTGCGGATCATCGACGAGAACAACGCCACCATCGTGGGCTTTGTGGGCGACGAGATCGGCGACATGCCCATCGAAGCCGACGGCGTGCCCATCACCGCCATTGGCGACGATGCCTTCTACGCGGACGGGCGTGGGACGAAGACCCGGGAGAATATCTGTCTTCCCGCCTGTCTGAAATCGATTGGGGAGCGGGCCTTTTCAGGCTGCGATACCCTGCGCATGGTCTATTGCTTCTCCAATGTCACGGTGGGCCGGGACGCCTTCTCGGATACCGGTCTGCGCTGCGTGATCCTGACCGACGACAACGCCAAGATCCGCAATCCCGGCGCGCTGGGTGGCCTGGTGCGGATCTTTGAGCGCAATGTCCCCTTTGAAATCGTCCCGGATTACAATGTGGACGCCTACTATATGGTCGACGAGGTCATTTACGGCTGGGATTCCACCGAGCCCGACGCCATCGTGATGGACCTCCCCTCCGGCCTTTCCAACTTCGAGGTGCCGGAGACGATCCTCTGCATGGACGGCGAGGAGCGGGAAGTCCAATGGATCGAGAAGGATTCCATGAAAAAGGTCGCAAGGTCGGTAAGGATCGGCCTGCCTGCTTTCTGCCTCTTTGACCCGTCCCTCTATGAAAGCCATCCCAATACCTTCTACGCCTTGGAGTCCGAGACCTTGGCGGAGGACTGGATCTACCTCATGCGGGCGGTGGAGGCCATCAATGATTTTCGGGGCGGCAACGCGCCGAATATCCAGCCCGCTGTCGACCTCACCTGGGCGGCCTACGCGATGGCTTTGGTGAAATACACCGGCGACAGTGAGACCATCGAGTTCACCTGGTCCGATGTGGTCGATATTTTCCGCCCGGAGGGATATCGGTTCGGCATCTGCACCGATGGCACCGCGTCCGTCTCCGGTCTGTTGGAGGCGCTTGCCACAGATGAATACGCCGGCCTCATTCCCGCGGAGCAAAGCGCCGACTACGCCGGGCAGGTCTACAACAGCATCGGCCTGGCCCACTATCTGACGGAGGATGGAGAGATGTACTGGATCGTCCTTTTGGTGATCGACTAACGCGGATATAGGAGTGATTGCCCTATGGAAAAACACTATTGCCCCTATTGCATGACCCCCGTTGTCCCCGGGGAGCCATGCCCCAACTGCGGCCTCACCGGCGGCAGCTACACCTCCCAGCCCCATCAGCTGCCCGCCGGTACCATCCTTGCCGGCCGGTATCTGCTGGGCCGGGTCCTGGGAGAGGGCGGCTTCGGCATTACCTACATCGGCTGCGACACCCGGCTGGAGCTGCGGATCGCGGTCAAGGAATACTACCCGGTGAACCATGTGTCCCGGAACTGCCGGGTGTCCAACGCCGTGAACTGCTTCACCGGCGTCGCCGGGCAGGGCTTTGAAAAGGGCCGGGAGCGGTTCATCCGGGAGGCCCGGACCATGGCCCGGATGGACAAGACCCCCCAGATCGTGGCCGTCCGGGACTACTTTCAGGAGAACAACACCGCCTACATCGTCATGGAATATGTGGACGGCACCACCTTCAAGGAGCTGGTGGCCCAGAAGGGCGGGAAGATCCCCGCTTCCGAGCTGCTGCCCATGGTGGAGCCCCTGTTCAAAGCCCTGGAATCCATGCACGCCCTGGGTCTGATCCACCGGGATATCAGCCCCGACAATCTGATGCTGGAAAACGGCATGGTCCGCCTGCTGGACTTTGGGTGCGCCCGAGAGTCCGCCGCCAGGGGCAGCGAGACCATGACCATCGTCCTCAAGCAGGGCTACTCCCCGGTGGAGCAGTATCAGCACAAGGGCCAGGGGCCCTGGACGGACGTCTATTCCCTGGCCGCCACCATGTACTATTGCCTTACCGGCGTCACGCCGCCCCAGGCCCTGGACCGGATCTGTGACGATGAGCTGGTCCCGCCCAGAAAGCTGGGTGCGGACCTGACGGAGGCCCAGGAGCTGAGCCTGCTCTTCGGCATGGGCCTGCAGCCCACCCGCCGGTTCCGCTCGGTGCGGGAGTTCTACGCCTCGCTGTAC
Source organism: uncultured Oscillospiraceae bacterium (assembly GCA_947625945.1). GTDB lineage: Bacteria > Bacillota > Clostridia > Oscillospirales > Oscillospiraceae > Faecousia. Next base: position 5,248 of record CANQQI010000003.1, read on the forward strand.
CAGGGCGTGCCGGTGCCGGTAAAGCCCCAGGTGCTCTACGGGCACCGCTACGCCCAGGAGGAGACCCGTCCGGCTCCCCCTCCCGAAATTCCTTCTGTAGAGGAAAAGGACGAAGAAGCCGTTCCCATTACCGGCCAGATGGAGTCTTCTTCTGATATAGCGCCCGAAATTGCTCCGCAAGTGGAGGATGTGCCGGAACTGGAGGAACTGCCCGCTCAGGAAGCTTCGGAGGAGGCCCCGGAGGACGAGCCCTGGCACTTCCCCCCGGTCCCGGAACAGCCCGCCCCGCCGGAGGAGACGAAAAAATCCAAGAAAAAGATCTGGATCCCCGTGGCGGCCTGCGGCGCGGCGGTGATCCTGGCGGTGTCCCTTCCGCTGATGCTGCGGCAGGGCCGCACCGATCCCACGGTACCCGGGGCCAGCACCGGCGGCGCCGAGTCCACCGCGGAGTCCACCCAGCCGGAAGGCAGCACCCTGTGGCTCAGCGGCGACTGCACAGCGTCCTTCTCCCAGGCGCTGGCGGACAGCTCGGTGGGGGAAATCGTGCTGGAGGCGGGGAGCTGGGTCGATTGCGAGGAAGGCGATCTGGTGATCAACAAGCCGGTCCTCATCGAGGAGGGCGCCAGTATCGACTGCCCCTCCATCTCCGTGACCGTGGCCCCGGGCGTCGCCCTCACCCTCCGGGGATACCTGCGGGTGGAGGACCTGACCGTCCAGGGGTACCTGCGGGTGGAGGACCTGACTGTCCAAGGCAATGTGGAGGTCACCGACGCGGGCATTCTGGACGTGCAGCGGCAGACCGGTGTGATCGGCGGCAAGATCGATGTGATCGGCGGCGAGATCGAGGGGAGTGCCTCGATGCTATCCCAGGGGCTGCTGACGGTCTCCGGCGGCGGCCAGGTGTCCATTAAAGGCAACGGGGCCTTGAGCGCCGGCTGCTACCTGCTGGAAAGCGAGGATTCCATCGCTATTCAGGGGGGCTCCCACAATCTGGACTTTGGCTACAATGCCGCCATCGTGAACGAGGAGGCGCTGTTCGCCGACGCCGTCCATGTAAGCGATTTCCAGGAGCTGAAAAACGCGGCGGAAGCCGGCGCCAAGGCCGTCGTGATCGACGGCAGCGTTACCGTTCCCGGCGACTTCCCGTTTGACCCCGACGCCGCGCTGACGATCTCCCCGGAGGGCGCGCTGATCTTGGAATCTTACGACACGCCCGTCAGCGTCGACCTTCTGATCAATCACGGCACCCTGGCAGGTCCGGTAGATCCCCGGCGCTTCCTCAACTACGGCAGCGCCGAGACCAGCATCTATCCGGCCCAGCTCCGGGACGGCCAGTGTCAGCTCTTTATCAATCTGGGCGAGACCGATGTTCACGGCGTGACCTGTTCGGGGCAGATATTCAACCTGGGCGTGGTGCGGTACACCGGGGAAAGCAAACACTTCAGCAGCCCGCCGCTGGAGTCCTTCTTCTTCCAGCGCGATTTCCTCAACGCCGCGTCCGCGCGGTTGGAAGTGGACACCGGAATGGTCTTTGAACTGGGCGGTATCATGACCAACAACGGCGCCATCGTGGTCCAGGGGGGCGGCGACTTCCGCAACTACGGCCAAATCAATCAGGTCACGGAGTCCGCGTCCATCGATCTGTCCGGCAACATGCTAAACGACGGGTTCATGAACGTCATCAGCGGCCACTTCCAAATGGGCGCGGACAGCTCCGTCGATGGCAACGGCATTTTCTACGTCTACTACGGCGCCGATGGCGGCGCCCTGGCCTGGGATAACCGCATCACCTGCCGCACCTACCTGGAAAGGGGCGAAGGCACGGATCAGGAGGCCACCACCCTGGAGCAGCTCCGCGCGATCCTGGCCGAGGGCGGCGCCGGCTGCGTCGTCATCCCCAAGGGGACCGTCATCCAGGTCCCGGAGGATCTTCAGGTGTATACCTCCATCATGGTCCAGGGCGAGCTCCGTATGGCCCCCGGCACCACGCTGTCCCTGTTCGGCGCCTTGTTGACGGTGGACGGCGGCACGCTGGAGGTGGACCGGATGGAGGCCCATGACGCCTCCCAGCTGGTGGGCCGTGTAGGTTCCAACATCCTTTTCCAGCCCGGCGGCCTGCTGCGGCTGGACGGGGGCAGCTGCGGAAGCTTTCTATACTCCAGACGGGAGCTGAACGGCGCGTCGGTGGAGCTGGAGGGGGCGGGCACGATCCTCGTGATGGATGGCGTGGCCAACTGCGGCGACCATCTGACACTGAGCGGCGGCGCCAGCGCCTTTATCCGCAATCTGGACGGCTTTTCCGTGGCGACGCAGGTGCAGGTAGAGAATGACTCCTCTCTAACGGTCTTTGGAGGCACCCATTTGTCCAACGGGGCCACCCTGACCCTCCGCGATTCTTTCATGCGCAACGCGGGCTCCTTCTTCATGGATGACTCCACATCCCTGGTACTGGAGGGAGAGCGCGCGTTCCTCAGCTCCTACATGGGCAACCTGAATCTGAACAGCGGTTCCAACATCGAGATCCGCGGCGGTTACCTGGAGATGTGGTCCTGGGGCGATCAGCAAAGGGAGATCTACGCCGACATCGTGAACGACGGCACCCTCCGTATCGCCACCGCCAATCTGGGCGGCCATGTGGTCAACCGGGGCGAGATGCGGATCGCCGAGTCCTCCATCGTGACGGTTTACGGCACCCTGGAAAATGACGGCGTGATCTACACCGAGGACGATTCCTCCGCCCTGCTTGCCGACGGCGGCGAAATCACCGGCCCGGAGCCGGTCCGGCGGTAAAAAGTTCTAAAAATTTAGGGGCCCTGCCATTCGGCAGGGCCCCAATTTTTTGAAAACCGTTCAGCGGACGTCCTCGTAGAGAATGTCGATCACCTTTTCCATCCGCTCGCTCATGCTCTCGTCCCCGGTGGCGGTGAGGGCGTATAGCACCAGCCAGTCAAAGGCGTTCCGGGGGTCCAGCTCCGGCATTCCGCAGTCGCTGAGCATGGCGTTGACGCTCCACCAGTGGCCGTCCAGCCGGTCCTCGATGGTCATGTAGTCCTCGTCCAGCTCGGAATACTCCCCACCCACGGAGTTCTCCGTGATGATGTAGAGCAGGAGCAGCAACTTCCGGGGCACCTCCTGCCGCTGGGCCATGATATTTTTCAGGGAGGTGGCGTTGGGCCAGTTCCGCTTGATCAGCTTCTGGATGGGGGAATACCCCTGCCGGTCGGAGCCGGAGGGCATGTGCATAGGCAGGTATTCGCTCATCACCCGCTCCAGGGAGTAAAATTCCTCCTGGGCGCCGTTGCTGGAGTCCGGCTGGGTGAGGCAGCGCATATACTGCTGAAAATAGTAGTACGCCCGGAGATGGTAGGAGCCGAAATAGGGCAGATTCTCCTGGTAAAACCGCCGCAGATCCGCCTCCGTCTCCGCCCGCTGGAACTGCAGCTGGACCCGGTGGGTCAATTCGGAGTCCGTCTCCTCGGCAATGGCCGGGACCGGCGGCATGGACTGGTACAGCGCCTGGGCCTGGTGATAGCCCCATCCGTTACGCAGGCACCAGGTATAGACCAGGTCCCGGCCGTTGCGGTAGTTGATCCCGTAATCGGTACACATGCCCAAAAGCTGGCTGACCTGGTCCTCGTTCAGGTCCAGGGCGAAGGCCACCCGGTACACATCCTCCCGGGTGTTGGGCTTATAGGCGCTGGAGAGCCAGTTGTAGATCTTCCGCTTCACCGATTCCAGGGGCGTCCCGTCCTCGGCGAACAGGGCAGCCACCCGCAGGCTCAGATCCGGATAGGGATACATCTCCTGCAACACGTCCCCAAAATAGCGCAGGGGGATCTGCTGGTCCCGCAGGTACACCGCCGCCTTCGCCGGGGTCATACTCCCCGAACGGATGCGGCTGTACGCGTCCTCTGATGTTCTTGTAAATGTGCTTGCCAACGATGGTCTACTCCTTCCCCCGGGATCTGCCCGCCCACGGCGGCGGGCTGGCTCGCGAATTGTTTACACATCCATTATAGAGGAATTATACGGAAAAAGCAAGATTATAGGCGAAAAAAATGGGGCGGATCAAAAATCCGCCGCATTATTATACGGTTCCGCCCGTCCTATGGCCCAGGGGCCGGGCAGCGGGATCATTTCCCGCTTTGATTTTGCCGGATGGTGTCGTTAATGGTGGCGCGCAGGCCCCGGCTGACCTTGAAGACCGGCTTAAATCCCGCCGGGACCAGAGCGTCTTCCATGGTCTTGGGGTTCCGGGCCATCCGCTCGCTGACGGGACGCAGCTCGAAGGCGCCGAAGCCGGTGAAATTGACGCCCCGGCCCTGGCACCAGGTGTCCTCCAGAATGTCCAAAAACGCCATCGTTACCTCGCTGGCGTCCGCGTCGGACAGACCGGTCCTCCTGCTCAGCTCCTCCACAAACTCCCTGCGAAACATATTATCATTTTTCATTTTCATCATTTTTCCTCTCTTCCGATTCGTTGAAATCCATGGGACCGCGTCGGGCAAATCCCGGGAACAGTTGATCCGCGTATAGGTTAATAATACCAATTTCCCCCGAAAATAGCAAGTATAAAATTCAAAACGGACAAAAAAAGTTGGCCTTTTCCAAGATCCGTCCGGGAGGCTTGCACAAAATCGTGAAAAGATTTCCCTGGGGAAGACAAAAAGAGGGGCCGTATTTAGCGTGTATTCTTATTCACCGTATTTTATTCGTCAGAAATCCCGGCTCGAAAAAGCGCGGCAAATAGGTATCATTTTCAACTGTTTTTCGTTCTCGCGGCGGGCGTTTGCACAAAATGATCGTCATTTGGGTCGCCGATAAAAATTCTGTGCAAACAGCGCCCACTTCCGCAGATTGGCGGAGCGGTTTTCTCCCCTGCGGAGGGCAGATCGGCCATACCCGGGGGCGCAACCTCTATCCAATCATATTTCATATTTCCTTTTGCACAGCGGCACGAAGTTTCAGCGGGAAATCACGGAGTCGAAAAAGGTAAGTTTTCGCCACGGACGGCCATTTTTCCGCCCTTATTTTCTCCCTTTTTCGTCAATTTGCCCAAAAGGCGCCCGCCGGCGGGCAAAAAACGCGGGCCCCGGCTTTTTGCCCGCCGGAGCCCGCGCTTATTTAGGTCATTCCGCTGTGTAATACTGGGCCTGGGCGGACCAGAGCTGGTAATACTTCCCCTCCTCGTCCGCCACCAGCGCCTCGTGGGAACCCCGCTGGACGATCCGGCCGTCCTGGAAGACCGCGATCTCGTCGCAGAATTTGCAGGAGGACAGGCGGTGGGAGATGTAGATGGCGGTCTTGTCCCCGGCGATCTCGTCGAATTTGCTGTAAATTTCCGCCTCCGCGATGGGGTCCAGGGCGGCGGTGGGCTCGTCCAGGATGATAAAGGGGGCGTCCTTGTACAGGGCCCGGGCAATGGCGATCTTCTGGGCCTCGCCGCCGGAGACGTCCACCCCGTCCTCGGAGAGATTCTTGTAGAGCATGGTGTCCAGGCCCTGGGACATTGCCTCTAAGCGGTCGCCGAAGCCGGCGTCCACCAGCGCCCGGCGGGCCCGGTCCCGGTCATATTCCATGCTGCCCGCCACGTTGGCCCCCAGGGGCTGGGCGAGGAGCTGAAAGTCCTGGAACACCACGGAGAACAGCGTCATGTAATCGTCGTACCGGTACTTGCGGATATCGATGCCGTTTAAGAGGATCTGCCCCTCCTGGGGGTCGTACAGGCGGCACAGAAGCTTGATGAAGGTGGTCTTGCCGCTGCCGTTTTCCCCCACGATGGCCAGGCGGGAGCCCACGTTGAATTTGAGGCTGGCGTGGCGCAGGGCCCAGTTTTCCGCACCGGGGTATTTGAAGGACACGTCCCGAAATTCGATCTCATACCGGCGGTCCATCCGCTTTTCCGTGGTGAGGGACCCCTGGTACATGGCGTTGGGGATGTCCAGGAAGGCGAAGGTCTTCTCCAAATAGCCGGCGTTGGTCTCCAGGGCGCCCACCATGCTCACCAAGGTGAAGAGGCTCCCCACCATGGCCGTGGCCGCGCCCACATATTGGGTGACGCTGCCCACGTCAAAGGCGCCGCCCCAGGCCTTCAGGCAGGTGAACACATAGATGGCGCCGGTGATCAACACGGTGACACAGGCCCCCAGGCTGGCGTAGACGCCCATTTTTCCCTGGGCCATCCTTCCGATGGAGCCGTCGGCGCCGAAGGAGGTGTTTGTGGACCAGTAGGCGCGGACCAGGCGCCGCTGATCGTACATGCGGATATCCACGCCCCGCTCCCGGTCCATGCCGATGAAGCCGAAATGGCCGAACAGCCGGTTTCCGAAGGTGGCCTCCTCCGCGACGCTGCTCCAGCATTTTGTGGAGGCGGCGCCGCACATCCCCGCCAGGGCGCTGACTCCCACCATGAGGCCGGCCAGGACCAAAATGAAGATCGGGTTATTCAGGATGGTGAGTCCCCCGGCGGAGGCCGGGACCGGCGCGGTGAACAGGCTCACCGTCAGGGCCACGCCGCTGAAAATTCCCACCACGCCGCTGATAAAATCGCTGTAGATGCGCTCCACGTGCATCAGTCCCCATCCGGACCAGTTCTCATTCTGCTGGATCTGGGCCCGGAGATCGTGGGTCTCCTGCTTATCCAGCTGGGAAAAGTCCAGGGACAGCATTTTTTGGATGAACAGGATCTCTTTTCTTCTCACCAGGTCGCCGTACAGCGTCGCGTACCGGCGCAGAAGAACGGCGCTTAAAGCGGAAATGAGGCCCACGCACCCCACGCCCGCGATCACCCAGTTCCACAGGACCTCCGCCCGGCGCAAAGTGGCAAGCTCGTTCAGGACCCGGGCCGAGAAGAACACGGTGACATAGGGGGCGACGGCGCTAAAAAGGCATTGCAGTGTCAGGACCGGGAAAAATTGGGGGCAGACCTTGTGCAGCGCCCGAATGGCCCGCAGATGAAGGGCGGCGGCTTGGCGCAATGTACCTTTCTTTTTCATGGTCAAAACTCCTTCCCCTCCTGATAGTACCGGCTCTGAACCTTAAAGAGCTTGGCGTATTCGCCGCCCAGGGCCAGCAGGCTGTCGTGGGTGCCCTCCTCCCGAATTTGGCCCCCGTCGATCAGGATGATCCGGTCGCAGAACCGGGTAGAGGCCAGCCGGTGGGAGATGAACACCGAGGTCTTTCCCTTGGTCATCTCGCTGTATTTCATGTAAATGTCATTTTCGGCGATGGGGTCCAGAGCCGCCGTGGGCTCGTCCAGCAGCAAAATGGGGCCGTCCTTATAAAGGGCCCGGGCCAGCATCAGCCGCTGGGTCTCGCCACCGGAAAACAGGGCGCCGTCCAGATAGACCTCCCGGCCCACGTGGGTCTCCAGCTCCTTGGGCAGCTTCTGGATCGCGGCGGTGAGCCCCGCCTTTTCCACACAGTCCCCGATCCGGTCGTAGTCGACGCCCTCCGTGGTCTGGGCGATCTCCTCCGCCACGGTGACGTCCAGAATGGAAAACTCCTGAAAGACGGCGCTGAACAGGTCGTAGTAGCGCCGCCGGTCAAAGGTCCGAATGTCCTGGCCATTCAGCAGGACCGTCCCCGCCGTGGGATCTAAAAGGCCGCACAGGAGCTTGACCAGGGTGGTCTTCCCCGCACCGTTCAGGCCCACGATGGCCAGCTTCTCCCCCGGGCGGACGGTCAGATCGAGATCGTGGAGGGTGTCCTCCTGGGCCCCGGGGTAGCGGTAGGAGACCCCCTCCAATTTCAGCTCATAGCCATTTGCCTTTGGAACCGCCGCCCCGCCGTCGAACCGAAATGGCTCGGGGTAGTCCAGAAATTCCCGGACCAGGGAGATGTCCAGGCTCTCCTTATGCAGCGTCGACATCTCCCGCAGAATGCCCATGACCCAGGTGGTAAAGGTGGTCACCGCCGTAAAGTACAGCAGAAACTCGGAGACGGGCAGCCCTTCATGGAGGGTCTTGTTGATCAGCACCACATAGGCGATGCCGTTCCGGGCCATGGTCAGCGCCACCGCCGTCAGATCCGCCAGCACCTCCACCCGCTCCCGGCGGAGGATGAAATCCAGGTAAAGATCGTGGGCCTGGGTCAGCAGCTCCTCAAGCCAGTTTTGCAGGCCGAAGACCCGGATGTCCTTCGCCAGGGCCACCGATTCCGATTTGATCTGGAGGTAGTTGACCTTCTGGAAGTATTTTTCTTCCTCCTCCTTGTGGGCGTACCGCCAGCTGTTGGCGTGCCGGGAGACCAGGAACCCGGCCACGCAGGTGGCCACGATCACCAGGAGCAGCAGCCCGTTGATCCGGGACAAAATGCCCAGGTACACCACCAGGCCGCCGATGTTGGCCAGCAGCATGGTCAGGGTCTGCCAGATGTGCTCTGTCGCCTGGCTATTGCTGTTGCAGGCGTCGTAGGCTTTTTCCCGCAGCTTAATAAAGGGCTCCTCCAGGGTGTTGGGGTAGGAGGTGACGCAGCACTTTTCGCTGATTTTCCCGATGATCCCGCTGCGCACATCCACCCGGGCGAACAGGGTGTTTTCGTCAATATACTGGTCGAGGCCCTGGATCAAAAAGAGGGCGGCGGTGAAGGCCCCGATGGTCCCCAGCAGCTCCCCTATGGGGGCCTGCCGCTCCACCCGGGCCAGAACCTGGGGGGCGATGTAGAGCTGGGTCAAATTGAGCAGGACCACCAGGATTGCTGATAACACACAGAAGAAAAGCACCCGCTTGCGGGTCTTCCAGGCAAGGCTAACCATCCACCCCACGTTTTGAAGGACGTTGTATTTCGGTTTTTCCTTTGGCTTCATGTTGGTTCACCTCACGGCGCCGATTGTATCACAAAAGGTTCGTCCCCGGGTCGATCCGGGGACGAACCGCCGTTTTCGGGGGATGAATCGCGTTCAAAGCTGGGGCAGCAAAATCTCGGTGGTGAAGGCCCCATCCTCGCTGTTGCGGCTGATGTACCCGCCCAGGCGCTCCACGATGGCGTCGATCCGCACCAGACCGAAGCCGTGGCCTTCGCCCTTGGTGCTGCGGAAGATCCGCCCCTCCTTTTTGAGCTTCTTCCCGGCGGTGAAGTTGGTGAAGGAGATGTACAGCTGGGTATTTTTCATGTCCATGTATACCCGGATCACCCGCCGGTCCTCCGGCAGCTCCGCGCTGGCCTCGATGGCATTGTCAAAGAGGTTGCCGATGATGCAGCACAGGTCGATTTCCGAGGAGCGCAGCCGGACGGGGATCTGGGCGTCCGCCACCACGGTGATCCCCTTGGCCTTGGCCAGGGAGATCTTGGAGTTGAGAATGGCGTCGGCCATGGGATTGCCGGTCTTGATCACCGTGTCCACGGTGGTCAGATCCTCATCCAGAAGGTCCAGGTACCGCCGAATGGCATCCCAATCCCCCGCCGCGGCGTAGGCCTTCATGGTCTGGATGTGATTGCGGTAATCGTGCCGCCAGCCCCGGATCTGGCGGTACATATTGTCCACCTCCCGGTAGTGGGTCTCGATCAGCTCCCGCTGATAATCGGCGATCCGCTGATCGATCCGCTTGGAAAGCAGGCCCATGGTCTCACCCCCTGTTGATGATCGCCCGGTTGACGCCGTCGTAGGCCCCCCGGGGCAGCGGGAGGACGGCGCCGTCCCCCAGGAAGATTTGGGTCCTGGTCACCCGGCTGATCTGGGTCAGGTTCACCAGGAAGGAGCGGCCCACCCGGTAAAAACGCTCGTCCAGCCGCTCCTCCAGGCCGCTGAGAGTCATTTTCACGGTATAATCGGCCTTGGCGTGGATGGTCACATAGTTGCCGAACACCTCCGCGTACCGGATCTGGTAGACAGGCAATCGCACCATCTCGCCCCCCAGCTCCAGATTCAAAACCCGCTCGTTTTTCGCCAGCTTTTCCGCCGCCCGGTCCAAAACGGCCCGGAGCTTCTCCTCCTTCACCGGCTTCATCAGGTAGTGGAGCGCCGCCACCTCGTAGCCCTCAGAAATGTAGTCGGAATAGCCCGTGACGAAGACGATCTGGACGGTGTCGTTCGCTTGCCGCAGCCGTTTGGCCATGGCCACCCCGTCCATCGCCCCCATTTCAATGTCCAGGAGCAGGATATCGTAGTCCTTTTCCTCCGCGTAGTGGAACAAAAAGCCCTCGGCGGAGGAAAATTGGTCGATTTTGACCGTGTGCCCGGCGCCAGATGCCCAGTTTTCCACCAGGGCAGCCAGATACTGCCGGTCCGCGCCTAAATCGTCGCAAATCGCGATTTTATAGTTCATGAATCTCGCCCTCTCGACGCTTTTCTCATAATAGACCATGGCTCCCGCTTCCGTCATCGGTTTTTCTTTTTCGGCTTTTGCGCCGGAAGTTCCTCGTACATAGCCCGGAAAAGCGCGGTCAAAAAAGCTCTGTCGTCCACGTTATCCACGAGCAGCATTTCTTTCGCCCCTTCATACGGCAACTCCAAAGGGGCGTTCGGCAGAAACGTCCTTGCCGATTTTGTCGGCTTTACAAGCAGTCGGTCGTCGTAGATCCCGCCGACAATTTTCCCATTGTAATACAAAATATATTCGCCCATCATCCCACGGGCCGAAACGCCGGTCAGCTCCGACAGCTGCTCCAAAATGAATGCCAGATATTCCTTGCTCGACGCCATAACCGTCCCTCCCCCTCGAAGCAAATCCGCTGTCATAAAACACGATTGTTTTTTGTCCCGATCCGGTATAACTCATAGTGTACAATAGAAAAAGGAAAAATACAATCCCAATCAAAAGCGCCATTTCCCCTAAATTTTGTCAAAGCCGCTCTCCCGGAGGAAACCGGGGGAGCGGCGGCCTTTATTTCATGAATTTGTCAATGGCCTGGCACAGGTCGTCGATGGCGGTCTGGTCCCCGGCGGCCACGGCGTCCACCATGCAGTGGCGGAGATGGTCCTGGAGGATCACCTTCCCGGTGCCCTCCAGCGCGGAGCGGACGGCGGCCAGCTGGATCAGCACCTCGGAACAGTCATAGCCCTCCTCTACCATCCGCTTGACCTTCTCCAGATGGCCGATGGCCCGGGCCAGACGGTTAACCACCGCCTTTTGGTTCTCGTGGACGTGGTTGTGGGTGTGGGCGATGCCGTGGGCGTGCATATAAGCGTGGTCGTGGTGGGGATCTTGCTCCATGGCGGGGGCTCCTTTCGCCTTTTTTCTGATTATATCCTATTTCGGTCAAAAAAGCAACCCCGGCAGGGGGATGGCCCCGCCTAAATCGGGAAAAAATTATCGAAATAATAGTAGACAAGATGTCAAATTCGTGATACAATGTATTTGGTGGAAGTTGGAATTTTTTCAAACTGTCCACAGCTCGTGGTCAACGCGGCAAATCTGCCGCTGCCGATTTTTTCTCAATCTTAGGAGGATACACTATGGAAACCTATGGTCTGGAAAAGCTGGGGATTCTGAATCCCAGCGCCGTGCATCGCAACCTGGGCCCCGCCCAGCTGACGGAAGCCGCCCTTCGCCGGGGCGAGGGCACGCTTACCAATACCGGCGCCTTGCTTGTCACCACCGGCAAGTACACCGGCCGGTCCCCTGACGACAAGTTCATCGTCGACACCCCCGCCGTCCATGACGACATCGCCTGGGGCAGCGTCAACCGTCCCATCTCCAAGGAGCGCTTCACCGCCCTGCTGAACAAAGTCACCGCCTACCTCCAGGGCCGGGAGATCTTCCTCTTCGACGGCTTCGCCGGTGCCGACCCCAAGTACACCAAGAAGTTCCGCATCGTCAACGAGCTGGCCTCCCAGAACCTGTTCATCCGGGACCTGCTGATCCGGCCCACGGCGGAGGAGCTGGAAAACTATGGCGAGGCCGACTACACCGTCATCGCCGCCCCCGGCTTCAAGGCTGATCCGGAGCTGGACGGCGTCCACTCCGAGGCCGCCATCATCATCGACTATGAAGCCCACCTGATCCTGATCTGCGGCTCCCAGTACGCCGGCGAGATCAAGAAGAGCGTGTTCTCCACCATGAACTACGTTCTGACCAAGGAAGGCATCCTGCCCATGCACTGCTCCGCCAACATGGACCCCGTGACCGGCGAGACCGCCGTGTTCTTCGGCCTGTCCGGCACCGGCAAGACCACCCTCTCCGCCGACCCCGCCCGCCGGCTCATCGGCGACGACGAGCATGGCTGGTCCGCCGACGGCGTGTTCAACATCGAGGGCGGCTGCTACGCCAAGTGCATCAATCTGTCCAAGGAGCATGAGCCCGACATCTACAACGCCATCAAATTCGGCTCCCTGGTGGAGAACGTGATCATGGACCCCGAGACCCGGGAACTGGACTTCAACGACGGCAGCCTCACTGAAAACACCCGAGTGGGCTATCCCATCGACTATATCTCCAACGCCGCCATTCCCGGCATCGGCAGCATCCCCAAGGTGGTCATCTTCCTCACCGCCGACGCCTTCGGCGTGCTGCCCCCCATCAGCCGGCTGAGCCGGGACGCCGCCATGTACCACTTTGTCACCGGCTTTACCTCCAAGCTGGCCGGCACCGAGCGGGGCATCACCGAGCCCAAGCCCACCTTCTCCACCCTCTTCGGCGAGCCCTTCATGCCCATGGATCCCTCCGTCTACGCGGAGATGCTGGGCAAGAAGCTGGACGAGTTCGGCACCAAGGTCTACCTGGTGAACACCGGCTGGGCCGGCGGTTCCGCCGCCAGCGGCGCCAAGCGGATGAAGCTGCCCTACACCCGGGCCATGGTCACCGCCGCCCTCAACGGCAGCTTCGACACCGTGGAATTCAAGCATCACGACGTGTTCAACGTGGACTATCCCACCTCCTGCCCCGGCGTGCCCGAGGAGATGCTGGACGCCCGGGGGATGTGGGCGGACAAGGACGCCTACGACGCCCAGGCCAACAAGCTGGCCGCCATGTTCCAGGCCAACTTTGCCAAGAAGTACCCCAATATGCCCGCCAACATCGTGGAGGCCGGCCCCAAGGCGAAGTAATTTCTAAGCGCATTCGGCTCCGGGCCGGGCCCGGAGCCTTTTCCCCCGTCAAAAAATCACATATGGAGGTTTTCCCCTATGGCTCAAAAGGTACAGTTCGTGGAAACGGTGCTGCGGGACGCCAACCAGTCCCTGATCGCCACCCGTCTTCCCTATGACAAGTTCGAGCCCATGCTGCCCACCATCGACAAGGTGGGTTACTACGCCGTGGAGTGCTGGGGCGGCGCCACCTTCGACGTGTGCCTGCGCTACCTGCACGAGGATCCCTGGGAGCGGCTGCGGAAGATCCGGGCCAAAATGCCCAACACCAAGTTGCAGATGCTTCTCCGGGGCCAGAACGTCCTGGGCTACGCCCACTACCCCGATGATTTCGTCAAGCTCTTTGTGGCCAAGGCCGTGGAGAACGGCATCGACGTGATCCGCATCTTCGACGCCCTGAACGACGTGAACAACCTGAAGGTGGCCATGGAGGCCACCATCAAGGCCGGGGCCATCGCCTCCGGCACCATCTCCTACACCACCTCCCCGGTCCACACCCAGGCCAACTATGTCAAGATGGTCAAGGAGCTCAAGGAAATGGGCGCCTCCACCATCTGCATCAAGGACATGGCCGGCATCATGGGCCCAAAGGAGGCCTACGACCTGGTCTCCGCCATCAAGGACGCGGTGGATCTGCCCATCGACCTGCACACCCACTCCACCACCGGTCTGGCCTTCATGACCTACCTGAAGGCGGTGGAGGCCGGCGTGGACATCATCGACACCGCCATCTCCCCCTTCTCCGGCGGCACCTCCCAGCCTGCCACCGAGACCCTGGCCTACGCTCTGCGGCAGCTGGGCTACCAGGTGGATCTGGACGACAGCCTGACCAAGAAAATGGCCGACTACTTCAAGACCGTTCGGGACGATTTCATCAAGGACGGCACCCTGATGCCCAAGTCCATGGCCACCGACACCCAGTGCCTGACCTACCAGGTCCCCGGCGGCATGCTGTCCAACCTCCTGTCCCAGCTCAAGCAGATGAACGCCCTGGATCGGTTTGACGAGGCTCTGATCGAGACCCCCAAGGTCCGCAAGGACATGGGCTATCCGCCTCTGGTCACCCCCACCAGCCAGATGGTGGGCGTCCAGGCGGTGCGCAACGTCCTGGACGGCCAGCGGTACAAGACCGTCTCCAAGGAGATCAAGGCCTACTGCCGGGGCGAGTACGGCCGGACGCCGGCCCCCATCGACCCGGAGATCCAGGCCAAGATCCTGGGGGACGAGAAGCCCCTCACCGGCCGGTACGCCGACACCTTGAAGCCCATCGTGGAGGAGACCCGGCAGAAGCTGGCCGGCGTCGCCCGGAGCGACGAGGATGTACTGAGCTACATTGCCTTCCCCAACCTGGCGGAAAAGTTCTTCGCCGAGCGGAAGGAAAAGGAAGAGAACACGGCGACCTACACCATCGTGGAAGCGTAAGAGGGAGGCCGTTTTATGAATCATACGCTACTCCTTTCCGCCGCTTCGGCGGAGGCCCCGGTCCTGGGCGTGGGCGGCGCGGCGGTGATTGCCCTGCTGGGCTATGCCGTGGTGTTTTTCGGACTGGTCCTGCTGATGCTGGTGGTCATGGCGATGGGCAAGATCTTCACCTCCCTGGAGAAGAAGAACGCCCCGGCCCCGGCCCCCGAGGCCGCTCCGGCGCCGCCCCCCGCCCCCGCGCCTAAGCCTGTCGCCCCCGGCTCCGCCGGGCAGCTGAAGCTCTACAACGTGGAGCCCAAGACTGCCGCCATGCTGATGGCCATCGTGGCCGATAAAATGGGCAAGCCCCTGAATGAACTGCGCTTCATTTCCATCAAGGAGGTCGAAACCAAATGAAATATAAAGTGACCCTGAACGGCCGCACCTATGAGGTGGAGGTCGAGGCCGGGAAGGCCATGCTCCTGGACGAATACGAGGCTGTCGCCCCCGCTGCCCCCGCCCCCGCGGGTCCCGCCGCGCCTGCCCCTGCCGCCCCGGCTCCGGCCCCCGCACCGAAGGCCGCCCCCGCCGTCACCGGCGCCGGCGAGCCCGTCACCGCGCCCATGCCCGGCACCATTTTGAAGGTCAACGTCAGCGCCAACCTGGCGGTGAAGGCCGGGACCGTTCTGTGCATTCTGGAAGCGATGAAGATGGAAAACGAGATCATGGCCCCCAAGGATGGGACCGTCACCCAGGTGCTGGTGAGCAAGGGCTCCACCGTGGATACCGGCGCACCCCTGGTGGTCATCGGATAAGGGGGGCGTCCCATGATCGACGTTGGACAGATCCTACTGAATTTGTGGAACAGCTCCGGTTTTTCCATGCTGTTCTCCGGCTTCCTGTCCCAGGACGGCTGGCAGAACCTGGTGATGATCATCATCGCCTGCGTGCTGCTGTATCTGGGCATTGTGAAGCAGTTTGAGCCCCTTCTGCTTGTGGGCATCGCCTTCGGCTGCCTGCTGACCAACCTGCCCGGGGCTGGGCTGTATCATCAGGAGCTGTGGGACGCCTTTATGGACGCCTCCAGCCCCGCCTATCACAGCTTTGGCGCCATTCTCCGGGAGGGCGGTCTGCTGGACATCTTCTACATCGGCGTGAAAACCAGCCTGTACCCCTGCCTGATCTTTATGGGCGTGGGCGCCATGACGGATTTTGGGCCCCTGCTGTCCAATCCCAAGAGCCTGCTCCTGGGCGCCGCCGCTCAAATGGGCGTGTTCGCCGCCTTCTTCTTCGCCGCCATTTCCGGTGATGCCCTGGGCTTCCTGAACAATCCGGCCCTGGTGTTCACCGCCCTGGAGGCTGCCGCCATTGGCATCATCGGCGGCGCCGACGGCCCCACGGCCATCTTCCTGACCTCCATTCTGGCCCCCCATCTCCTAGGACCCATTGCGGTGGCGGCCTACTCCTACATGGCCCTGATCCCGCTGATCCAGCCGCCCTTCATGCGCATGCTCACCACGGCGGAGGAGCGGAAGATCAAGATGGTTCAGACCCGGACGGTCAGCAAGCGGGAGAAGATCATCTTCCCCATTGTGGTGACGATTTTCGTGGCCCTGCTGCTGCCGGACACCGCGCCGCTGATCGGCTGTCTGATGCTGGGCAACCTCCTGAAGGAGACCGGCGTCACCGACCGCCTGTCCGACACGGTGCAGAACGCCCTGATGAACATTGTGACCATCCTGCTGTCCACGGCTGTGGGCGCAACCATGGTGGGCGGCACCTTCCTCCAGCCCAAGACCCTCTTAATCGTGGTGCTGGGCGTGTGCGCCTTCATTCTCTCCACTGTGGGCGGTCTGCTGGGCGGCAAGGTGATGTGCTGGGCGACCCGGGGCAAGGTCAATCCTCTCATTGGCTCCGCCGGTGTGTCCGCCGTTCCCATGGCGGCCCGGGTGGCCAACAAGGAGGGCCAGAAAGCCAATCCCTCCAACTTCCTGCTCATGCATGCCATGGGTCCCAACGTGGCGGGCGTAATCGGCTCCGCCATCGCCGCCGGCTTCCTCCTCTCCGTCTTCGGCTAGTGGGCAGGGCCCACGGCCAAGACGCACCGGGATGGTGCTAGTCGTTCTATCTGCTGGGCGTTCCCGGTATCGTTCTTGCCGAAAAGACTAGAAATCGACCCCCAGCCGAAGGGCTGGGGGCCTTTCTAAGCATCCGGCAATGGCGTGGTTGATTTCTCTGTCACTCGGCGGTATAATAAAGGTGACGGGAGTCGAACCCACGCCGCTTTGCGGGGGCTCTTTTCGGCGCTTTTCCCCTTATCGTCGTCGCCTTGCGACAGCAAGGCTTCCTCCTCTGCGGGCAAAATCATCCAAAAATTGCTCCCCGCAAAGTGCTGCGCAGTTTCCGTCGAGGGGATTTTCGTTCAGGCAAGCAAAAGACCGCAGGGAATACTGGCTATGTATTTCCAAGGGCTTTTGTGAAGACTGGGCGGAAATAACCCGGCGGAAACCGACGTGGGTTCGATTCCCGTCACCTAAAAAGCAAATAGGCAGCGGCTCAACAGGCCGGTTGTCTCGGGGAGGGAATCAAAATGAAATTTCTCTTTCAAATCAGCGATTACGGGAACCCGGCGCTGGACGCCGAAACAGCGGAGCTACTCCGCCAGCGGTTGGAAGCCGGCAGTCGACGCGCGATGCCCAGACTGTGGAAAATGACGGACCGGATGAACACCTATGCCGGTGAAGGGCCGGGCCGGGAGAAGCGGCGGGGGCGATTCTTAGTTTACGGCGTGGTTTTGATCGCGCTGGGCGTCTTTGTTTTCGTTCCCGGTCTTGTGGAGCCACGGAACCCTGCCCTCCTTTTCGTCGGCGCGGCCGCGATTGTCGCTGGCTTTTTGGAGCTTTTTCTTGCCCGCAGGGAAAAAATCGCCCCGGTTCCCGCCTCCTGCAAAAAAGAGGCGGAAAAGCTGCTGGAGAGTCGGCGGGCCGTCGATTGGCATAATATCGAGGCCAGGGTTGAATTTGACGAGCAAGGGATGAACATTTCCTCCGGGGAAAAGCGGGAAACGGTCCCTTACGGTCAAATTTCGGAACTGTTTGAATCGGACCATCTCTGGCTTTTGATCTACGGCGACGAAAAGGCGCTGCTTTTGCAAAAAAAGGACCTGGTCTCCGGTGACGCCGGCCAGTTTGCCCCGTACATCCTAAAAGAAAAGGAATCCTGAAAAGGCCACTGACAATACGCGCCGAGATTTGAAAACGCCCCCAGCCCTTTCGGGCTGGGGGTCAATTTCATATCTCGTCCGCAAGAACGATACCGGGCGCGCCCAGGAGGTGTAACGACTATCGCCGGCTTCCGCGCGCATTGTCAGCGGCCACTGGCCGCTGGCCACGAATGGAGTTGAGGATGCACAGCATGGCCACGCCGGTGTCCGCGAACACCGCCATCCACATGGAGGCGTGGCCGAACAGGCCCAGCAACATCACCGCCAGCTTCACCGCCAGGGCGAACACCACGTTTTCCATGGCGATTCTCCTGGTGCGGCGGGCAATGGCCAGGGACGCGGGGATGGCGTCCACGCTGCCAGTCATGTACACCACGTCCGCCGCCTCGATGGCGGCGTCGGCGCCGGTACCCATGGCCGCCCCCACGTCCGCGCCGGAGAGCACCGGGGCGTCGTTGATGCCGTCGCCTACGAACATGGTGGGCCCCACCTGCTGCCGCAGCTCCTGGAGTCGGGCCAGCTTTTCCTCCGGCAACAGCCGGGCGTGGACCTGCTCAATGCCCACTGCCTGGGCCACCTGCCCGGCGCTCTGGGCCCCGTCGCCGGTGAGCATCACCGGGGTGACGCCTCCGGCCTTCAGCCGGGCCACCGCGTCCTTGGCGTCGGGCTTCAGAGTGTCGGCGATCCGGAGCCAGCCTGCCGGCTTCCCGTCCACCGCCACCAGCACATGGGTACCCGCACCGGTGGGATGGAAGGCGGCGGGATCAATGCCGTTTTCCGCCATCAGCTTTTCGTTGCCACAGAGGACCGCCAGCCCGTTCACCCGGGCCCGGATGCCCCGGCCGGACAGCTCCTCCAGCCCCTCCGGGGCACAGATGGGCAGGCCCCGCTCCTTGGCGGCGGCGACGATGCTTCCGGCAATAGGATGGGTGGAGAACTGCTCGCAGCTGGCGCACACTGACAGCAGATCCTCCCGCCCCTGTACCTCCTGCACCACAAATTCGCCCTTGGTCACGGTGCCGGTTTTATCCAGCGCCACCGCCCGGATGCCGGCCATGGCCTCAATAGAGGCCCCGCCCTTGAATAGAATGCCCTGCTTGCTCCCGGCGCCGATGCCGGAGAAGAAGGCCAGGGGCACGCTGAGCACCAGGGCGCAGGGGCAACTCATGACCAGGAAGGACAGCGCCGTATACACCCAGTAATTCCAATTCCCGTCCACCAGGGAGGGGATCACCGCCACGGCAATGGCCGCCGCCACCACCACGGGGGTGTAGACCTTGGCGAAGCGGGTGATGAACCGGTCGATTTTCGGCTTGCTGGCGGCGGCGTTCTCCACCGCGTCCAGGATCCGGCTGACCATGGACTCAGACAGGGGCTTTTCCACCCGGACGGTCAGCTGCCCGGAGGTGTTGACGCAGCCGGAGGTGACGGCGTCTCCCGGTCCCACCGGCACCGGCACCGGCTCGCCGGTGATGGGCGCGGTGTCCAGGCGGCTGGTCCCGGTGAGTACTACCCCGTCCAGGGGGATCCGGTCCCCGGGCCGCACCAGCACCGTGTCGCCCACTTTCGCCTGGGCGGCGGGGATCTGGCGGACGCCGTCCCCGTCAGGCACCGTGACCACCTCGGGGCGGAGATCCACCGCCTCCATGATCCGGCTCCGGCTCCGAGCCACCGCCACATCCTCAAAATATTCCCCAATGCGGTAGAACAGCATGACGCCCACCGCCTCCGGGTACTCGCCGATAAAGAAGGCTCCCAGGGAGGCCAGGCTCATCAGAAAATTCTCGTCGAAGACCCGGCCCCGCACCAGTCCGGTGACAGCGGTCCAGACGATTTTCGCTCCCAGCACCACATAGGCGGCGACGTAGCAGAACAGGCCCACCCATTTTAGGCTCAGCGCCTCCAAAATCAGGCCCAGGACGAACAGCCCCGCCCCCAAGAGCAGCGGCAGGGGGCTCTCCTGCTCCTCCCCATGCTCATGGCCCTCGTGGTCATGGTCATGATGATGTTCATGGTTGTGGTCATGCCCATGCTCGTGGTGATGCTCGTGATCATCCCCGGCGCTGTGGGGCTGGCCAGACGCGTCCCGGGGACGGATCACCACCTCCGGCTCCACCGCGCGGGCGGCCTTTTGCAGCAGGGGCAGCAGGGAATCCGGGTCCTCCGCGGTGATTCGAAGCTGGCCGGTGGCATAGGTCAGCACGGCCTCCTTTACCTCCGGCAAGGTGTTCAGCTTGGCCTCCACCTGGGCGGCGCAGTTGGCGCAGTCCAGGTTCTCAATTAGGTAGACCTTCTTTTCCATGGCGGCTTCCTCCTTAATATCAACATATGCTCATATGTTGATATTATTATATCACGCCCGTTTCTATTGTCAATAGGGAAATATAAAATTAATGACCGCTTTCCGAAGGAAAACGGTCGCGGCGGGAAGCTCTCAAAAAAGCAGCCGCCCCCCATCCGAGAAGCGGCTTTAAAAATCAGGTTCCGGTGAGCAGGTCCCGGATGGTGATACTCTCAAAAAACCCGTCGATCATCCGGTCCAGCTTCTCCCACATGGGCAGGGCCGGGCAGCAGTCCGACCGGGAGCAGGCCGCCGGCCCCTCGGCGGTGCAGGACACCGGGGCCAGGCTTCCCTCCGTCAGCTTGAGGATGCTGCCCACGGTGTACCCCTCCGGCGGGCGGTTGAGCCGATAGCCCCCGCCCTTGCCGTGGACCGCCTCCACCATCCCGGCCTTGGAGAGGATGGTCATGATGGCCTCCAGATATTTCTGGGAAATCTCCTCCGCCTCCGCCACCTGCTTCAGCGGGATGTAGGCCCCCGGGGACTGCTGGGCCAGGTACACCATCACCCGCAGGGCGTAGCGGCCCTTGGTGGATACGATCATGGCCTATTCCTCGTGGCTGTGGCCTTCCGGGAAGTCCGCCTCGTCATAGGGGATGTTGTTCTTCTGGTAGTAGTCCAGCAGGGCATTTTTGATGGCCTCCTCCGCCAGAACGGAGCAGTGGAGCTTGTGGGCGGGTAGGCCGTCCAGAGCCTCGGCCACCGCCTTGTTGGTCAGGGCCATGGCCTCCTTCACCGGCTTGCCCTTGATCATTTCCGTGGCCATGGAGGAGGAGGCAATTGCGGAGCCGCAGCCGAAGGTCTCAAATTTCACATCCACGATGATATCGTTCTCGATCTGCAAATAGATCTTCATAATATCGCCGCACTTGGCGTTGCCCACTTCTCCCACGCCGCTGGGGTTTTCCAGCACGCCCACGTTCCGGGGGTGCATAAAGTGATCCATGACTTTTTCGCTGTAAAGGGCCATTTTCCTTGCCTCCTTATAAAATATACTGCCGTTTACCGGTTTGCAGGTCCCGCCACACCGGGGACATATTCCGCAGATACTGTACCACCTGGGGGACTACCTCCAGAATGTGGTCAACCTCTTCCTCTGTATTATATTCGCACAGGGACAGCCGCAGGGAGCCGTGGGCCACGTCGTGGACCCGGCCGATGGCCAGCAGCACATGGCTGGGGTCCAGAGAGCCGGAGGTGCAGGCGGAGCCGGAGGAGGCGGCCACCCCCTGGGCGTCCAGCAGCAGCAGCAGGGACTCGCCCTCGATGCCCTCAAAGCAGAAGCTGACGTTGCCGGGGAGCCGGTGTTCTAGATCGCCGTTGACGGCGCTGTGGGGAATTTGGCGCAGGCCCTGGATCAGTCGGTCCCGCATGGCGGTGACCTTTCGGGCGTTGGCCTCCATATTGGCGCAGGACTCCGCCAGGGCGGCGGCCATGCCCCGGATGCCGGGCAGATTCTCCGTCCCGGCCCGCTTGCCCCGCTCCTGAGCGCCGCCCTCGATGAGATTGGTCAGGGGGAAGCCCCGGCGGACGTAGAGGGCCCCCACGCCCTTGGGGCCGTGGAACTTGTGGGCCGAGAGGCTGAGAAGGTCGATATGCTCCTTCTTCACGTCAATGGGCAGGTGTCCCGCGGCCTGGACCGCGTCGGTGTGGAACACGACCCCCGCCTCCTGGCACACAGCGCCGATCTCCCCAATGGGCTGGATGGTTCCGATCTCGTTGTTGGCATACATAATGGTGACCAGGCAGGTGTCCGGCCGGATGGCCTCCTTCACCTGCTGGGCGGTGACCAGGCCGTTTTCATGAACGTCCAGCAATGTCACCTCAAAGCCCTCCTCCTCCAGCCGCTCCAGGGTGTGGAGCACGGCGTGATGCTCGAAGGCGGTGGAGATGATGTGCTTTTTCCCCTTCCGGGCCCCCAGCCGGGCGGCGGAGCGGATGGCCTGATTGTCCGCCTCGCTGCCGCCGGAGGTGAAGATGATCTCCCGGGGCTCGCAGCCCAGGCATTTCGCCACGGTGGCCCGGGCGTCTTCCAGAGCCTCCTTGGCCTTCTGGCCCGGGGTGTGGAGACTGGAGGGGTTGCCGTAGACGGTGTCGAAATAGGGCAGCATGGCGTCAATGGCGGTTTTACTCATTTTGGTGGTGGCGGCATTGTCCGCGTAAACTTGCATGAACTCACGTTCCTTCCATCAGGAGTATTTACCCAGTTATCTGGTAGGTAATATACCACCGTTTACCTACTTTGTCAATAGGCAATTAGGTAGATCCCCCAGGGCTCTCTCCAGAGCGCTGCACAGGGTTGTCAGGCCCTCCAGGTCCCTCGGGCCGAACCGGTTCAGGGTGGGGCTGTCCAGATCCAGCACCCCCCAGAGCCTTCCTCCGCAGTACAGCGGCACCACGATCTCGGAATTGGAAGCGCTGTCGCAGGCGATATGGCCGGGAAAGGCGTGGACGTCGGGCACCAGCTGGGGGCGCCCGGTCTGGGCCGCGGTGCCGCAGACCCCCCGGCCCAGGGGGATCTGGATGCAGGCGGGCTTGCCCTGGAAGGGCCCCAGCACCAGCTGTTCCCCCTCCAGAAGATAGAAGCCCGCCCAGTTGAGATCGGGCAGCTCCTGATACAGCAGGGCCGAGGCGTTGGCCAGATTGGCAATTAGATGGGGCACGTCCTCCACCAGGGCAGTCAGCCGGGCGGAGAGGGCGGCATAATCGATATCTTTTTCCATAATCTGCCTCCTTTTCCACCTATCATACACGGTTTGGGCGGCGGGCGCAAGCCTTTTCCAAAAAAACCCGGAAAATCCAGGGCGTTCCTGTTTTTTCGACTTTTACTGCGTTTATCCTCGGCGCACCGGGTCATATTAAAGAGGCAGACCAAAATGGAGGGTTGGAAAATGAAAAAATTGGGAAGTTTATGGATCCCTTTGCTGCTGCTGGCCCTGGTTCTGCCCCAGACGGCCAACGCGGCCTCCTTATTAATACCGGTGGGTCAGGTGGTGGGCCTGGAGCTATCCAATGATACGGTGACCGTCGCCGCCATCGACGAGACCTTGGGCCAGAGCGCCAAAGCGGCGGGCCTCCAGGCCGGAGACGTGCTGCTGTCCGTCAACGGCCAATCCGTCACCACCGCCGCCGAGGTGCGCCGGGCGGTGGCTAGCGCTCAGGGTCCGGTGGAGCTGGTGGTGCGTCGGGACGGCCGGGAGCGGCGAATCCAGGTGGAGCCGGCGCAGACCCCGGAAGGGCCCCAGCTGGGCGTCTACCTGCGCCAGGGCATCACCGGCATCGGCACCGTGACCTGGTACGATCCTGAAAGTCATCAGTTTGCCTGTTTAGGTCACGGCGTCAACGATCCGTCGGGGTCGCTGCTGGCCATGACCCGGGGCAGCGCATATCCCGCCAGCATCCAGGCGGTGAAGCGGGGCCAGTCCGGCCAGCCGGGCCAGCTCATGGGCACGGTGACGGATCGGATGCCCCTGGGCATCCTGTCCGCCAACACTGGCTCCGGGGTTTTCGGAACCGCTCAAATGGAATTTCCCGGGGCGCCCATGCCGGTGGGCGCCGCCGCGGAAGTCCACGCGGGGAAGGCCAGCATCCTTTCCACCATTTCCGGAACGGAGGTACGGGAATATTCTGTGGAAATTCTGAAAATCTATCCAAAATCCCGGCAAAACGGGCGGAACATGCTTCTGAAAGTCACGGACCCGGCGCTGCTGGATGCCACCGGCGGCATCGTTCAGGGCATGTCCGGCAGCCCGATCCTACAGGACGGGAAATTCATCGGGGCGGTGACCCATGTGCTGGTGAACGATCCTACCACCGGCTACGGCATTTTTATCGAAAATATGCTGGAGGCAGCGGGTTCCCCGCTGCCTCTGGCAGCCACGGCGGGGCGTTAGCCCCGCCACCCCGCAAGGCGGGAATTTACTTTTTAGGGTAAGCGGTGGCAGAAATGCTCCTGCCAACATTTTTATTTCGGTGCATTCCTTTTCGGCACTGCTCCCCCGGCAGGGGTCGGGGAGCACCCACAGTATGGGATGCACTGAAATAGGAAGGTAAAGCCCCCGCCGGGGCCGGGGCGCCTCGACGGGGGACACATTGAAATAGAAGTTAGAAGTAAGCAGGTCAGCTGAGCGTCAACTCGCCGTTTCGCGCGGAAACGGTCACCTCCTGGCCGGGCCGAAGCGCCCCCTCCAAAATTTTCTTGGACAGCTCCGTCTCCACGGTGTGCTGCAAGTACCGCTTCAGGGGCCGGGCGCCGTACTGGGGATCGTAGGCCGCGTCCACAATGGCCAGCTTGGCCTCCTCCGTCAACCGGCAGGTGATCTGCTGCTCCGCCAGGCGGCGGTTCAGCTTTTCCATTTGCAGATCGATGATCCTGGTCACGTCCTGCCGGGTCAGGGGCTTGTAAAACACGATCTCGTCCAGCCGGTTGAGAAATTCCGGCCGGAAGGAGCGGCGCAGCAGCGCCTCCACCTGGTCCCGAGCGGCGGGATCGATGGTGCCGTCGGGGCGGATGCCGCCCAGCAGGTACTCCGAGCCCAGATTGGAGGTCAGGATCAGAATGGTATTCTTGAAATCCACCGTCCGGCCCTGGGAATCCGTCACCCGACCGTCATCCAGGACCTGGAGCAGCACGTTGAACACGTCGGGATGGGCTTTCTCCACTTCGTCAAAGAGCACCACGGAGTAGGGCTTCCGCCGCACCGCCTCGGTGAGCTGGCCGCCCTCCTCATAGCCCACATATCCCGGAGGCGCCCCGATCAGCCGGGAGACGGAGAATTTTTCCATATATTCGGACATATCGATCCGAACCATGTTGTTTTCGTCGTCGAACAGGTTCTGGGCCAGGGCCTTGGCCAGCTCCGTCTTGCCCACGCCGGTGGGTCCCAGGAACAAAAAGGAGCCAATGGGCCGGTTAGGGTCCTGGATGCCGGCCCGGCTGCGCTGGATGGCCTCGGTAACCGCCGTAACAGCCTCGTCCTGGCCCACCACCCGGCGGTGGAGGGCCTGATCCAGGTTCAGCAGCTTCTCCCGCTCCCCCTGGACCAGCCGGGACACGGGGATCCCCGTCCAGCGCTCTACGATCCGGGCAATCTCCTCCTCCGTCACCCGGTCCCGGAGCAGACTGCCCTCGCCCTGCTGGGCCCGGCGCTCCTCCTCCTGGAGCTGGCGCTGGGCCTCCGGCAGACGGCCGTATTTCAGTTCCGCCGCCTTTTCCAGATCATACTGCCGCTGAGCCTGATCGATCTGCCGGTTCAGCTCCTCGATCCTCTCCCGGAGCTGCTGGATGCGGGAAATAGCCTGCTTCTCATTCTCCCACTGGGCCTTCTGGGCATTGAAGCGGTCCTTGGTCTCCGCCAGCTCCTTTTGCAGGGTCTTCAAGCGGCCCTGGGACAGGGGGTCCTCCTCTTTTTTAAGCGCCGCCTCCTCGATTTCCATCTGGATGATTTTGCGGCTGACCTCGTCCAGCTCCGCCGGCATGGAGTCCATCTCCGTGCGGATCTGGGCACAGGCCTCGTCCACCAGGTCGATGGCCTTGTCCGGCAGGAACCGGTCGGTGATATACCGGTGGGACAGCGACGCGGCGGCCAGGAGGGCGGAATCCGCGATCTTCACCCCGTGGAACACCTCGTAGCGCTCCTTCAGCCCCCGAAGGATGGCCACCGTGTCCTCCACCGTGGGCTCGTCCACCATTACCGGCTGGAACCGGCGCTCCAGGGCTGCGTCCTTTTCGATATACTGCCGATACTCGTCCAGGGTGGTGGCCCCGATGCAGTGCAGCTCCCCCCGGGCCAGCATGGGCTTGAGCAGGTTCCCGGCGTCCATGCTCCCCTCGGTCTTCCCCGCCCCCACGATGGTGTGCAGCTCGTCGATAAAGAGCAGAATCTTCCCCTCGGACTGCTTGACCTCGTTGAGCACGGCCTTCAGCCGTTCCTCAAACTCCCCCCGGTACTTGGCCCCGGCGATCAGGGCCCCCATGTCCAAGGAGAAAATGGTCTTTTCCTGGAGGCTCTTGGGCACATCTTTTTTCACGATCCGCTGAGCCAGCCCCTCGGCGATGGCGGTCTTGCCCACGCCAGGCTCGCCGATGAGCACCGGGTTATTTTTGGTCTTCCGGGAGAGGATGCGGATCACGTTCCGAATTTCCTCGTCCCGGCCGATGACCGGGTCCAGCTTCTGCTCCTTCGCCCTTTTCACCAAGTCCGTTCCGTACTTTTCCAGGGCGTCATAGGTGCCCTCCGGGTTGTCTGTGGTCACCCGCTGATTGCCCCGAACGCTTTGCAGCGCCTGGAGGCAGTCCTCCTTGGTGATCCGGTAGGTTTGCAGCAGCTGCTTCACCGCCCCCTGGGCGGCATCTATCAGCCCCAGGAACAGATGCTCCACCGAGACAAAGGAATCCTTCATGGTGTCGGCCTGCTCCTCAGCAATCCGAAGGGCGGCGTCCGCCGCCGCGCTGATGTAGAACCGGTCCGCCTCTCGGCTGCCCTGGATGGCGGGGAGCTTCCGCAGCTCCGCTCGCGCGGCGGCCAGGAGGCTCTCCACGCTGACGCCCATTTTTTTCAAAAGCTGGGGCGTCAGGCCCCCATCCTGTTCCAGCAGGGCGGTGAGCAGATGGATCTGCTCCAGCTGGGGATTGCGGTTTTCCTCCGCCAACCGCTGGGCGGCCTGGACGGCTTCCAGGGACTTCTGGGTGTAGCTGTCAAATTTCATGATACCCACTCCTTTTCGCATTTTAGCACTCTCAGTGTTAGAGTGCTAATCCTTTTGACATTACTATACCCCAATTTTGAAAAATGTCAAGCCCCCGGAGCAAGAATTTCTTGCCAGCCGAAGCCCTATTTGGTACAATAGGGAAAAGGAGGCGGGAAGATGCTGCTTTTGCGGGAATTTGATTCCCCTCTGGGGACTTTGACGGCTGCTTGCGACGGGGAGGTCATTACCGGCCTCTGGCTGCCGGGCCAGAAATACTTCCTTACCGGGGCGGAGGACGCCGTGCCGGGGGACGCGCCGGTATTTTGGTCGCTGGAACAGTATCTGGCGGCCTATTTTGCCGGGAAGGCCCCGAAAATGGACCTGCCCCTGGCCCCCCGGGGAAGCGCATACCGGCAGCGGGTGTGGCGGGCGCTTTTGGAGATCCCCTACGGCCAGGCTATAACCTACGGCCAGCTGGCGGAGCGGGTGGGGGGCTCTCCCCGGTCTGTGGGCGGGGCGGTGGGCCGCAACCCCATTTCCATTTTGATTCCCTGCCACCGGGTGGTGGGCGCCGGGGGCAGCCTCACCGGCTACGCCGGGGGCCTGGCCGCGAAACGGTTCCTGCTCCGTTTGGAATCGGAAGACAATGGGAAATCGGCAAAAATCTGACATTATTTTCCCGCCGGGGATGCCCCGGCGGGAAAAATGTATTTTGGGGACTCAGTCCGGTTCCAGACCGCGCCGGGCCTGGGTGACTCTTGCCCCCCTGGCCACGGACTTTGTCACAAAAGCGCCGCTTCCCACCACCGCGCCTTCCCCGATCACCGTGTCCCCGCCCAGAATGGTCGCCCCGGAATAGACGGTCACATGGTCTTCCAGGGTGGGGTGCCGCTTCACGCCCTTGAGGGCCCCCGCGCCCTTGGTGGAGAGGCTTCCCAGGGTGACGCCCTGATAGAGCTTTACATTGCTGCCGATCACCGTGGTCTCCCCGATGACGATGCCCGTGCCGTGGTCCATGAAGAAGGACTCCCCAATTTGGGCCCCGGGGTGGATGTCGATGCCGGTGACGCTGTGGGCATGCTCGGTCATGATCCTGGGGATCAGGGGCACCCCCAGGGCAAGCAGCTGGTGGGCAATCCGGTAAACCGAAACGGCGTACAGTCCCGGATAGGCCAAAATCACCTCGTCCCTGCTGCCTGCCGCCGGGTCGCCAGATAGCGCCGCCCGGATATCCGTTTCCAGCACCGCTCGGATTTGGGGGAGCCGCTCCATAAAGGACTGGGTCATTTCCCGGGCACGGTCCGCCTCCTCCCCGCTCCGCCGGAGCGCCGCGGCGATCTGGTATTCCAGGCGATAAGCCACATCCTCCATGGCGTCCGCCGGGCGAAAGCGCCGACAGTCCCCGTAATAGCCGGGGTAGAGGAGCGCCAGCAGCTCCTCCAAAAACTCCTCGACGGCTTTTTTGTCCAGAGCCGTCCCCGCAATACGCTCCGCCTGGGCAGGGTCCAGTTTATCCATGTCCGTTCCCCCTTTAATCGTCGTAGAGGGGGGTGGAGAGATACCGGTCCCCGGAATCGGGCAGCAGGACCACCAGGGTCTTCCCCGCGTTTTCGGGTCGATTCGCCACCCGCACCGCCGCATGCAGCGCCGCACCGGCGGAGATGCCCACCAAAATCCCCTCGCTTTTCCCAAAGGCTCTGCCGGCAGCGAAGGCGTCCTCCCCGGTAACCCCAATCACCTCGTCATAGATTTGGGTGTTCAGCACCCGGGGGACAAAGCCCGCGCCGATGCCCTGAATGGGATGGGGCCCGGCCTTTCCCCCGGAAAGCACCGGACTGGCGGCGGGCTCCACCGCCACGATCTGAATTTTGGGATTTTGCGTCTTCAGGTACGCCCCCACGCCGGTGACGGTGCCGCCTGTGCCCACCCCCGCCACAAAAATATCCACCTGCCCGCCGGTCTGCTCCCAGATCTCCGGGCCTGTCGTCGCTTGGTGAATGGCGGGGTTGGCGGGGTTGTCAAACTGGCCCAGAATCACCGCGCCCTCGATCCGCGCTCGAAGCTCCTGGGCCTTTTCGATAGCGCCCTTCATGCCCTGGACGCCTTCTGTGAGGACCAGCTCCGCGCCGTAGGCTTTCAGCAGTCTTCGGCGCTCCATACTCATGGTGTCGGGCAGGGTCAGGATCGCCCGATACCCCTTGACCGCCGCCGCCATGGCCAGGCCAATGCCGGTGTTTCCGCTGGTGGGCTCGATGATCACCCCTCCGGGCTTTAAAAGGCCCTGCTTTTCCGCGTCCTCGATCATCGCCAGGGCCACCCGGTCCTTAACAGACCCGGCGGGGTTGCACCCTTCCAGCTTCACCAAAAGCGATGCGTTTTTCACCCCCGCGTTCCTTGCGTACCTTCTGGCGTCCAGCAGCGGCGTCTTTCCAATCAGCTCCAGGACGCTTGCTTTGATATCCGTCGTCATTTCCTCCTTGCCCGGGCTAGGCGCCCCGTGGCAAACCATTCTATTCCAAAGGTCCGGAAAATTTCCTTCCCGGCGTCTCCCCGGCCCGTGACAAAAGCTTCGCCCCCGTCGAAAAACGGGGGCGAAGCTTCTATGTTGCCTGTTTATTTGTTCAGATACTCGTCGATGGCCGCGGCGGCCTTCTTCCCGGCGCCCATGGCCAGGATTACCGTGGCCGCGCCGGTGACGGCGTCGCCGCCGGCGAAGACGCCGGGCCTGGTGGTCATTTCCTTCTCGTCCACAATGAGGCAGCCCTTCCGGTTGGTCTCCAGGCCGGGGGTGGTGGAGCGAATCAGAGGGTTGGGGCTGGTGCCCAGGGCCATGATCACCGTGTCCACGGGAAGCTCAAACTCGCTGCCCGGGATCTCCACGGGACGGCGGCGGCCGGAGGCGTCGGGCTCGCCCAA
The DNA here is from genome assembly GCA_947625945.1 of uncultured Oscillospiraceae bacterium. GTDB lineage: Bacteria > Bacillota > Clostridia > Oscillospirales > Oscillospiraceae > Faecousia. Next base: position 34,843 of record CANQQI010000003.1, read on the forward strand.
CTCCATCCGGATGCAGCGGATGGCCTTGACGCTGCCGTTTTCGTCCCCCAGGATCTCCACAGGGTTGCAGAGGGTCTTAAATTCGATGCCCTCCTCCTTGGCGTGGTGGCGCTCCTCCAGACGGGCGGGCATCTCCGCCTCGCCCCGGCGGTAGACGATGTACACCTTGTCCGCGCCCAGCCGCATGGCGCAGCGGGCGGAGTCCATGGCCACGTTGCCGCCGCCCACCACCGCAACGGCCTTGGACTTGGCAATGGGGGTGTCGGCCTCCTCGGTGTAGGCCTTCATCAGATTGGTTCGGGTTAAGTATTCGTTGGCGGAGTAGACGCCCTTGAGGGACTCGCCGGGGATGTTCATGAACATGGGCAGGCCCGCCCCGGAGCCCACGAACACCGCCTGGTAGCCCATTTCAAACAGCTCGTCGATGGACAGCACCCGGCCGATGACCATGTTGGTCATGACCTCCACGCCCTGGGCCTGGAGCTTTTCCACCTCGTTGGCCACGATGGCCTTGGGCAGACGGAACTCGGGGATGCCGTAGACCAGCACGCCGCCGGCGGTGTGCAGGGCCTCGAAAACCGACACCTGGTAGCCCTTCTTGGCCAGGTCGCTGGCGCAGGTCAGGCCGGCAGGGCCGGAACCAACTACCGCCACCTTCTTACCATTGGGCTGGGCCTTCTCCGGCATGGCGTTGACGTGCTGCCGGTACCAGTCCGCCACGAACCGCTCCAGCCGTCCGATGGCCACCGGCTCGCCCTTCACGCCCCGGACGCACTTGGCCTCGCACTGACTCTCCTGGGGGCAGACCCGGCCGGACAGGGCGGGCAGGGCGTTGGTGGAGGTGATGATCTCATAGGCCGCCTGGAAATCCCCCGCCGCCACCTTGGCGATAAACTCGGGGATCCGCACGTTGACGGGGCAGCCCTCCACACAGTGGGGATGCTTGCAGTTGAGGCACCGCTTGGCCTCCTCCATGGCCATTTCCTCGGTGTAGCCCAGGGCCACCTCCTGGAAATTCCGGGCCCGGACCTGGGGATCCTGCTCGGGCATGGGGGTTTTGGTTAAAGTCATATTTGCCATTGCTGTTACCTCCTCAGGGAATCAGACGCTTGCCCATTGTTTCAATGCGGCAGGCGTGATCTTTGGTGACTTGCGCTTCCCGCTCCCGGTAGACGCCGTTGCGGCTCATCAGCTCGGCGAAATCCACCTGGTGGCCGTCAAACTCGGGGCCGTCCACACAGGCGAACTTGGTCTGGCCCCCCACGGTGACCCGGCAGCCGCCGCACATCCCCGTACCGTCCACCATGATGGGGTTCAGGGACACCATGGTTTTGACGCCGAAGGGCTCAGTGGTCTTGCAGACGAACTTCATCATGGGCACAGGGCCGATGGCCAGCACCCGGTCGTACTGCTCCCCCCGCTCCAGCAGCTCCTGGAGCTTGACGGTGACGAAGCCGTGCTCCCCGTAGGAGCCGTCGTCGGTCATGAGGTACATATTGTCGGCGCAGGCCCGGAATTCGTCCTCCAGAATGACGATGTCCTTATTCCGGAAGCCCACGATCACGTCCACCTGGGCCCCGGCCTCTTTAAACGCCTGGGCGGAGGGCAGGGCGATGGCGCAGCCCACGCCGCCGCCGACTACACAGACCCGCTTGACCCCCTCCACTTCCGTGGGGCGGCCCAGGGGGCCCACAAAGTCCCGGATGTAGTCACCCTCGTTGAGGGCGCCCAGGGCGTTGGTGGAGAAGCCCACCTTCTGGAAAATAATGGTGACGGTGCCCTTCTCCCGGTCGTACCCGGCGATGGTCAGGGGCACCCGCTCCCCCAGCTCGTCCACCCGGAAGATGATGAACTGGCCCGCCTTGGCCTTCTTGGCAATGAAGGGCGCTTCCACATCCATCAAGGTGACGGAAGAATTGAGCTCCTTTTTACGAACGATTTTGTACATGCTATTCTCTCCTTATTTTTCCTTCAACAGGTCACGAATTTCGGCAAGCAGCTTTTCCTCGTTGGAGGGCTCGGGCTCGGGTTCCGGTTCCGGTTCCGGTTCGGGTTCGGGCTCCCCATGGGCGGCCTTCTCCGCCATTTCCGTCAGGGTGTTCAGGCCCTTCACCAACCAGAACACCACCAGCGCCAGAATGAAGAAGTTGATCACGGCGGAAATGAAGTTGCCGTAATTCAGGGTGTTCAAAATGGCGTTCCCCGCCTCGTCCACCGGGGCCGGCCCGAAGAGCCGGGGCAGTACCAGCTTCATCTCAGAAAAGTCGATGCCGCCCAGGAAGATGGACACGATGGGCATGATCACGTCGTTGGTCAGGCTGTTGATGATACTCTGGAACGCGGCGCCGATGATAACGCCGACGGCCAGGTTCATGGCGTTGCCCTTCACGGCAAAGGCCTTGAACTCCTCCCACCAGGAGGGTTTTTTCGTTTTTTCCATAGTAGCGCTCCTTTTTATGTGAAATTAGGATTTCTTAATGATTTCCAGGCCACCCAGGTACTTGCGCAGTACCTCCGGCACCACGATGGAGCCGTCGGAGAGCTGATTCTGCTCCACCATGGCCGGGAAGATCCGGGAGGTGGCCAGGCCGGAGCCGTTGAGGGTGTGGACGTACTCGATCTTCCCGCCCTCCCGGCGGAACCGGATGTTGCCTCGGCGGGCCTGGTAGTCCCGGGCGTTGGACACGGAGGAGACCTCCTTATAGCCGTTCATGGAGGGGATCTGGATCTCGATGTCGTAGGTCCGGGCCATGGAGGCGGAGCAGTCCCCCGCCGCCAGTTTTACGGTCCGGAAATGGAAGCCCAGGCCCTTCACCAGATCCTCTGCCTTCCGCACCAGCTCGTCAAAGGCGGCGTCGGAATCCTCGGGGCGGGTGTACTGGAACATCTCCACCTTGTTGAACTGATGGCCCCGGACCATGCCCCGCTCGTCGGCCCGGTGGGAACCGGCCTCCCGGCGGAAGCAGGGGGTGTAGGAGAAGAACTTTTTAGGCAGGTCCTTCTCCGCCAGGATCTCATCCCGGTACACGCTGGCCAGCGCCGCCTCGGCGGTGGGGAGCATATAGTGAATCCGGTCGTCGGTGGGGTTAGCGATCTTGTAGACCTCGTCGGCGAATTTGGGGAACTGGCCCGCCGTCTCGCCGCACTGGTACTCCAGCATGTGGGGCGGCAGGATAAACTCGTACCCGTCGGCCACATGGGTGTCGATAAAGTAGTTGAGCAGCGCCCACTCCAGCCGGGCCCCCAGGTCGGTGTACATCCAGAAGCCTGAACCGGCCAGCTTGGTGCCACGCTCATAGTCGATGAGCCCCAAGTCCAGGCACAGGTCCACATGGTGCTTTGGAGGGAAATCAAATTTGTGAGGCTCCCCAAAGTAGCGCAGGGGCTGGTTGTTTTTCTTCCCGCCGGGGACCAGGTCGGGATCCGGTAGGTTGGGCAGGCTGAGCATCCAGGTCCGGTACTCCGCCAGGACCTGGTCCAGCTTGGCGGCGTCCTCGGCCAGACCGGCTTTCAGCTCCGCCATTTCCTTGAGAATGGGGGTGACGTCCTTGCCCTGCTTCTTGAGGGCGGGGATCTCCTTGCTCACCTTGTTCTGGCGGGCCTTCCGGGCCTCCGTGTCCGCAATCAAGCGGCGGCGCTCCTCGTCCAGGGCCAGGATCTTGTCTACGGCCTCGTCGCAGTCCACTTCCTTGGCCCGCAGCGCTGCCTTGACGCCCTCCGGATCTTCCTTAATACGTTTGATATCCAGCATTATGAATCCTTCCTTTTCTGTTCCAGGGTCAGCAGGGCGTCCAGCAGATTTTGCAGGTCCTCCTGCCCGTAGAATTCCAATTCAAAGCGGCCCTTCCGCTTGCCGCTGACGATCTTGACCCCCCGGCCCAGGTGCTTGGACAGGGTCTTCTCGCACTCGGCCAGGTAGTCCACCCGCAGGGGCGTCTCCTTTTTTTCCTTGGGCGGCCGGGCCAGGGCCTTGCACAGCTGCTCGGTCTGCCGCACGGACAGGTCCTGGGCCACCACCTCTTCCGCGGCCTGGGCCTGCCTGTTCTCCGGCAGGGTCACCAGCGCCCGGGCGTGGCCGGCGGAGAGTCGGCCCTTCCGGAGCAGCTCCAGGACCTCCGGGCGCAGGGAGAGGAGCCGCAGGGCGTTGGTCACGGCGGGCCGGGACTTGCCCACCTGCCGGGCCGCCTCCTCCTGGGTCAGGCCGTGGTCCCGGATCAAGGTCTGGTAGCCCAGAGCCTCTTCCACCGGATTCAGGTCCTGCCGCTGCAAATTCTCGATCAGGGCCAGCTCCTTGGCCTTCCGGTCGTCGGCCTCCACCACCAGGGCGGGCAGCTCCTCCAGCCCAGCAAGCCTTGCGGCCCGCCAGCGCCGTTCCCCGGCGATAATCTGGTAGTAGCCGTTTTCCGCCTTCCGCACGGTGATAGGCTGCACCAGGCCGTGGAGGGCGATGGAGTCCGCCAGGGCCTGCTGCTCCTCCGGATCAAAGTCCTTCCGGGGCTGGTCCGGGTTGGGTTCGATTTTGTATAGGGGCAGCACCTGATATTTTTCGCTGTCCCCCGGCTGGTCAAGGTCCCCCAGCAATGAAGCCAGGCCCTTGCCCAGGCCCTTCTGGGTCGGCAATGGGATCATCTTCCTTTCCGTTATAATCTTTTCGCCACTTCCTGGGCCAGGTCCCGGTAGGCCGCCGCGCCCCGGCTGTTCTTGTCGTAGACGGTGACGGGGAGGCCGTGGCTGGGCGCCTCCGCCAGGCGAATATTTCTCGGGATTACGGTGGCGAACACCTTCCCAGGAAAATACCTGCGGACCTCCTGTGCCACCTGGGCGGAGAAGTGGGTCCGGCCGTCGTACATGGTCAGGGCCACGCCGAAAATTTCCAGCCGGGGGTTGATCCGCTTCTTCACCAGCCGCAATGTGGACATGAGGTCGGACAGCCCCTCCAGGGCAAAGTATTCGCACTGCACCGGCACCAGGATGCTGTCCGCCGCCGCCAGGGCGTTGACGGTCAGGGTCTCCAGGGAGGGGGGACAGTCGATGAAAATGCCGTCGTAGCCCTCTTTCAGGGGGAAAAGGGCCTTCCCCAGGGCGTGCTGGGGGCCCTCCATAGCCAGCAGCTCCACCCCGGCCCCAGCCAAATCCGGCGAGGCGGGCAGCACGTCCCCATAGGGGGTGGAAACCACCGCCTCCCGGGCGGGGGTACCGTCGATCACGGCGTTGTAAACGGTCTTCGCCAGCCGCCGCTTGTCCAGGCCCAGGCCCGAGGTGGCGTTGGCCTGGGGGTCAAAATCGCACAGCAGCATCCGTTTCCCCAGGACTGTGAGGGCCGCGGTCAGGTTGACGGCGGTGGTGGTCTTCCCCACCCCGCCCTTCTGGTTCACCACGGCGATGATTTTTCCCATATCTCTCTCCTTTTAATCTGCGGAGCGGGATGTTTCACGTGAAACAATCTCCTGGGGCGCGGGGGTGGAATCGGTGATGTAGTCCCTGCCCGGGGGCAGGGTCTCCTCCGGGGTCCCCAGGTTCAGCCAGTGGAACAGGAGCAGCCCCACGCACAGGCACAGTGCCGCCGCCAGTACCGCCACCGTGATCCAAAGGCTCTGCCGCTGACGGCGCAGCCGGGCGATCTCCTCGGCGGGGGTCGCCTTCCGCTTCTCCGGGCGGCGCTCCGCCTCCCGGGCCGGCCGGACGGGCAGCACCACCGGCGTGCCGGGCTTCACCGGGTAGCGCTCCATCTCCTTTAGGCAGACCTCGCAGAAAACCTGGTTTTCCCCGGTGGGCCGGCCGCATTTCAGGCAACAATTCATGGTTTCTCCCCTGTCCGCCCGCCGAAAAAGGCGGGTACTGTCTTTCTGGGGTCTATTCTACACCATTTCCCGCCGTTCGTAAAGCCCAAAACGAAAAATTCCGGCATTTTCTTAAAAAGTTATAAAATCCCTATTGACAATCATATAACCATATGATATAATCACCCCATCAATCACAAGGAGGTGTGTTCCCATGGATTGGGTCGTACCGGGGACGGTGCTGCGGCTGCCCCGGGAGGAGGCGGACCGGCTGGAGAGCCGCTTTTCCGCCATGTTTCTGGCGGGGGGCATGGTCTTGAGCCAGGTGACCAGCATCACCGGCCTGGAGGGCTACACGGTCCAGAACTGGGTGAAGCGGGGGTTCCTGCCGCCCCCTGCGCGGAAGAAATACTCCCTGGACCAGGTCTGCCGGATCATCAGCATCCAGATGCTCAAGCGGGTGCTGCCCATGGAGCGGATCTGCGGGCTCCTGTCCTACGTCAACGGCCGGCTGGATGACCCCAGCGACGACATCATCGCCGACTCGGAGCTGTACTTCCTCTTTGTCCGGCTGGCCGCCCGGATCCAGGAGCTGTCGGATCCGGAGCAGCGGACCCGGCGCTTGGACGAGGTGATGGCGGACTATCAGGCCCCCTCCCCCCAGGCCGCCCAGCGGGTCCGCGCCGCGCTGGAAATCATGCTCACCGCCTGGGCCGCCGCCAGGCTGGGGGAGCAGGCGGAGGAAATGCTGACCCGGCGGGAACAGGAATACACGGATAAAGGAGAGAATTGCCATGTATGAAAACAATCAGTGGGCCAGCACCGGCCCCCAAAAGAAAAAACCAACCTTTGGCAAAATTCTGGGAATCGTGGTGGCGGTGATCGCCCTGCTGGTGATCGCGGTGGGATCGGCTACCTGCTTTTACACCGTGGATGACAAGCAGCAGGCCGTGGTCACCACCTTTGGGAAGGTGACGGAGGTCACCGGCGCCGGGGTGCATTTCAAGCTGCCCTTCGGCATCCAGCAGGTGCAGCGGGTCAACGTCAACGTCTACCAGTCCATCGAGCTGGGCTACCGCACCAACAACAAGAGTCCCGAGAACTACGACGTGGTGGATAAGGAAAGCACCATGATCACCGGGGACTACAACATCGTCAATGTGGAGTTTTTCGTGGAGTATAAAATTTCCGACCCGGTGCGCTATCTCTTCGGCTCCACCGATCCGGAGCTGATCCTGCGGAACCTGATCCAGAGCCAGGTGCGCAACGTGGTGGGCTCCTCCTCCGTGGACGCGGTGCTCACCGACGGGAAGGAAAATATCCAGATGCAGGTTCGGGAGCTGGTGGGCCAGATTTTGGAGCAGTATAACATCGGCCTGACCCTGGTGGATGTGAAGATCCAGGACTCCGAGCCCCCCACCCAGGAGGTCATCGAGGCCTTCAAGGCGGTGGAGACCGCCAAGCAGCGGGCGGAGACCGTGGTCAACGACGCCCGGGCCTATCAGAACGCCCAGCTTCCCGCCGCCCAGGCCCAGGCGGACCAGTTGACCCAGAACGCCGAGTATTTGAAGCAGGCCCGGATCAACGAGGCCGTGGAGCAGGTGGCCATGTTCCAGGCCATGTACGAGCAGTACGCTTTGAATCCGGAGATCACCCGCTCCCGGATGTACTATGAGGCCATTTCCCAGGTGCTGCCTGGGGTGCGGCTGTATATCAACACCGGTTCCGGCGGGGACGTGCAGATGCTGCTGCCCCTGGAGAATCTGGTGGGCGGCCAAACTGAAGCCCCGGCGGCAACTCAGCCCAACCCCCAGGAAGGAGAGAATTAAAAATGGTTAAGAAGACTGTTTTAGGCGTTGTTTTGGCTCTGGTAGTTCTGATCGGCGTTATTTGCCTGGCCAGCTCCATGTACACCGTCCAGGAAAACGAGTACGCCTGCACCGTCCGCTTCTCCCAGATCATCGCCACCACCGACCAGGCGGGGCTCCACTTCAAGGTCCCCTTCCTGGACAGCGTGAAGTATTTCCCCAAGGCCACCATGCTCTATGACATTCCTCCGTCCGAAGTGCTGACCCTGGACAAGCAGAATATGACGGTAGACTGCTATATCCTCTGGCGGATCCGGGACCCGCTGCTGTTCTACCAGACCCTAGGCTCCACCAGCGTGGCGGAGCAGCGCCTGGACTCCCAGACCTACAATGCCATGAAGAATCTGATGAACACCCTGGCTCAGGCGGACATCATCAACATGGAGGACGGCGCCAAGCGAAACGAAATCTACGACAGCATCACCACCACCGTCAACGCCAGCACTGTGAACTACGGCATTGAGGTGATGGACGTAAAGATCAAGCAGTTCGACCTGCCGGAGTCCAATCTGAACGCGGTCTACACCCGGATGATTTCCGAGCGGAACCAGATGGCGGAAAAGTACACCGCCGACGGGGAGTACGAGGCCTCCATCATCCGCAACAATGTGGACAAGCAGGTGAACATCCTGGTCTCCAACGCCCGGGCGGACGCCGCCAAGCTGGAGGCCGAGGGCGAGGCCGAGTATATGCGGCTGCTGGCGGAGGCCTACGACAGCGAAGACAAGCGGGACTTCTACGAATTTACCCTGGAGCTGGACGCTTTGAAGCAGAGCCTGACCGGCGGGGAGAAAACCGTGATCCTGGACGCCGATTCGCCCCTGGCGCAGTTGCTGCTGGGCGGCTGATGATGGGCTAAAAAACCGGCCGGGAAGGCAATTGCCTTCCCGGCTGTTCCTATGTAAAGCGGGCCGTTACTCGCAGGCGGGCCACTGGGCGGCGTCCCAGGTCCGCCCGTCTAGAGATTCCAGACGCTCCTCGTCAGTCATCAGCTCCGTCCAACCGTGGGCCGCGCCGGGGGTGGCGTCGATGTGCCGCCAGCAGCCCCCCATGTCCACCAGGACCCAATAGTGGGTCTCGTCCGTGGTCCAGATGAGCTGGGTGTCGTAGCCCTTGTATTCCAGCACCTCCTGGAGCACCAAGGCATGGACGTAGCAATTTCCAATGCCGTGGTTGATGCCGTACCACACCGGGTCCCCGGCGCCATAGTTGGAATTATAATTGATGTTGTCCCGGATGTAGCACTTGACGGACAGGGGATCGTCCCCACACTCCCCCGCCAGCCAGGCCACCGACCCCTCGGTGTCCTCCTGGGTGTGGTTGACCTCCACCGTCCGCTCCGCCCGGATCACGTTGCCTTGGGCGTCCGTGGCGGTGTAGGTCACCGTGTAGGTACCGGGCTGGGCAGTGTCCACCGAGCCCGCGTCATAGGAAACAGCCAGCGCCCGGCCCTCCTCATCGATTGCCTCCACACCCAGCAGGTAGTCCGGCTCCCCGCCCACAGCCACCTCCATGGTGTTCAGATTGGAAAACCGCGCTTTTGCCGGCGCCGTCGTTTCCTCCCCAGAATGCACGGTTCTCTCCACCGTAGGCGTTATTTGCTCTGTATTCTTAGGATTTTCCTCCACCCATGGGGAATTTGCCCGGACGTTGGGCACCATATCCCCCAAAATCGGCAGTAGGCACGCCGCCGCCGCGATGGCCCCCGCCAGGAGCAGTAATCGGATCCAATGACGCATACTCGGATCCTCCCTTCCTCTGTTTTCTCCAGCATACATCGGGAATGCATCAAAACGGCATCAAAAATTTAAAACTTTTTCGTTTTTCCCTCCGGGGAACGGGCTGTTGACGAAACGGAAAGTGTGGTGTACAATAACCATAAATCCAGCGGTGTCCCAAAACCACGCCAATTTTTGAAAGGACGGTCCATTTATGGAATACGCGCTTCTGAAAATCGACAAGCAGCTCCGGCCCTACCGCCAGGACATCGAGCTTCGCATGAACAACTACACCCAAAAGAAGGCCGAGCTGCTCCCAAAGGGGGGCAGTCTGTCGGACTTTGCCAACGGCGCCCTCTATTTCGGATTCCACCGGGAGGCGGACTCCTGGGTTTACCGGGAGTGGGCCCCGGCGGCGGAGACGGTGTATCTCACCGGGGACTTTAACGGCTGGGACCGCCATGCCCACCGGCTGACCTTCAAGGGGAACGGCGTGTTCGAGCTGCGGCTGCCCGGCCGGGACGCCCTGAAAACCGGCCAGAAGGTCATGGCCGTGGT
>CANQQI010000004.1 GCA_947625945.1 uncultured Oscillospiraceae bacterium
TCCACCTCGCCGTTGGCGTCCCGGATGCCCAGGTGCATCTGGCCGTCGGAATAGGTCAGGCAGTCGCCCTTCCAGTAGGTGTTGAACACGCTGCCGTTGGACCAGCCGTCGGAGGCGAACACGTTCCCGGTGGGATCGGCGCCGCCGGAGAAGTCTACCAGCATGTCGCCGCCGAAGGGGGTCTCCGGCGCGTTGGTGCCGGCATTGGTGCCCGCGGGCTCCTTGCCGCCGGTGGTGGTGCCGGGCTGCTTCTCCTGGTTGCAGGCGGTCAAGGCCAGGACCAGGACCAGCGCCAGGGCCAGTGCGAAGATGCGTTTACTCATGGATGTTCACTCCTTGCTCTAAAATGGTCCGGCGCTCTGGCCGGACAGGTTGCCTGCATCATACCAAAGCAGGCACTTGGGAGCAAGGGGCGTTTCCTAATCTGCTGATTTTTTTCGTAAAATGTCAGCGCTTCTCCGGCGTGGGGCTCAAAAGGATGTTCAGATGGAACACGCCGTCCCGAGCGGAGGCCGTCATGGCCCCGCCGTATTTTTGGACCAGCATCCGAATGCTGCGCATCCCAAAGCCATGGGAGGAGGCGTCGGCCTTGGTGGTCAGGGGCAGGCCGTCCCGGAAGGTCAGGTCTCCCTGGTAGTAGTTGTCCGCCTGGATGGTCACCATGTCCCCCTGGGCCCGGACGATCAGGTTCACCACCCGCTTCTGCCGCTCCTCCACCGCCCGGACCGCCTCCAGGGCGTTGTCCACAATGTTGCCAAAGAGGCAGTACAGGTCCCCGTCCTCCAGGAAGGACAGCTTCTCCCCGTCCACCAGGCAGGAAAAGCGGATGCCGTTCTGCTCGCAGTAGAGGCTCTTCTCCGTCAGCAGCACGTCCAGGAGCTTATTGCCGGTCTCCACCTTCATGTCGTAAATATTGATGCTCTTTTCCAGATCCCGCCACGCCTCCGGGCCCATGGGGCCCCCGGCCAGAGAGGCCAGCTTATATTTGATATCATGGCATTTGATATTGATAAGCTCGATGGTATCCTTGGACATTTCATACTGCCACTGGCCCTGGCGGATGGCATATTGCAGATAAGCCACCTCCTGCTCCAGGGCCCGGCTCTCAATGGTTTTGGAGGCCAGCAGCAGCACGATGCCGCAGCAGATCACGGAGAACACGTTCCCGGACTGCCGCAGCACCAGAAATTCCCACCGGTCGAACCGGTTCTCCCGGAAGGTACTCAGCCGGGCGAAGTAGATGTCCTCCACCGAGCAGAGCACCACCGTCACCGCCAGGGCCAGGGCCGTTACGGCGAACATCCGGTAGTCAATCCCCCGGTCCGTGATCCGCTCCTCCAGCCTGCGGAGGAAGAAAAAGTATACCCCCGCCGCCCCCAGGGCCAGCAGGGCATAGTACATCAGATGGTAAAAGACGTCGAACCGGTCCCCCCAGCCGTCGTAGAGACCCATGGCGTCCCCGGCGCACCAGACGATCAGATAGAGCTTGTAGCACAGATTCTGAGCGGCATAGGCCACGCCGCACAGCAGCACCACCAGTTCCGCCGGCTCCTCCAGGCAGAAGCAGACATGGCCCACGGAGCAGGCGAACAGCAGCAAATACACCCCCGTCCGGCCCAGCACCGTATTGCCCACCGCCGGGTACACCATGGCGGCCAGCCGGGCCACCACCAGCATCACGGCGGCGCCCGCCAGGAACCGGAGGATAAAGGAGCGCCGCCGGGCCAGGCGGTACATGGTCAGGGCGTAAAATATATACAGCTCCCCCAAAAATTCCAGCAAAACGGACTGAAAAGCAAATCCCACATTCATTTTTGCCCACCTCCTGTTCCGGCGTACCAGTCCGTCAGCTCCGCCAGGAAGGCGGCCCGCCGAGGCCGGCTGATTTGAAGCGCCTGGCTGCCCACCAGCACGGTGCTGCCCTGGACCCGGACAATGAACCGGGGGTTGACCAGATAGCAGCTGTTGCACCGGAGGAAGCCAAAGGCCCGCAACTCCTTTTCCACGTTGGCCAGCGCGCCGGTCATTTCGATGGTGTCGTCGATCAGATGGTAATAGAGCCGGTGGTTCATGACCTCCACGAACATCAGCTTGTCGGTGGAGATGCGGCACAGGCCCCCCGGCAGGTTCACGGTGAAGCTCCGCTCCTCCTGCATCAGGTAGATATCCAGGGCCTTCTTGAATTTCAGGGAAAAATCGTAATAACTCACCGGCTTGAGCAGATAGCTCACCGCGTCCACCTCATACCCCCGGAGGGCGTACTGGATCAGGTTGGTAATGAAGATCAAGGATACATTTTTGTCGAATTTCCGCAGAGCCAGGGCAGCGTCCATCCCGTTCATGCCGGGCATTTGGATGTCCATGAACACCACGGCGTAGACGGTCTGGTAATCCCGCAAAAAGGCCCGGCCGTCGGTAAACCGGACGGTGTGAAATTCCTCCCCCGTCTCACCGGCGTACCGCTCCACATAGCCCTTCAGCTTTTCCGCGGCGCCGTCCTCGTCCTCTACAATGGCGATGTTGTGCAAGGAGCCTCCCCCTTTCCCATGAGCAAGCGCTGATCTTTAAGTGGAACCAATATAGCATATTTTGCGTCTCGTATCAACCTTTTTCCCGAAAAAATCTACAGCCGGAAAGCGAAGCTCCGCACACAAAGCACAAAACAGCAAAACCGGCCACTTACGTGGCCGGTTCCGCTTTGAGAGAAGAGAGGAGAAATCAAAAATGGGGTTTACTTTGCCTGCTTGGCTTTCTTTTCCCGCATCCAGCGTCTGACGATGGCGACCGTGCCCCAGAGGATCAGGGCGGCGGCCAGGATGGCTTCCGCGATCAGGATGAAGTAGTAGTTGGCGAAGGGAAGCTTGCCGACGGACACGCCGTGGACGATGCCGTTCATGGCGTTGGAGTTGACGACGGTGTACAGGACGTGCTTCATGGCCTGGCGGGCATAGTAGGCGGAGGCATGGTCGTCAATGGCCAGCAGGGCGTCGGAACCCATGGCGGTGAGCTTCAGGTCGCCGCCGGCCCGGATGCACTGCTCGGTGTCCATATAGCCGCCGCCGTCCACGAAAATGGCCTGTTCCCTCCGCTGTCTCCCTCTTTCATTTTGAAGTGTGGAGGCCGCTTTTCCCTTCCTTTTTCAGTCACCAAGATCACAATGGAACTTCATGAAGGTGTCAATGCCTTTGGCATGATCTTCGTTTTTAGCGCCTAATCTTGCGTTTGACAAAGCGCCAACAGAATCGGAGGGCCCTTGGGCAGGTTGTCGAAATCCGCCGGGCGATATTGGCAAATCTAACAAAAAATACGCCCATTTCCCCAAAGGATATTGACAACTTGGGAAATGAGCGATATACTGAGATTGCTAAATCGATTTAGCAACTATTATTTTTGGAGGAATGGATCGTGAGAAAGGTAAAATGGATCGCGCTGCTGCTCATTTGCGCCATGGCAATATCATTGCTTGCAGGGTGCGACAACAGCGAGGCAAAGGAACCCACCTTCACCGTGGAGTACATGGACGGCGACACGGTCCTGAAGACCGAAGAAGTCCAGGAAAACGGCGCCGCCACCGAATGGACGCCGGAAAAGGAGGGGCAGACCTTCGTGGGCTGGTTCGCCACCCCGTCCATGAGCGTAGAATTCGATTTCAGCAAGCCCATCACGGAAAATACCAAGGTTTTCGCCGGCTTTTCCGCATACCAGGAGGACACCCGGACCTGGGCGCTGGTGGGCTCCGGCAAGGGGGAGCTGCTGATGGCCTCCAACTGGGGTAAGGTCATCACAGACGGGCATCTTTTGGAGAAGGTGGGCGACAACACCTATTCCATCACCCTGGACCTGTACGCCGGGGATGAGTTCCAGTTCGCCATCGATTCCGAGTGGCACGACAAGCGGGGCTTCGGTTATCTGGACACCGCCAAGGACAGCGCCGGCAACGAGGTATTTAGCGGCGCCGGCGGCGTCGGGGAGACCGCCGCCAAGGGGCAGAACATCAAGGTGGCCGTGGACGGGAATTACACCCTGACCCTCCACACCCATCCCGGCGACGACTACTACAACGAGAGCGACCCCAGCTACACCGAGGCCAACAAGGAGATCTACAACCTGAACGACTTCGATCAGATCACCTGGGTGCGCAACGGCGACGCGGCGGAGCTCTCCGGCGTGACCACCACCTACTACATCAAGGGCGCGGGGATCACCCTGTGGGCGGACCTGTATAACGACGCCACCGGATTCGTCAAGGTGGGCGCCACCCACACCCTGACCGTCTACCTCCGGGAGGGCGAGGAATTCATGTTCACCAGCCTGGTCACCGAGGACGGCGTCTCCACCGTGGGCTCCGAGTACATCCGCTTTGAGAACCTGGACGAGGCCAGCCAGGCCCTGTTCACCGGCTCCGGCAACATCGTGGCCTCCAAGGCCGGCACCTACACCTTTACCTATGACGAAGATACCAAGGTCCTGTCCGCCACCCTGGACAGCGAGGAACCTCTGCCCGAGCTGGACTACTACATCGACGGCAATTTTGACGGCCACAGCTGGAACGACACCTATTACGATCCGGCGTACCGGTTCACCGCTTTGGGCGGCGACGTCTACGAGCTGCGGGACGTGCAGCTGACCGCGGGCGCCGAGTTCATCATCCAGTCCTTTGAAAAGGGCGCCACCGCCGAGGGCAAGCTAGGCTCCTATAACTACCGGTACTACCGGGGCGACGAGCGCTTTGTCGCCGCCAGCCCTGAAAACGCCAACTATAACCTGAAGGTGGCGGAGGAAGGGGTCTACAACATCACCTTCAACGCCTACGCCAAGGTCATCGAGATCACCCCCGCCGGCCAGGAGGACACGGTCCACATCAAGGGCAGCTTTGTGGAGGGCTGGAAAATTCTCGATCCCGAGACCAACCTGCCCGCCGACGAATACAAGCTCACCAACAACGATGGGCTCTACGAGATCACCATGACCATCACCGAGGACATGGTGGCAAACGGCGGGACCTGGCAGGCCGGGCTGATGGTCAACACCACCACCGGTGACGACGGCGAGTGGATCGGCGTTTCCTGCCTGGGCCCGGACAGCGATGACAACGTCAACGCCCTGTTCCGGCCGGAAAGCGGCAACAATCTGACCTGCTCCACCCCGGGGACCTACCGGATCACCTTCGATCTGGCCACCAAGACCATCAATATTTACCAGGCGTAAGCCTCTATACAAAAAGCTCGGACGGCTTGTAGCCGTCCGAGCCGGTATAGTTAGCGGATCAGGAAATCATGCCGCTCCCGGGCCTCCCGGCTGATTGCCAGGGCCACGCAGGAGAGGATCTGCCGGGCCTGCCGCTCCGCAAGCCCCTCCGGGCAGAACACCTTCCCGCACACCCCCGTCAGCAGCCCCTTTAAAACGGGCTCGGTGACAAAGGCCTCCTGGCCGGAAAGGGTCCCCAGATCGGCGCAGGTCTCCACGAACCGGACCTCCTGGAACGCCTCCGTCAGCTGCCCGGAAAGGCAGTCGTCCCGGGGACGGGTACAGACATAGACGCACCCGCCGGGAAAAACGGCATCCGCCTGGGCTTTCAGCGCTGGGTAATCCAAGTTGACCTCGTAAAAAATGGGGTCATCCACCCGGCAGTCCCCGGCGACCACGGGAATGTAGTTGCGCTCCGCCAGGGAAAGAAAGTCGGTCTTCGGCAGCCCCTTCGCCACGATGGCGTCCACGTCGTCAAACCGGTCGACGTTGAGCAGCAGCTGGGCCCGCTGGCCGGACTCCAGGAGGATCCGGGCCGTCCGGTCAAAAAAGTCATAAAAGCACAGCTTTTCCAGCTCCGAGAGACCGCCGTCCTGGAAAAATCCAATCACTTTATTCGTTTTGGTGCCGCGCAAATTCTTCGCGTACAGATTGGGCCGGTAGTTCAGCATATTGATGACCTGCCAGACCTTTTTCTTGGTCTGCTCGCTGATTCGCAGATCGTCCCGCCCGTTCAAAATGAAGGAAACGGTGGTTTTGCTTACTCCGGCGGCGTCGGCCACATCCTGTATTGTCACTTTTTTATCCATAGTAACATTATTATAATAGATTTCCCCGTTTTGTCAACGGAGAAATGCGCGAGGTGAGCGAATGATCCAGCAGGCCCTTTACCACATGCCGGAAACGGAATACGGATACGCCAAAGATGAGCACACCGTCTGCCTCCGGCTCCGCACCGCCCGATACGACACGCCGGAGGTCGCCGTGATCTACGGGGGTAAATACGATTTTTGGGAAAAGCGGCGACGGCAGGCCATGGTTCTGACCTGCCACGACCGGCTGTTCAACTATTATTCCCTGGAGCTCCAGCCGGAGGACGTGCGGCTGGTGTACGTTTTTGAACTGAAGCAGGGAGGGCAGACCTTCTATTTTTCCGAGGACGGGCTGACGGAAACCTATGATTTCTCAAAAGCCTTTTACAACGCCTTTCAGATCGCCTATCTCAACGGCTGCGATATCCACCGGCCGGTGCCCTGGATGGGCAGCGCCTGCTTCTATCAGATCTTTATAGACCGCTTTTACCGGGGGGACCGGAACAAGGACGACTCTTACATCAATCTGGAGTGGGGCCGGATTCCCAACCCCAAGAGCTTCGCCGGCGGAGACCTAAAGGGGATTCAGGAGAAGCTGCCCTATTTGCGGGAACTGGGCGTCAATGCCCTGTACCTGACGCCGATCTTCAAGTCCATCAGCAACCACAAATATGACATTCAGGACTACTTCACGGTGGATCCGATTTTCGGGACCAACGAGGATTTTGCCGCCCTGGTGGAGGCCGCCCACGGTATGGGCATCCGGGTGGTCCTGGACGCCGTGTTCAACCACGTCAGCGAACGGTGCGGCCCGTTTCAGGACGTGCTGAAAAACGGGAAGCGGTCCCGGTATTTTGACTGGTTCCTCATTCGAGGGGAGCGGGTGGATCGGCAGAAGGTAAACTATGAATGCTTCTCCTCCTGCGCCTATATGCCCAAGTGGAACACCTCCAATCCGGAGGTGCAGGAATATCTCACCGGCGTCGCCGTCCATTGGATCCAAAACTACCACATCGACGGCTGGCGGCTGGACGTTTCCGACGAGGTATCCCATGCGTTTTGGCGAAAATTCCGGCAGGCGGTGAAGGCTGCGGACAAGGAGTGCGTCATCATCGGGGAAAACTGGCACAACGCCAACAGCTTCCTCCGGGGGGACCAATACGACGCGGTGATGAATTACGCCTTCACCAAGGCGTGCCTGGACTTCTTCGCCTTCGGCGCCTTGGACGCGGCGGGCTTCGCCGACCGGCTCAATGGCCTTCTCATGCGGAATACCGACACCGTCAACAACATGATGCTGAACCTTCTGGACAGCCACGACACCCACCGGTTCTTCACCCAAGTGGGAGAGAACCGGGTCAAGCTGGAAAGCGCCCTGGCGGTGCTGTATCTGTTTGTCGGCGCGCCGTGTATCTACTACGGCACGGAGATCGCCCTGCCGGGCGGGTACGACCCCGACTGCCGCCGCACCATGGACTGGGCGCTGGCGGAGGAGCGGGGCAATACCTGGCGGCTCATCCAGCGCCTTGCCAAGCTCAAAAGAGAGGAGCCCGCCCTGGGCGCTCCCCAGGCGAACATTTACGCGGAGGGGAATGTGTTTACCCTGGAGCGGGGAGAGATCCGCCTGAAAATCGACGGGGACTCCTTTGCCCACGTCATAGAAAGGATGGGATGACATGACCCGAAATATCTCCGCCCTGGTGGCCCACGTCCTGGTTTTGGCCCTGCTGCTGGGCATTTTCGGCAGTCTCAGCCTGGGACGGGACGAGGCCCGGGCGCAGACGAAGTTTACCGGGGAGCTGGAGCGGAACGTGACCCTGCGGATCCTGGAAAACGACACCGCCAAGGAAAAGGGCTACTTTGGAGAGCTGCTGGCAGCCTTCAATGAGGCCTACGCGTCCTACGGCATCGTGGCGGTGGACGCCAACATGGACCAGTACACCGACCTGGAGCAGGACGGCCCCTACGGCTACGGGCCGGACGTGCTGTACCAGGCCAACGACGCCCTGATGAAGTACACCGACGGCAAGCACATCCAGCCCCTGCCTGTAGAACAGCTGCGTTGCTATGACCAGATCTCGCCGGAGGCCTGGGCCGCCTATACCGTGGAATACGGCGGGGAGGACTATATTTTCGGGGTGCCCGTCAACATTCAGGGGCCCCTGCTCTACTACCGCAGGGACCTGCTGCCGGAAAACTGGCGGGAGGATTGGGACCGGGACCGGGACGACGTGCCGGATATGGTCGAATACTGGACGGAGCTTTACGCCTACTCCAAGCAGGTCCGAGAGGAGAGCGGCGGCAGCAAATTTGGGTACATGAAGTCCCTGTTCGACACCTATTTTTCCTCCGGGTTCCTGTTTTCCTACGGCGGGTACGTCTTTGGAGCGGGGGGCACCGATTCGGCGGACATCGGTTTTTCGGCAGGCGAGGCCTCCAAGGGCGCCTGGGTCCTGCGGCAGCTGGCCTCGGTGATGAATCAGGACTGCATCGACGACACCATCACGGTCAACGCCTACAGTATGCTGGCCAACGGGACCTACTTCGCCACCATGACCACCCCCGACGTGTACACCCTGTTCATAGACGAGCTGGCGAAGGAGTATATGCGTACCGAGAACCTTGATGAAACCGACGCCTACGCCAAGGCCGTGGAAAATTTGGTGGCGGCGGACATCCCCAAGCTGCCCGCCAGCGGCGACCTGGAGGACCGGGATGGGGAGACGGTGGACAGCGTGATGATGGGCGGCATTAACGGCTACGCCATCAGCGCCTACACCAAAGCGCCCAACGCCGCGCTGGCCTTCGTAGATTTCGCCACGAGCTATGAAATGATCTCTCGGCGCAATGAGCTGCTGGGCATTGTCCCCGCCAGGGCGGACGTGGCTAACCAGGCCGGCGGGCTCTCCGAGACCGTCAACGCCAACCTGATGGCCGGCAACATCGCCGTGATGCCCAGCATCCGGGCAGTGGCGCAGATCTGGACCCCCTGCCAGACCTTTTTCTCGGACCTGGCCAAAGACCCCTTCCGGCTGCCGGAGGAGCAAAAGTATCAAACCCTGGAAGCGCTGCAACGGGCCCTGGAAGCCGTGGATGAGCAGATCTATTCCGCCATCCACACCCTGAACTAGGAGGTGGAAGGATGCGGGAACTGATGAAAAACGCCAACGGCCGGGTGACGGCTTCCATGCTGGTGATGGGCCTGGGGCAGTTGTGCTACAGGCAGTGGGGCAAGGGCTTTCTCTATCTGGCGGTGCAGATCGGGTACATCTTTTACCTGGTCACCGTGGGGGCCCGGGACCTGTTTGGGTTCTTCACCCTGGGCAGCGTGGAATCCAACCCCTGGTACGGCATCGAAGGGGACAACTCCGTGATCATGCTCATCATGGGCGTGCTGGCCTGGATCGTCACGATCCTGTATGCGGCGGTGTACCTTTCCAATATCAAGGACGTCTACGCCACCCAGAAGCGGGTGGCCGCCGGGGGCCGCCCCGCCCGGTTCCGGGAGGAGCTCAAGGAGCTGCTGGACGGGAAATTCTACAAGACCGTGCTGTTTGTGCCGGTGGTGGGGGTGTGCGTGTTCAACATTCTGCCGGTGGTCTTCATGATCCTGGTGGCCTTCACCAACTACGGCGGCGAGATCGTGCCGCCGGCGCTGGTGGACTGGGTGGGGCTGGAAAACTTCCGGAAGATCCTGGCCCTGGGGGAATTTGCCCCCACGTTCTTTAAAATCCTGGGCTGGAACTTCCTGTGGGCCCTGCTCTCCACCGCGGTCAACTATTTCGGCGGCCTCAGCCTGGCGCTGCTGCTGAACAAAAAGTGCGTCCGGGGCAAGGCCTTCTGGCGGGCGTTTCCCATCCTGGCCTACGCCATCCCCGGCTTCATCACCCTTTTGGGCTTCAAATTCATGTTCTCCTACGGCGGCCCCATCAATCACTACATCACGGAAGCGGGGCGCCAGGCCATCGGATTTTTGGATCTGGACGCCAAGTGGTCCGCCCGGATCATCGGTCTATTGGTGAACGCCTGGATCAGCATTCCATCCTCCATGCTGCTGGCCACCGGCATCCTCTCCAACGCCGATCAGAGCCAGTACGAGGCCGCCCGGCTGGACGGAGCCGGGGCCTTCCAGCAGTTCCGCTATCTGACCCTGCCCTTCGTGGTCTTTTCCACCACCCCGGTGCTGATCTCCCAGTTTATTGGCAACTTCAACAACTTCGGCATCTTCTATTTCCTGCGGGGCGGGCTGTACATCGACGGCTATTTCCTGGCCAGCGACACGGACCTGCTGATCAACTGGCTGTACAACCTGTCCATTGACAACAACTACTACGCCATCGGCGCGGCCATCAGTCTGATCATCTTCATCATCACGTCGCTGATCTCGCTGGCGGTGTATGTGGCCTCGCCGGCATATAGACAGGAGGAGACCTATCGATGAAAAAGAGGAAACCAATCCGTTGGGGGACCATTGCCGATACGGCCATTACCTATTTGCTCTTGCTGGCGGTGGGGTTCGTGTTCTTCTTCCCCTGCCTGTGGCTGATTTTGGCCTCCTTCTCCTCCTCCGGCTCCATCTATTCCTTTCAGGGCTTCTTCCCCTCCGGGTACAGCGTGGACAGCTTCCGCAAGCTCTTTACCGACACCGCCATGTACGACTACCCCCGGTGGTTCGGAAACTCCCTGTTCATTGCCTCCATGAGCTGTATTTTCGGAACCATGCTGACCATCCTGACCGCCTACTGTATGTCCCGGTTCCGGTTCAAAAGCCGAAAGGCCCTGATGAAGACCACCCTGGTGCTGGGGATGTTCCCCTCCTTTATGGGGATGACCGCCGTGTACCTGCTGATGACCCAGTTCAACTTCATCAACAACCACTGGGGGCTGATTCTGATCTATACCGCCGGGGCGCCCCTGGGGTACATGGTGCAGAAGGGCTTCTTCGACTCCATCCCCAACACCATCGACGAGGCCGCCCGGCTGGACGGGGCCACCAACTTCCAGGTGTTCTGCAAGATCCATTTGCCATTGTCCATGCCCATGATCGTCTACACCGCCCTGACCTCCTTTACCTGGCCCTGGAGCGACTACATTCTGCCCAAGCTCCTTTTAAAGACCAAGGACACCTGGACGGTGGCGGTGGGGCTGATGAGCCTGGGGGAGACGGAATTTTCCCGCTTCGCCGCCGGGTCCATCTTCATCGCCGTGCCCATTGTGATCCTATACCTGTGCCTAGCCAAGCACCTGATCAGCGGCAACGTCGCCGGCGCGGTCAAGGAATAACCGAGCAAAGGCCCGGAAACCGTTAGGGTTTCCGGGTCTTCTCTGTGTTTTTATGTTTTAATTCGTTGGAACGGTTTATCTCCTCGTATGCTTTGGAGCCGCGCCGCGTGGGTGCTTTTTTTGTACGGACCGCTCCAAGATGATCAGGAAGCCCGCCATAGAAAGGCACATCAGCGCGAACCAATAGCCAAGATGGGCGTCGTCGCCTGTTTTTGGCGTGTCGTCTGCGGAGGCGCTGCCATGGCTGTTGTGTTGGGCGCTGCCGCCTGTTTGTGGGTGGTCAACAGCGGGAGCGCCGCCACGGCTGTTGACGAAGCTTGCCCGGGCCGTATCCCCCTCCGGAATCGTGCCGGTCTCTCCGGCAGAAACGGTCGTGTATCCGTCTTTACCGGCCTCCGCCTCCGTCACGGTGTAGGTCAGCCCGGCAGGAAGCTCTGTTGCCGTAGCCGTCTGGCCGTGCCGGAGCGTGAACTCCGCCACGCCGTCTACGAAGAGCATATCTCCATAGAGTCCGTTCAGCCCGGTATCGCTGAGCTCCACCCGGAAGTGCCATTCCCGCGCCGTTTCACCGTCTCTGCCCTTCACCGTTTTGGTAACTTCCAATTTCCCTACCGATCCGGCTGCGGTTTCCTGATAATCGGGGATGCCATTTTCGTTCTCATCCGCCGCCCAAACCGCGTACAGCTTGAGGTTGCCCTCTCCCCGCGCGGGGAGCCGCGCCGTTCCGATCAGGGCCGCCGTCACCTGCGCCCGGGTCAGGCAGAGCCCGGCAGGGCTGGTACTCCAGCCCACGAGGAGCGCGCCGGGGCGGGAGATATAGGCAGTTCCCTGCTCCACGGTCAGTACCTGCTCCTCCGTCTCCCCCGGGGCGTGGCGGTGGGCGCAGATATAGAACAGCTCCTCCGTTCCGTTGAGCCATCCTCCGGCGGCTGAGGTGCCGCCATTGGCGTAATACTCCACATGGACGGCATTTTCCATATAATCCGGACGGCCTTCGCCGTTTTCATCGGCGGCGTACACGGCATACAGAGTCCTATCCTCCGCCGGCACCGGATACGGATCAGAGAGCAGGATCTCCTCCGTGGTCATTCCATCCGCCCTGGTCACATCCCGGTAGGTACCGTCCCTGTCGATATATCCGCCTAGGGGCCGGTCGCTCCACCCGGCAAAGACCAGGCTCAGACCGTCCACGGTCTTCCTCCAGGCCGCGGTCTCCTCCAGGGCCAGACCGGTATACGTCCCCGGCAGCAGGTCGGTAAGGTATCGGGGCGCTGCCGCCTAGGTCCCCTCCATGCCGCCGTTGGGATCAAGGGTCAGGGTGATCTTTTTCTCACTATAATCCGGCAGGCCGTTGGCGTTGCGGTCCTGGGCCCACAGGGCATAGACGTCCACGTTTTCGGTCATGACCACTTCGATAATGAGATCATCAGACCCCGGCGCCTCGGTGCGCACTTCGGCAGCTACCTCCTGTGAAAGAGTCCAGCCCACGAAAACACTTCTAGCGCTGCCCGCGCCCCTGCTCCAGGCCTCCGCGGTTCCGGCGTTTTCATCCGCCCACAGGGTCACCTCTGTGCCCGGCAGATATTCTTCGCCCTGGCGAAGGCCCGTGGGCGTATCCGCGCCGGAATACTGATAGGTCAGCTTGTTCTTGTTTTCCCGGTAATCCGGAATGCCGTTGCCGTTTTGATCCTCTGCCCAGACGGCATAGATCGTCGCGTCGGAAGCGCCCATGGTATAGGCCACCAGGATCTGGCTATCAATGTCGCTTGCCCGACTGTGGGCGTTCTCCCAGGTGAGAATCTCCGACTGCCTGTTCTTCTCTTCCGTCCAGCCGACCAGGATCACATTCTCCCGGCCGTACCTGGCATCCATACTCAGGCGGGTCAGCCGCTCTCCTTCCAGCCTTCCCCGCACCGGGTCGGGGGCAAAGCTGCCGCCGTTGGCGTCATAGGTCAGGGTATACCGCCGCTCCAGCACATCCGCGCCGTTTTTGCCGTTGATGTCATAACCCCAGACAGCATAGAGGGTAACTTCCTCCGTCTTTCCCGGCAGGGTAAACATTTCGCCGGGAGCATGGCGCTTCTCCAAGGGCACGTCTCTCCGCAGGAGACCACCCTCGCTGCGGCTGTAGATCCGTTCCGTCTGATTCTCGGACCAGGCCAGGAACACCACAGCCTGCCCCTCAACCGGGCTATGGGTGGGTACTTCGGAGCTGAGAGCAACCTGATTCGAGGAATAAAGCACCTTTTGCTCCTCCGGCACATTCTCCGTCGTGCCGCCCCGCTGAGGGTTGCCGTCATAGCGGATGGTGACCTGCTGCGCATAGTCCGCGACGCCGTTGTTGTCACGGTCAGCGGCCCACACCGCGTAAAGGGTGGTGGGAGCGCCGGGCATGTTCCACTCTTCGTCCGTACCAAGCAGCTTTTCCACAGGTTCAGCTGTCAGGTCGCCGCCGGCGCACAGGTCCGTTGCGCTCCAGCCCAGGAACACGGCCCGCTCTTTTGTAGGCGCCGGGGAGAGCTCCACCTTGATGCCCTCCAGCACGCCTCTCTTGTCGCCGGGGCCGCCGGTACCGCCCTTGAGATCAAATCTTAAGTTGTAGTGGTTATCCAGATAGTCGGCCTTTCCGTTGTAGTTGTCGTCAAAGGCCCAAACCGCGAAGTTATACTGGTATATCGCGCCGCTCACCCTGCGCTGGACGCCCTCCGCGGCGGCGTCTTCATCCCTATGGATCCATGCGGCGGCATTTTCAGCACTCGTAGCGGCCGGGTGGCAGAAGCCGGACCAGCCCAACTGGACATAGTGGTGTATCACATGGTCGTCGTCGTCATAATCCCAGCGCTCTACTAAGGTATTTCCCGGCACGTCCACCGTCATCCCGGTCAGGATATTCGTTTTTTCTTCAGGCAGCGTGCTGTTTTTGAACTCCACCCTCTTCACACCGTCGGGCAGCGTGGTATCCACCGCGGCGGCATTCGTTTCATCATCGCCGCTTTCAACCGGCCTCCAGTAGGTAAGGGCCTGATTGCGGAAATACAGCTGTTTCCAATGGGCATCTTCATAATCCGGAACGTGGTTGTGGTTCAGATCCACCGCCCAGACGGCATAGACCCGCACACATTGTTCACCCCCGACAGCTCCCGAGGGGATGTCCACCGTTGTGATGATCCGCGCCGCTGTTTTCGCCTCTTCAGAGTCGACGTCCGAAAGGGGTTGCGTCAGCGACCAGCCCAGGAGCACCGCGTCTTTCTTTTCGATCAGGAGCTTTCCGGTTTCCAGTTCGATCAGAGCAACGTCCCGTTCTCCGGCCACATGGTGGTGCCCACACTTGCGGAACAGGCCGTCAGCCTCTACCGTGACACCCGGCGCTGCCGCCGTTCCGCCGTTGGCATAGTAGTACACCTGCCAGGCGTTCTCCATATAGTCCGGCACATTGTTATTATTGTCATCCTCGGCGTATACCGCGTAAAGGGTAACATCACCGTCCACTTCTGTCCCGATTGCGTAGGGGCTCGTCAGGAGGAATTTATTGTCGGTGAGATTTACCTCTGTTTCGCCTACCGTGGCTTTGCCATCCTGGTCAAAGATCACGTCTGCCTGGGTCAGGCTCCAACCCACGAAGATGCCCGTTTTGGCGTCCACGGTTCTTTTCCATTTTATTTCATCCTTCGGGAGTACAACAGAGCTGCCGCCGGGCAGGATAGCCACGCTGTCAGGCTCTTTTGTAGGTTCGCCTTCCCCGCCGTTGCGGTTATAGATGAGCTGATACCAGGTATCGTCGTAATCCGGCTTGCTGTTCCTGTTCCGGTCATAGGCCCAGACCGCATAGACGTTCTTATCGCCGCTCTCCGGCATGGTGACCTCGGTGATCACGTCGGTAACCCCTGCCTTCTCGGAGAGAGGAGTATCCTTCTGTTCTTCGCTCCAGCCTACGAATACCACCTGCTGGCCGCCAAGCTCTCCGGTCCAGGCGCTGCCTGGCTTCCACAGGGTTACGACCGTCTTCGGCAGATAGTCCGAGTCCACAGGATAGTCATCAGGATGCGTGCTCACGCCATTGTCATTGTAGCTCAGCTTGAACATTGTCTCCTGATAGTCGGGCACGTCGTTGTTGTTTTCATCGTAGGCCCAGACGGCGTAGAGATCCACGCTTCCGGTGACGGTGTATTCGCCGCCGGGTTTGTGCAGGTCCTTATCGATGCTGCCCTCATTGGCGATATCGTCTTTGGAGTAGATCTTCCCCGGATTTGTTTCCTTCCAGCCCACGAAAAGAATCCCTTCGCCCTCTGGCGGGGCCATGTCGGCGCCATTATCCAGGGTGATCGTTTCATTATAAATGCAGTTCGTCACAGGTCCCGGCGCATTCCTGCCCTCTCCGGCATCATATGTGACCGTGTAACGGTCCTCCAGCGCGTCGGCAGTGCCGTTGCCGTTGGTGTCATAGCCCCACAGGGCATGGACGGTCACATCCGTATCCCGCATGGTCACGGAGTCCAAAAGCCTCGGAGTCAGGGTCTCTTTCTGGGTCTCTTTACCATATACCGTCGTATCCTGTTCGGCGGTCCAGCCCATGAACACAACGGCGCTGTCGCCGGTCACGGCGGGCTTGGGCGTATGGTCCTCGCCCACGCATTTGAGCGACACGGACTGGCCGTTGACGGCCTCTGTACCCGTAGGCGCATCCTGAGCCGCGATATACCCACCCGGCAGGTTCATGTCATAGGAGACTGCGTGCTGTTTGCGCACTGCCTTGGCGGTATAGATGACATCTTCTGTAATGTGCGTGGCGCTTGCATCCAATGTTACAACGCCCGCGGTCCACTCAGGGTTTTCCCCGTGCTCCCACTGGAAATCGCTGTCCAGCGTAAATGTCGGCACCGTGACGCCGCTGCCGTTCAGCGTTGTATCATGCCAGACATAGACCGTCACCGCAGACGGAGGGGTTGGTCTGGCGCTGGCGCTGGTGGAATAGAGATCCTCATACTCCACCTGGAACGTTACCGTGTGGGGCTTTTGCAGGCCGATATCCATCATCTGATTCTGGGATGTCCCATCGACCTTCACGTCAAAGCTGGTGCTCCCCAGATAGCCGTCAAGATATGTGCTGGCCGGGCGGCTGTCTGACACCGCAAGGGGGATAAACCGGAGGCTGCCGACCTTGGGGGCGCCGTCTGAATACGTGCTGTTAACCGCCGTGACGGTGTAGGTCCTGGCCTGGAGACCCGTCAGCTCATAGCTGTTGTCATAGCTGCCGCCGCTGGAAGCCGCGGCGAGATGGGTCTCGGAATCCGGATCCAGGCCGGGGTCTGCGCCAACCTTATGCTGGGCCGAGATGGTGATGCCGCTCCCTTCATACTCGATCTTCTCGCCCTCATCGTAAACACCGTTGAAGTTTGCGTCAATGAAAATCCTGCCGGCGATGATGCCGGTCTGGATCTCCGCGCGGATCCGCTGGGTGGGGGTGTGGCCGCTGGCGTCGGTATTGTTCCGCTTGTAGGTGGTAATGCCGCAGGGCCCGAACTCGATGTACTGGCCCACCAGCTCCTCTGTATTGGCAAACTTAAACCGGATGTTAAAGACCGCCTCGTATCCCACCGGGAAGCCAGCCGATTTCTGCTCAGGGGTGAGCCCCTGCTTGACGGAGATACGGATCATTTTAATCTGATCGATTTGATCCTGAACCTGGTCCCATGGCTTGTAGTTACCGTCTACTTCGTCAGCGTTGTTATAATGATGAGTGCCGTCCGGATCGGTATCGGTTGCGTCAACGGTCGTGCTGTACAGCGCCTCTACAAGGCCGGGTCCGCCTGACTCGGTAAACTGGACCTCCTCGGCAAGAACCATATTCAGCCCGAAGGCAGCGTCCTGGATATGAGAATCCCACTTGTCACCCTTCTTTGGCACCGGGATATAATAGTAGAAATCCTCTTTCCCCAGGTCGGCGCTGTCGATTGAAAGCGCCGAGCCTGTCTCGTTTTTCGCCGTGAAGCGGAAATCGATGCCCACATTGTTTTGCAGATCCTCGTGGGTGAGGTACATGATGTGACCATTGGCCGACAGGCCCTCCACATTGTTTTCGGGGACCTTATAGTTTTTGTAATTTTCATCGCCCTCGTTGGTGAGCTTGGCGGTGCTGTTGAAGTTCAGGCCGATCCGGGGCGCGTCCAGCTCCAGCTTGTAGGCGTCGTTATCCGCCATGGTGGAGAAGTACTCTTCCACGATACCGTCACCGTCCACGTCAAAGGCGTCCTGGCGCTGGTTGGCGGAAAGGGAGCCGCTGGCGTTAATCTTGCTGTCGTCGGCAAAGCCCACAAAGACCGTGTTATACATCTCCAGGGTCACATCCGCCACGTCCACATCGGCGACCATATCAAACTCCAGCTTCAGCCTGGTCTGGCCCAGCTGTTCATTGAACCAGCCGATAGCGCCGCTGTAACTGTTGTCGTCGTTAAATTCGATCTTGTAGACGTGGTAGCCCAGGCCGCCGTTGGCTGGCAGTTCCGTAAATTGATATTTGGTGGATTCGATCAGAGTTTCTCCGGTGACCGCGCCGGTGAAATCCGTCCGCGCGGAGGAAAGCTTCACATCATCCTTATTCACCTTAATTGCGTTGGGCAGGCGGATATAGATCACCGGCCGGTCCACCACCTGGTTGTTGGTATAGGGGTACTCCGTAGCGGAGATATAGCCGCGGAAAGTCACCGTCCGGGCTTCTACGTCGGTGCCCAGCTGGACCTTGTTGGCCGAGCTGCCCTGGAACGTGAAAAGAGGCGACGCCGGATCGATCTTCATCTGGGTGCTCTGCTTCCCGGAGCTCTGGTTCGTAATGTTGGTGGTATAAGAGTCGGATACCGACGAGCCTGTAATACCGTCGCCAGTAATGGTCAGCGTCGCCCGGAAACTGCCGTTGGAATTCCTGTCCACCATGGTGCCGAAGGTGACGCAGCCGTTACTCGGCGACAGAGCGGCGGAGTTGTTGTATCCCACATACTGGGGAGAAAGGCCGTCGATGGTCGCGGTGACCTCGGTGAAGTACTCGCCTTCCGGCGCCACCAGCAGATAGCAGGGGAAGGAGCCAGTACGAATGTAATACTTTTCTTCGATCGTCGCTGTTTGTTCTGCACCGGAGCTGTCTTTATAGGTGATATTGCTGACCGTGCCGCCGACCTTCAGCGGGATGCGCTGGGCGGTCACATGGGCGGTACCGCTATCATACGAGAACTTCAGCGTCAGATTGCCGGTGTCGCCGAAGCCGTCGTTGCGCACCTGGAACTGGCCCAGCTGATAGACCTGGGTCGTGCTGCCGTAGTTGTAAATACTGCCTCTATTCGTGCCGGTGACCGTCACATGTATGTCTTCCCTGACGGTAAACTCAGAAGCGCCGATGTTGCCGCTGGGGAGATCGATCTGTGTACCAGAGACGGAAGCGGGAGAATAGGCGGTCGCCGCGGCAGTGAGCTTGGCAGAGTCGGAAAATACCACCTTTTTCCCTGCTGTCTGGGCGTTTGTCCATTTGAAATAGGGCGTCACGGTAAAATTGCTCCCGGCCGGAACATACAGATTCTCCCATGTGAAGGTAACCGTGTGATTCTCCGCACTTTGCGATACTCTCGGGCTCGTGGCGGGGGCGGTCTCCACTTTTGCATACTCTGCGTATACAGCCTCTTCTTTCAATTTTGGCAGGGGCACGGTGACCGTCAGCTGGGGATAATACATCCCCAGGGGGGAATTGTGGAGGTTTGTGGCTACCACCAGGTTCTTCATGCGGAAGTCCTTGTTGGCCTGGGCGGGGACGCTGTCGTTGGAGTCCGCGGAATAGAGCTGGTTCCAGGAGGCGGAGGTCTCATTGCTGGCATAATTCACAGTGACGTTGGCCGTTCTTATCTCGCTGACATCCGTCCCGGTGATCTCCACTTTAATGGCGTCCGTGATCTTCCAGCCGTCCACCTTCGGCCACAGCACGGTGTCCACAGCCAGCGTGAGGTCGATACTTACCAAGGCGGCCGTGCTGCTCACTGTATAGGTAACCGTATCGTAGCTCTGGGGGAAGGTATATCCCGGAAGGTCGCCGTCGTGGGTAGAAGAAGTCTCGACCTTCTCAAAATTGCTGCTTTCACCGTTAAAATAGCTATCGATCTTTAATCCGGGGGCAACGGTGATCTTCACCTGGCCGCCGCTCACCCCGCTGAAATTGGCTCCGATATTCAGCTTCCACAGCTGGTTATGCTCCCATGTGAGATCTGTCGATTCCCCTATCTCCTGGCTTCCCGTGCCGGCGTTCTGTTCCACGGTGACTCTGACATCGGTCAGGGCCAAGGGCATAATCTCCCCATCATGGTCAACAGGGGCATCTTCCTGGACAGCGGGAAGGCCGCCGCAGGTCTCATCATGTACATGGGTGCAGGGAGAGCCATCCGTGGCGGGGACGTAGGCACAGGCGGGGTCGTGGTCGATTTCCCCATCTCCGTCGGTGTCTGTACAGCCATGGTCGCAGGGGGAACCCTCCGCTGGGGCGGAATAGCCGCAGGTCTCGTCATGCACATGGGTGCAGGCGGTTTCATCCGCCGCCCCCCTTTCGTCTTCAGAAACAGCTGCTACAATACCCCCCCGTCCCAGCGTCATGGACAGGACCATACACAGGCAGAGGAACGCCACCGTGATCCTGCGTCCTATTTTTCTTGTCTTGCGAGGTGTTCTCATGATTTCTCCCCCTACCGGCGGCTGACCCGCCTCTGTGAAAACCAATGGTATAACGCGATGATCCTATTATATAATTTATTACCCGGTAGTATAATGTACCTATAAACATTGTAGCACACTCTTTTATGTATTTCAATACCGCATTGGAATTTTTGCGGCTTTAAAAAGGATACGGCGCGGCGTCCTTTTCGGCTCCGCACCGTATCCTTATACATTATATTATATCTGGCGTTTCCAAAAGATGGGCTCCTTACTTTTTCAGGCAGGCGGCAAAAGCGTCATTCCGCCGGCCACAGCGGCGCTTCCCTGGTGGAGTTTCTCCAAATGGGCGTGGTTTTCACATAGATGGTGTGGTAGGGGCTCCCGGGATTCTCAATTCGATCCAAAAGGGTGTTGGCGGCGATCCGACCAATGTCCGCGCTGGGGATCTCCACCGTGGTCAGCGCCGGCTCTAAGACCGCGGACTGGGGCGTGCCGTCAAAGCCCGCCACCATGACCTGGTCGGGCACGGACACCCCAAGCTGCTTCAAGGCCATCATGATATGGATGGCCAAAAAATCGTTGGCGCAGATCAGCGCGTCGGGCAGCTCCGGCATCTCCCGGAGGCAGCCGGCCAGCCAGGCCAGGCTGCCGTACTGGGGCCCGTCCGGGTCCAGAATACACAGCCGCCGGTTGAGGGGCAGATCCGCCCGCTTCAGGGCGGTGGAAAAGCCGACCCAACGCTCCATGAAGCTGTTGCAGTGGTTGAAATCCCCCACAAAGCCGATCCGAGTGGCGCCGGCAGCGATGACCCGCTGGGTCACGGCCAGGGTGCTGGCCAGATTTTCCATGGAGATCAGGTCGCAGCGCTGCAGACTGGTGCTGGCGCCGGAGTAGGCGTCCACAAAAATAGTGGGCAGCCCCAGGTCGCAGAGCATCTCCGCATAGCTCCGGCTGAACAGCTCGATGCCCAAGATCCCGGCGGTCTGCTCCAGGGCAAAGTTGGAGGGCAGCCGGTTCTGGCGCACCTCCTCGGCGGAGAGCTGGTACATCATCAGGGTATAGCCCGCCCGGCCCAGCTGCCCGGCAAAGGCGGGCAGGAAGAAGGTGCCGAAGTGGTAGTCCGTGGGCATATGGCTGGTGAACAGGGCGATGTTTTGGCTCCGGGGCTCGGGTCTGGCCGGCGGCACCTCCTCCGCCAGCTGCCGGTAGCCCAGCTCCTGGGCCTTTTCCAGCACCATCCGCCGGGTGACCTCCGGCACCGCGCCTCTGCCGTTGAAGATTTTGGAAACGGTGTTCCTGGACAGTCCGCAGGCGTCCGCGATATCCTGCATGGTGATCCGTTTGACAGCCATACGGGATCCTCCTTAATTGACAAATTCATCGTGTTTACTATATCACAGAAAAAGGAAAAAATCAAATGTGCAAAGTGTAAACTTGGCGTAAAACTGACTATTAATTATGTACAAATTTCTTGGCCAAAATTTAGTTATACTCCCGATTTTGTGCGTAACAAAAAGTTTCCGTTGACAAATTGTAAATCGCCCGTTAAAATAAAATCAAGAATTAAGTGGAATGTAAACAATATGGTTTACATTGTGTAAACTCGCTTTTAACAAAAAGAAATTTATCGGTTTTTCAGAACGTCCATTCTGAGAAAACGATTGATTTACATTAGTTTACTTTATTGAGGAGGAACGATCACCATGGCAAGCCTGACCCTGAAAGACATCAAAAAGGTATATCCCAATACCGAACCCGTCAAGAAGCCGAAAAAGAAGAAAAACAATGACGAACCGGTGAAGGAGAAGGCCAATCTTCAGATCACCGAGGAAGGAGTCGTCGCAGTCCAGCAGTTCAGCCTGGATATCGCGGACGGAGAATTCATCGTCCTGGTCGGCCCCTCCGGCTGCGGCAAGTCCACCACTCTGCGGATGATCGCCGGTCTGGAGGAGATCTCCGGCGGCGAGCTGTACATCGGCGACCGGCTGGTCAACGACGTGGCCCCCAAGGATCGGGACATCGCCATGGTCTTCCAGAACTACGCCCTGTATCCCCACATGACCGTGTATGACAACATGGCCTTTGCCCTGAAGCTCCGCCACACCCCCAAGGCGGAGATCGACAAGAAGGTGAAGGAAGCGGCGGAGATCCTGGACATCACCCAGTACCTGGGCCGGAAGCCCAAGGCCCTGTCCGGCGGCCAGCGGCAGCGTGTCGCCATCGGCCGGGCCATCGTTCGGAATCCTCAGGTGCTGCTGATGGATGAGCCCCTTTCCAACCTGGACGCCAAGCTCCGGAACCAGATGCGGGCCGAGATCATCAAGCTCCGCCATAAGATCAACACCACCTTTATTTACGTCACCCACGACCAGACCGAGGCCATGACCCTGGGCGACCGGATCGTCATCATGAAGGATGGCTTCATCCAGCAGATCGGCACCCCCCAGGAAGTCTTCGGACATCCCTACAATCTGTTCGTGGCCGGCTTTATCGGCACCCCCCAGATGAACTTCTTCACCGGCTGCAAGCTGGTCAAGGAGGACGGCAAGTACGCCGTGGACATCCTGGGCAAGCGGATCGTCCTGTCCGAGAAGCAGCAGGCGGCCCTCTCCGCCAACAATCAGCAGCCCTGCGACATCACCGTGGGCGTCCGGCCGGTTCACATCCAGGCCGATTCCCAGGGCTTCACCGGCAAGGTGGACGTGTCCGAAATGATGGGCTCCGAGCTGCACCTGCACCTGAACGTCCAGGGTCTGGACGTGGTGGCCGTGATCCCCACCGTGGGTCTGGATCTGGAAGCCCACTCCACCGGCAAGGAGGTCAACTTCTCCTTCGATCCCAGCCTGATGCACCTGTTTGACGCTCAGACCGAGAAGAACCTGATCTAACGCCTCGGAATCAAGAAAGGAGTGCAATCAAATGGCAAAGGTCAAAGGCAATTCCCCTGCCCCCGCCGCCCCGGCCAACAGTGTGAAGCCGCAGAAAACCCCCAAGAAGTGGCTGAAGCATCTGTGGGAAAACTACCCCTTCCTGGTGATGGTGTTCCCGGCGGTGCTGGTGGTGTTCCTGTTCAACTACCTGCCCATCTACGGCGTGCTCATCGCCTTCCAGGACTTCATGCCCGGCGACCCCATCTTCTCCGAGTACACCCAGTGGATCGGCTTTAACAACTTCACCCGGTTCTTTACCGACGTGCAGTTCTGGCCCCTGATGAAGAACACCTTCCTGCTGTGCATCATCGGCTTCTTCATTGGCTTCCCCCTGCCCATCATCGTGTCCCTGATGCTCAACGCCATGAAGGGCAAGCGGATGGCCAAGGTCCTGCAGACCATCTTCAACGGGCCCCACTTTATCTCCCTGGTGGTCCTGGTCGGTATGCTGACCCTGTTCTTCGGCCGGTACGGTCTGGTCAACAACATCGTGGCCAGCCTCGGCGGCGAGCGGGTGTCCTACTTCCTGGAGGCCTCCGCCTTCCGACCCATGTACATCCTCTCCAGTAACTGGCAGGACTTCGGCTGGAGCGCCATCATTTACATCGCGGCGCTGTCCAGCGTGGACCCGGGACAGCATGAGGCCGCCATCCTGGACGGCGCCACCCGGTTCCAGCGGGTGATCCACGTGGATCTGCCCGCCATCATGCCCATGGTCAGCGTGATGCTCATCATGTCCATCGGCGGTCTGATGGGCGTGGGCTACGAGAAGGCGCTGCTGATGCAGACCGACGGCAACCTGGCGGTCAGCGAGCTCATCGCTACCTACGTTTACAAGCAGGGCCTTACCGGTATCCCCGACCAGGCCTACGCCACCGCCATCGGCCTGTTCAACTCCATCATCAACGTGATCCTGCTGATCATCGCCAACACCACCTCGAAGAAATTCTCCGAGAACTCTCTGTGGTAAAGGAGGGCTTTGGAAATGTCGAAAAATACGCTGTCTAAGTCCCATCCCATTAAAGATGGCCTGGGCGACAAGGTATTCTACACGATCAACGCAATCGTTCTGGGCATCCTGGCCCTGATCGTCATCTACCCCCTGTACTTCATCATCATCGCCTCCATCTCCGACCCCGACGCGGTGCTGGCCGGTCAAGTGGTACTCTACCCCGTGCAGATCACCATGTCCGGCTTCCAGAAGATCCTGGAGCGGACCGACGTGTGGCAGGGCTACCTGAACACCATCATCTACACCGTGCTGACCGTGATTCTGTCCTTGGTGGTCACCATCCCCGCCGGCTGGGCCCTCAGCCGTCCCACCCTCCCCGGCAAGAAGCTGCTGATGGTCTACTTCATCATCCCCATGTTCTTCGGCGGCGGCCTGATCCCCTTCTACAACGTCATGAGCAGCCTGGGCCTGATCAACAATATGTGGGCCATCGTGCTGCCCTCCATCCTCTCCGTGTGGAACCTGTTTATGACCAAGACCTTCTTCGAGTCCAGCATCCCCGCCGGACTGGTGGAGGCCGCGAAAATTGACGGCGCCGGCGAGTTTAGGACCTTCACCTCCCTGGTGCTGCCTCTGTCCAAGGCCATCCTGGCGGTCATGGCCCTCTACTACGCCATCGGCCAGTGGAACAGCTACTTCAACGCCATGATCTTCCTCCAGGACGAGACCATGTATCCCCTGCAGCTGGTGCTGAAGGAGATCCTGATCGCCTCCGAGAGCACCATGGGCGGCAGCGGCGAGACCATTCTGGAGCAGTACCGCCTGGCCAACCAAATCAAGTACGTTTCCGTCATCGTATCCAGCGTCCCGGTGCTGATGCTCTACCCCTTCGTGCAGAAGTACTTCAACCAGGGCGTGATGATCGGCTCCCTGAAGGGCTGATCCCAAATAATCTATCAATTTTGGAGGTAACGCAACAATGAAAAAGCTGATTTCCCTGCTGCTGGTTTTGGTCCTGGCGCTGTCTCTGGCCGCTTGCGGCCCCCAGGGCGGAACCACCGAGTCCACCAAGGGCGAAAGCGCCGGTGTGGAAAAGCTGGTGGCTGACTACGGCTACCAGTGGACCGACCCCAACGCCCCCATCCTGAACGAGGAAGGCGCCCAGGCCATTTCCTTCAACATCTACTCTTCCAAGAACGCCTCCGCACTGGACTACAACGACATGAAGATCATGCAGGACCTGTATGAGAGCACCAATGTCTACGTGTCCTGGGAGAACGTGTCCGAGTCCGTCTACGGCCAGCAGAAGAACCTGATCTTCGGCAACGCTAAGGATCGGCCCGACGCCATCTACCACGCGGGCATGACCGCCGGCGAGATCATCAAGTACGCCCAGCGGCATGTGCTGCTGCCCATCAGCGACTACTTAGAGTATATGCCCAACTTCGCCAAGATCCTGGAGGAGCGGCCCGACATCAAGGCCCAGCTCACCAGCGAGGACGGCAAGATCTACTCCCTGCCCCGGGTGGAGGAGATGGGTCTGCTGCAGAGCCCCAACATCCTGTTCCTGAACAAGAACTGGGCCGCCGAGGCCATCAAGGCCGGCAAGGTTGACGGCCTGACCGAGGCCGATCTGAAGGACGGCCTGTCCCTCACCGCCGCCCAGGCGGAGCAGCTCATGACCTACTTCCGGGATAACGACATGAACGGCAACGGCGACGCCGCCGACGAGCGGCCCATGAGCTTCGTCTACAACAACTGGCAGGGCAACCAGTGCGACCTGTACGGCATGTTCGGCCTGAACGACAACCTGGAGCACCGGGTGGTGGTGGACGGCAAGGTCACCTACACCGTCCAGGACGACCGCTTCAAGGAAGCTACCAACTTCATCGCCAACTGGGTTACCAACAACCTGATCGACAAGGTCTCCTTCGAAATCTCCCAGGATAACTTCCTGGCCAACGGCAAGGGCACCGAGACCTACGGCTTCTTCTACTGGTGGGAGAGCGAGACTGTGGTCTCCAACCCCGAGGACTACATCGTCTGCGCCCCCCTGGTTGGCCCCAACGGCGACCAGACCGCCTGCGTTTCCAACAACCCCGAGATCAGCACCGGCGAAGTGGTCATCTTCGCGGACGTGCCCAATGTGGAAGTGCTGCTGACCTACTTTGACCGCTACTACGATCCGGTCATCTCCGCTCAGATCAACTACGGCCCCATCGGCATCGTGTATGAGGAAGAGCGGGACGCCAACGGCATGCTGGTCCAGAAGGAAGTGCCCGAAGGCATGACCACCGACGAGCTGCGGCTCCAGAACGCGCCTCTCGGCATCATCTACCTGTCCGACTACGCTTGGGACAACGTGGTCAACATGGAGCCCCGTGCCCAGCTCCGTCTGGAGCGGCTGGATGCCTATGTGACCCCCTACATCCCCGAAAACGTCACCCCCACCCCCAACCTGCAGTTCACTCTGGAAGAGCTGAACACCCTGAGCAACTACGAATCCAGCCTGAATGACTACATCCGCACCAACCTGATCAAGTGGCTGATGAACGGCGGCGTGTCCGACGCCGACTGGGCGACCTTCGAGAGCGAGCTCACCGGCCGGACCCATCTGGACGACATCCAGAAGGTCTATCAGGATGCCTACAACCGCTACATTGCCAGCAAGTAATTCTTGAGGAGGACGCGAATCATGAAGAAAATGAACAGATGGATCGCGGCTCTGCTGTGCCTGGCCATGGTGCTGGTGCTGGCCGCCTGCGATCAGGCTCCCGCCTCCAACGGCGAGAACACCGCTCCCGAAATTACCGGCGTGCAGGATTCCAGCGTGGAAGCCGGCTCCGAATTTGACGCCCTGGCCGGCGTCACCGCCACCGACGCCGAGGACGGCGACCTGACCGGCAAGATTACCATCACCTCCATGCCCAGCCTGGACTTCAAGAACGGCAAGGCCACCCCGGAGACCGCCGGCTCTTATGAGCTGACCTACTCCGTTACCGACGCCGCCGGCGAGACCGCCGAGGCCTACGCCACCCTGACCGTCACCCGCCAGACCGGCGAAAGCACCGTGCTCTACCAGATGGACTTCGCCACCGCCCAGCCCGACGGCCACGGTTGGGAAGCCAATGTTGCCGAGGGCGTCAGCGCCACCGGCGAGCTGAAGGACGGCGCCTACGTCTTTGAGATCTCCGACCCCGGCGCCGGGGACGGCGACATCCAGCTGAAGAAGGCCGGCGTGGCTCTGAAGGCCGCCGACTATGTGGTAAAGATCTGGGCCAAATCCACCAAGGAGACCTACTGCCACATCCTGGCGCGGGACGAGAGCGTGGAAGACTGGGCCACCTTCGGCGGCGCCTACAATATGAAGATCGGCGAGGCTGTGGCGCCTCTGGAGATGCGGTTCACCGCTCCTGCCGAGGGCAGCGCCGAGCTGATCCTGAACTTGGGCAAGATTACCCCCAACCCCGATAACCCCGACGACACCACCCCCACCGACTTCACCGTGACCATCGACAAGATCGAGGTCTACGAGATCACCGGTTCCCAGACCGAGGTCCCGGTCTACACCAACGATTTCTCCGCTGCCAGCATTGACGGCGCGGTCCTCTCCGCCGGCGACGGCGCCTCCGGCTCCGGCAAGGACGGCGACGGCCAGGCTGTGTTCCAGATCGACGCCTTCAATACCGACGGCGGCGGCGTCTGGAGCGTCAAGGCCGACCTGGGCCTGGGCGGCAACGCCATCGAAGAGGGCGGCAAGTACTACTACAAGTTCACCGTCGTGGCCGAAAACGACCAGACCGGCGAGCTGCTGGTGGAGAACGCCGACGCCTCCCTCCGTGCCAACTTCAACGCCCTGAGCCTGAAGGCCGGAGAAGAGACCACCATCTACCAAGTCTTCACCGCTGAGAAGTCCATCGACGTTCCCGTGATCCGGATGCAGATCGGCTGCCCCGATCCCAGCGCCGCGGCGGGCATGAGCAACACCATTACCGTCACCAACCTGGAGTTCGGCAAGATGGAGGGCGACCTGGAGACCGTCAAGACCATCGACTCCTTCTCCGTGCCCCGCACCGCTGACGACTACAGCTGGGGCACCTACAACGGCACCGATGAGGACAACGAGCTGGGCGTGGGCACCATCTGGACCCAGGACGGCAGCCTGTTCTACCGCATCGACCAGGGCGGCACTGTGGACTGGCACAACAAGCTCTACATGAACCTGAACCTGCCCGCCGACAGCTACTTCACCGTAGAGATCACCGCCAAGGCCAGCCAGCCGGTTTCCTGCGGCTTCTTCCTGAACCCCGCCGGCAGCTGGGATCCTCGGGTGTCCGAGTCCATCGACTTCACCACCGAGGAGCAGACCTTCACCTTTGAGACCACCGACACCCTCATTCTGGAGATGCCCTTCGAGATGCTCTTCCAGTTCGGCTCCGCCGACCTGGCCGGCATGGGCGAGGTGACCGTGGAGATCACCGGAATCACCATTTATCAGAGAAGCGTCATGTAAAACCAACCCAAACGGGCAGAGGGGATGCACATTCCATCCCCTCTGTTCGACTAAATACCGCAGAAAGGATTGACTGACCATGAAAAAATGGCTGTTGGCGCTGCTGCTGGCCCTGGCGTTGACCTTGACCGCCTGCTCCACCACCGAATATACGGTCCGCTTCGACCAAGCCTCCGCCGGGACGTCTATCCAGGAGCAGGTCGTCCGCTCCGGCAAGACCCTGGAGGCCCCCGCGGAGCCTTCCAAGGAAGGCTATGTGTTCCTGGGCTGGTTCCAGGACGCGGGCCTGACCAAGCCCTTCGACGTGGCCCAGGACCAGGTGGAGGGGGACATGACCCTCTACGCCGGCTGGGACCGGGACACCGGGGACACCCCCGCCGATTCCGGCAACGACAAGGACTTCTCCTCCCTCCGCAGCCCCGGCAGCCAGGAGGAGGCCTACGAGTACAGCGCCTTCTTCCTGCCCGCGGTGGACGGCACCAGCCAGCCTTACGTGGGCGATCCCATGCCCTACTATGAGGATGGCACCTATTACATCTACTACCTGAAGGAGGCCGGAGACTCCTACAATCACTCCGTGTACCTCGCCACCACCACCGATTTTCTGACCTACACCGAGTACGACGATCCCGTTCTGGAGGCCAACCACAACGGTGGCCAGGACAGCTGGATCGGCACCGGCTCCGTGGTGAAGGTTGGGGATAAATACTACTTCTTCTACACCGGCCACGGCAACGGCGACGTGCTGGAATACGCCGAGAAGGTCATGGTCGCCGTGGGCGACACCCCCACCGCCTTTGAAAAGCTGGAGGGCTGGGAGATCACGCCGCCGTCGGACCTGGGCCAGAAGAACGACTTCCGGGACCCCCAGGGCTATGTGGACCCGGCCAGCGGCAACATCATCCTGACCATCACCGCCTCCCAGCAGGGCACCGCCCGGATCTTGAAGTACACCCTTTCCCCGGACCTGGAAGAGGTCCACTATGACGGGGTGATCTTCACCAACGACGAGGCGAAAAACGGCGATTTCTGGAACCTGGAGTGCAGCGACACCTTCCAGATCGGCGACACCTATTACATCACCTACTCCGCCCAGGACGACACGCTGTGGTATGCCACCGCCAGCGCCCCCTACGGCCCCTACAGCGACCCCGTCCGGCTGGACGGCAAGCTGTTCTACGCCGCCAAGCATGTGGAGGATGGGACCAACAAGTACATGGTGGGCTGGGCCCGCCGGAGCGAGTCCGTCTCCTCCACCCAGGATGTGTCCGGCTGGGCCGGAAACCTGGCGGTGCAGGAGCTGGTGCAAAATGCGGACGGCACCCTGGCCCTGGCCCCGGTACAGGCCGTAGTGGACAGCTTCTCCCTCCGCCGGACCCTGCCCTGCGAGGGCGGCACCCACGTCTTTGTGGACGCCGGCTCCGCCTACAACTACGCCGACGCCTTCACCTGCTACGAGAGCTTCCTCCTCAAGGGCGAGTTCACCTTCACCGGGGAGGGCACCTTCGGACTGAGCTTTGACTACAACGGCCGGCAGGACAAGAATAAATTCATCGTTCTCTCCCCCGCCGACGGGACGCTGTCCCTCCAGTTCAACGAGGGCGGCACCATGATCACCGAGACCGCCGTCACCCTGACCCCGGGCCAGACCTATTCCTTCACCTACGTCCAGGAGGGCTCGGTGGGCATCTTCTACATCGACGGCCTAGCGGCCCTGACGGTCCGGCTCTACGGCGCCAGCGGCAAGACCATTCAAATTTTCGCGGAAAACAACACGGTCCTGTTCACCTCCCTCCGGGAGTACACAAGACCCTGACGAGCAGAAAAGGGGCGTGCTTCCATGCACCAGATTTTTTCAGTTGACAGCCCACTGATGAGCGCGTTGACCAAGGTCGGCGACTGCATCTGCCTGAGCGTGCTGTGGGTGGTGTTTTCTCTGCCCATCTTCACCATGGGCCCGGCTACAGCGGCCCTCTACGCCGCCGCCTACCACACCATCCGCATGGACGAGGGCAGGCTGTGGCAGCGCTTCTGGGGCACCTTCCGGGAGGAATTTAAACGCTCCGCCCTGGTGGGGCTGATCTCCCTGGGGGTCATGGCCCTGCTGACGGTGGATGTGTTCGTGTTCCGGGGGATTAATCTGTCCGGAGAACCCCTAGGCTGGCTGTACTATGTGGCGCTGTTCATCTGGTGCGCCGCTCTGACCTGGACCATCTACATGGCCGCCTATACCGCCCGGTTCACCGGCAACGTCCGGGAGACCCTAAAATTCGGCTATCTGCTGATCCTCCTGCACCCCCTGCGGGCGCTGGCGGTGCTGCTGATCGCCCTGGGCGGGCTGGCTGTGATCCTGATGGTGCCCTTCCTGCTGCTGGCTCTGCCGGGAGCTGGGATGCTGCTATGCACCTTCCCCTTGGAAAAGGTCTTCCAGGCCCATCTGCGGCCGGAGGACCGGATCCAGGTCATCACCGAATCGGAGGAACCGACTGATGATCAGTAAAGAACTTCAAAAAGCCCGGGAATTTGAGGCCCACTATGGCCCCTTTATCCCCGACGACCAGCGCCCAGCCTTCCATGTCACCCCCACCATCGGCTGGATGAACGACCCCAACGGATTCTCCTTCTACAAAGGGGAATACCACCTCTTTTACCAGTACCACCCCTATTCCAACGAGTGGGGCCCCATGCACTGGGGCCACGTCAAGTCCAAGGACCTGATCCGCTGGGAGCGGCTTCCCGCCGCCCTGGCCCCGGATCAGGAATACGACCAAAACGGCTGCTTTTCCGGCAGCGCCGTGGAGCTTCCCGACGGGCGGCAGCTGCTGGTCTACACCGGCGTCCGCCAGATCCGGGAGGAAAACGGCATTCTCCGGGACCGGCAGACCCAGTGCGTGGCCGTGGGCGACGGACTGAACTACGAAAAATATGAGCTTAACCCGGTGATCTCCGCCAAGGACCTGCCCGCCGGCGGCAGCGTCTGCGACTTCCGGGATCCCAAAATCTGGAAGGAGGGGGACACCTACTACCTGGTGGCGGGGAACCGAACGCCGGACGGCAGCGGAGCCATTTTGCTCTACGAGAGTCCGGACGGCTTTGCCTGGCGCTACGCCGGGGTCCTGGCCGCCTGCCACAATCAGTACGGTCGGATGTGGGAGTGCCCGGACTTCTTCCCCCTAGATGGGAAGTATGTCCTGCTCGTCAGTCCCCAGGAGATGGCCGCCATCGGCCTGGAATTTCATGCCGGCAACGGCACCCTCTGCCTGATCGGCGAATTGGACCGGCAGCGCAAGCACCTGCTCCGAGACAACGTGCAGGCCATCGACTACGGCCTGGATTTCTACGCCCCCCAGACCCTCCAGGCCCCCGACGGCCGCCGGGTGATGATCGCCTGGATGCAGAACTGGGAGACCTCCAAGTGCCAGGCCCTGGGCATCCGCTTCTTTGGAGAGATGACCCTGCCTCGGGAGCTGAGCATTCAGGACGGCCGGCTGATCCAGACCCCGGTGCGGGAGCTGGAGCGCTACCGGAGCTATCAGATCCTCTACAAAAACGTCCTGGTCTCCCGGATGACCACTCTGCAAAATGTCCGGGGCCGGACGCTGGACATGACCATCACCCTCCGCCCGGTCAGCGAGACCAGCACCTACCGCTGGTTCAAGCTGAACGTGGCCGGGGATGGAGAACACATGACCACCGTCCGCTTCAAGCCGGACTGCAACACCCTGCGCATCGACCGCACCCGCTGCGGCTTCCCCCACGACATTGTCAACGTTCGGGACTTCATGGTGCGCCCCCGCCGGGGGGAGCTGAAGCTCCGGGTCATCCTGGACCGGCACAGCATGGAGCTGTTCGTTAACGACGGGGAGCAGGCCGCCACCACCATGATCTACACCGACCCCAGCGCCGACGCCATCAGCTTTGAGGCCGACGGCAGCGTTTTGATGGACGTGGAAAAATACGACCTGGTATGCGAAGGAGGAGCCCAATGAGCGCGGAATTTGACGTGGTAGCCCTGGGCGAGCTGCTGGTGGACTTCACCGCCCACGGCCAGACGCCCCTGGGCGATCCCCTCTTTGAGGCCAATCCCGGCGGCGCCCCCTGCAACGTGCTGGCCATGCTGAAAAAGCTGGGCCGCACCTGCGCCTTTGTGGGCAAGGTGGGGGACGATCTGTTTGGCCGTCACCTCCGCTCCGTGGTGGAGGAGACGGGAATTGACCTGACCTACCTGGCGGCGGACCCCGCCGCCCACACCACCCTGGCCTTTGTCCAGACCTTCCCCAATGGGGACCGGGACTTTTCCTTCTACCGGGATCCCGGGGCCGATATGCTGCTGACCGAGGAGGAGGTGCCGGCGGACATCGTCTCCCAGTGCCGGATCTTCCACTTTGGTTCCTTGTCCATGACCCACCCCGGGGTCCGGGCGGCCACGAAAAAGGCGGTCGCCTGCGCCAAGGCGGGGGGCGCCTATGTCTCCTTCGATCCCAACCTCCGGCCGCCCCTCTGGGCCAGCCTGGAGGAGGCGAAGGACCAGATCGCCTGGGGCCTGGGACAGTGCGACGTGCTGAAAATCGCGGACAACGAGCTGGAATTTATGACCGGCCAGAGGGATTTCGACCTGGGCGCGGCCATTCTGCGGCAACGCTATCCCAATATCCGCCTGCTCTGCGTGACGGCGGGGGCCGAGGGCAGCTTCGCGTACTACGAAAAGGAGCGGGTCTTTGTCCCGGCCTTCCGGCTGGGCGGCACCATTGAGACCACCGGGGCTGGGGACACCTTCTGCGCCTGCGTCTTGGACGGGGTGCTGCGTAACGGCCTGGAGCGTTTGACTGCTCAGGAGCTGACCGCCATGCTCCGCTTCGCCAACGCGGCGGCCTATCTGGTGACCACCCGGCGGGGCGCCCTGCGCTCCATGCCGGAAAAGGGGCAGGTGCTGGACCTGCTGGAACAAAATGCCTAATCCATTTTTTGGAGGAAAGACATGAAAACAAGTAAGAAACGCATTGCCCTGCTGTGCCTGGCCGCTATTCTCATCCTGCTGCTGGCGGCCTGCGGCCCGAACACCCCTACCGCGTCTACCGGCGGCACCACCGCCTCCACCCAGCCGTCCCTGCCGGAGCATTGG
Organism: uncultured Oscillospiraceae bacterium; assembly: GCA_947625945.1. GTDB lineage: Bacteria > Bacillota > Clostridia > Oscillospirales > Oscillospiraceae > Faecousia. The sequence continues at coordinate 33,542 of CANQQI010000004.1, forward strand.
AGCGCCACCGAGACCGGCCTTTCCTTTGACGGCGAGACCTGGGACAGCTACTATTTCAGCGGCGAGACCGTCTCCGATCAGGATTTCCAATACGCCGCCGACGTGACCTTTACCGACGGCGACGCGGGCCTGGCGGCCCTGGTCTTCCAGTCCAATGCCAACCACGACAGCTGCTATGTGGCCAGCCTCAGCGCTCTGACCGACCGGGCGGAGCTTTATAAGGTGGAAAACGGCCAGCAGATCCCCCTGGGGCGGGAAGTGGCCGTGGAGGAGCAGAGCACCTACCATATGCAGGTCACCATGATCGACAGCCACATCGCCTTTTTTGTGGACGATACCCTGATTTGCAGCACCGGCGACTACATCATGGCCCAGGACCTGGGGCAGAACGATGTTTTGATGTCCGGCCTGTATGGCCTGTGCGCCAGCGACGGCGCCATGACCTTTGAAAACACCGCCCTCACCGTCTACGACGCCGGCTCCGCCCCGGTCCTCACCAGCCTCTCCCTCCAGGCTCAGAGCGGCGAAGTGGAGCAGGCGGAGAATATGCTCTCCAACGGATGGTACGTCTATCAGCAGTACGTCTCCAGCGACTGCGACGCCGTGACCATCCAGACCGAGACCGCCGGCGGCGCGGAGGCCCTGATCCTCTCCGCCACCGGGGAGGCCGTCACCGGCCCCGCCGCCCTGAACCCGGGGCAGAACCAGTTCCAGATTTTCACCTCCAAGGGCGGGCAGTATCAGCTGGCCTATCGGCTGAACATTCTCCGCCGGGGCGAGGAGGAATACTATTCCGAGCAATACCGGGATGTGTACCATTTCTCCGTGAAGGAAGGCTGGGGCAACGATCCCAACGGCCTGTTCAAGCTGGGAGACACCTGGCACCTGTTCTACCAGTTCTACCCCGGCGGCACCGACTGGGGCGCCATGCACTGGGGCCACGCCACCAGCACCGACCTGATCCACTGGGAGGACAAGGGCATCGCCTTCTATCCCAATGAGTACGGCACCATGTTCTCCGGCTGCGCCGTGGTGGACACAGACAATGTCTCCGGTCTGTTCGGGGAGAACGGCGGTATCATCCTGTACATCACCGCCAACGGCAACGGCCAGCGGGTCATCGCCGCCTACAGCGAGGACGGGGAGACCTGGAGTTACTACCGGGGCAAGAATCCCGACGGCACCCTGAACGGCGACGACGTGCTCATTGACTGGCGGGAGGACCCGGTCCAGTCCGACGCCTTCCGGGACCCCAAGGTCTTTAAGTACCAGGACACCTGGTTCATGGTGATCGCCGGCGGTATGCTGCGGATCTACTCCACCACCGACCTGATCCACTGGAACCTGGAGTCCACCTACAACGGCACCCCCGGCGAGTATGAAAACGCCGCCGGACTGCGGGTGGAGACGGAGTGCCCGGATCTGGTGCGCCTGCCCATCGAGGGAGAGGACGGCTGGAAATGGGTCCTGAGCTACGGCGGTCGCCGCTACCAGGTGGGCGACTTCACCAACGCCAACGGGAAATGGGAATTTGTGGCGGACCCGGAATATGCCGAGCCTGTGGCCATGAATTTCGGCAACGATTCCTACGCCGGCATGACCTACTATCTGGGCGACTCCTTCAACGGGGACACCCAGGACCGGGTCATCGTCTGGAACTGGATGAACTCCTGGGACTACTGCAACCGGGTGGACGATCTCAGCGGCAACACCCGCTTCAACGGCACCTACAACCTGAATCTGGAGATGAGCCTGGTCCGGGACAAGGACGGCAAGCTGATTTTGAAGCAGAAGCCGGTGCAGGAATATGCGGAGCAGGTGTTCCCGGAGGAAAATGTGGCGCTGGACACCACCCTGACCGTCTCCGGCACCCAGGCCCTGGACTTCCAGGGAGACGCCTACCTGCTGGAGCTGGTCACTACCCCGGATGCGGGGACCACCACGGCGGGGGCCCTGGTACGGGTCAATGGGGACAAGTACGTCAGCGTGGAGTATGACTTCACCACGGACACTCTGACCCTGGACCGGAGCAAGCTGGGCGGCTTCTCCTCCTCCATCCGCTTCTCCCAGGCGGTGACGGAGCAGCGCGCCGACGGCTCCGTGGCCATCCACGTCTATGTGGACAAGGCCAGCGTGGAGGTTTTCTCCGGCGATTACACCGCCGCCGGTGCCGCCCTGATCTACCCCGCCGCCGAGAATACCGGCGTATCGGTGTTCTCCGATGGCGGCAGCAGCACCATCCAGGTGAAGATCACCACCGCCTCCTCCATGTGGGGCTGAGCGGCCAAAAGGCACGAAGCACAGTAAAATAAAGTACGTCCCTCCGGCGAAAGCCGGAGGGATGCGCTTTTGTGGCACCCAGGTGACAGTCTATCGGAAAACCCCTTGCATCCGGCGGAAAGCTGTTTTATAATAGCGTTGAGAAAAACATGAGGCGGGCACGCAAGGGTGGGAAGCGCCCCGGCAGTGGTCTGCGCTAATGAAATCCTGCAAGGAGAAACTATGCTGAATCAATTTTCAAGAACCGAGCTTCTGTTTGGGAAAGAGGCCATGGACCGGCTGGCGGCGGCCCGGGTGGCGGTATTTGGGATCGGCGGCGTCGGCGGTTACGCGGTGGAGGCCTTGGCCCGCTCCGGCATTGGCGCTCTTGACCTGATCGACGACGACCGGGTGTGCCTGACCAACCTAAACCGGCAGCTCCACGCCACCTGGAAAACCATGGGCCAGTACAAGGTGGACGCGGCCGCCCAGCGGATTCGGGACATTGCGCCGGAGGTCCGGGTCACCACCTACAAGACCTTTTACACCCCCGACACGGCGGCGCAATTTGATTTTTCCCAGTACGATTATATTGTCGACGCCATCGACACCGTGACGGGAAAGATCGCCCTGGCGGTGCACGCGGCCCAGACGGGGAAGCCCATCATCAGCTCCATGGGCGCCGGCAACAAGCTGGACCCGACGGCCTTCCAGGTGGCGGACATTTACAGCACCTCCGTCTGCCCCCTGGCCCGGGTCATGCGGCGGGAACTGAAAAAGCGGGGCATTCCCAAGCTGAAGGTGGTCTATTCCCGGGAGCCCCCCATGACGCCCAGGGTTGAGGCAGTTCTCGACTGCCAAGAAGAGGGCGATCGTTCCCCAGACACGGTCCGAGGCGGCGGAAGCCGGCGGCAGATCCCGGGGAGCAACGCCTTCGTCCCGGCGGCGGCGGGTCTGATCCTGGCCGGAGAGGTCGTGAAGGACCTGGCGGGAATCGGTTGACAAGGCGATTGATCCCGGTTATAATGAACAAAAAAGCCGGAAAGAAAGGAAGCATGGCGCATGAAAATCAAAATCACGGCGGACAGCACCTGTGATCTGACCCCGGAGCTGATCCAAAAATACAACATTACCATCACACCCCTGTCTGTCTCCTGCGGCGGCGAGAGCTTCCACGATGGGGTGGATATCACGCCGGATGAAATCTACGCGAAAAACGCCGAGACCGGCCAGCTGGCCTCCACCGCGGCGGTGAACATTCAGGAGTACATCACGGTCTTTTCCCAGGCTTTGAAGGAATATGACGCGGTGATCCATTTCACCATCAGCAGCGCCATGTCTGCCTGCTATCAAAATGCCTGTACCGCGGCGGAGGAGACGGGGAATGTGTGGGTCGTGGACAGCCGGAATCTGTCCACGGGCATCGCCCATCTGGTTTTGGACGCCTGCGACATGGCCCAAGCCGGAATGGCCCCTCAGGACATCCACCAAGAGCTGGAGCGCCGCCGGGAGAAGCTGGACGTGAGCTTCATCGTGGACACCCTGGAATATCTGCGCAAGGGAGGCCGCTGCACAGCGGTGGCCGCCTTCGGCGCCAATCTCCTAAAGCTCCATCCCTGCATCTATGTGAAGGACGGGGAAATGGGCGTTGGCAAAAAGTACCGGGGCAAGCTGGAGAGCTGCCTCCTGTCCTATGTGAAGGACAAGCTGGCGGATCCCTCCACCGTGGACACCAAGCGGATCTTTATCACCGATTCCGGTGTGGAGGAGCGCATCCGGGCGTCGGTGGAACAGGCGGTTCGGGAGCTGGTCCCCTTTGAGGAAGTCATTCATACCCGTGCCGGCTGCACGGTTTCCTGCCACTGCGGCCCCGGCACCCTGGGCATTCTGTTCTACAGAAAATAAGGGGCTTTCGGCAATGCCCAGGCGCGAAATCGCCTTGACACCGCGGGCCCGGAACGGTACAATGAAGACCGAAACCAATCAAGGAGGGGTATGATGAAGGTACTGCTCATCAACGGCAGCCCCCACAAGCAGGGCTGCACCTATACGGCTCTGGCGGAGGCGGCTAGGGCTCTGGAAGGCATGGGCATCGAGACGGAAATCTACCAGCTGGGGGCCGGGCCGGTGCAGCCCTGCAACGGCTGTGGCGGCTGCCGGAAGCTGGGAAAATGCGTCTTTGACGACGGCGTGAATGAGATCGCCGCCCGGGCGGACAGCTTTGACGGCCTGATCGTCGGCGCGCCGGTGTACTACGGCGGGCCCTGCGGGCAGATCCAGTGCTTCCTGGACAGGCTGTTTTACAGCGCCGCGGGGCGTCTGGCGGGGAAGCCCGCCGCGGCGGTGGTGTCCTGCCGGCGGGGCGGGGCCTCGGCGGCCTTCCAGCGGCTCAATATGTATTTCCAAATGTGCAACATGCCGGTGGTTTCCAGCCAGTACTGGAACCAGGTCCACGGCAACACCCCCCAGGAGGTGCAACAGGATCTGGAGGGTCTGCAAACCATGCGCACCCTGGCCCAGAATATGGCCTTCCTGCTGAAATGCCGGGCCGGGTCGGGGGAACCCCTGCCGGTCTACGAGCCCAAGACCGCCACCAACTTCATTCGATAAGGATTCTATGATCAAAAAAGGGGTCAGGCGCATCGCCTGACCCCTTTTTTAGATTTACAAGTCCATCACAAAACCGCAAAAACGATGATCCGTAGGACCGGCGGCGCGGATCTCATGAGGCCGGATGTGAAGATGCTTACTCTTTAAACGCAGAGCCATTGGACCTCCCGCGCCTCGTCCGGCGCCGGGGGAGAGAGCTTCGCAATTAGCGCGCGGATCACGTTTTCCGGCACCCGCTCACGCCGGGCGGCGTTACGGCGAATATTTTCTTCCAGCGCCGTCTCCAGATACACGATCCTCGTCCACGCCCCGTAGGCGTGGATCAGCTCCAGGGGCCTGCGGCGTGCCTCCGCCGTCACGTTGGTAGCGTTCCAGACGAAGGGTTCCCGGCAGCGAAGATGCTCCCGGGCCCGGCGTTTGGCCTCCTCCGCTACAGGCCCCTGGTTGTCTGTGGGGGCGATGTTCAGTTCCCGGCGGATGTCGTCCAGGGAGACGACCGGCAGATCGGGGCAATTCTGGGAGATCCAGGTGTCCTTGCCCGCGCCTGGAAGGCCGGAGAGCAGAATAACAGGTCCCCAGCGGTCATCGTAAAGCGGAACCTCCGGCGGCACATCCCGCCCGGAAAGATAGGAAAACCGGGTGTGCCCATCGGGGAAGGGGTACGGCGCGGAGAGGCACCCCGCCTCCTCCGCCAGCAGTCGGCAGAACTGGACGCGGTCCACCTGTTCCGCCCGGTCCGAGCATAGCTTCCCCTCGGCGTCGGCCTCAGCGAGAACACAGAGCCGTTCAAAGGAAAACGCCGGCGCCAGAGCCCCCGCTTCCGAGACAGACCGGAGTTTCCGACCGGGCTCTGCGTCGTCTACAACGTGGAGCGGCAGGGCGTGGCGGCGTATAAAAGCGCAGACCGCTTCCCGAAACCGGATTTTTTCCGGGGTGCCGCAGAGCCCCAGCCCGGTCCACAAAAGCTCCCGGGCCATTTTCTCCCCCACGGCGGCATGATTGGGGCTGGTCCAGCTTCCGTTCTCCCACCGGGTCGCCCGAGTCTTTCCAATATCGTGAAGGAGCGCGGCGGTAAAGAGGACGCTGCGCTCTCCCTCGTCAAGGACGCGAAAGCCGTCCAGCCCGGCAAGGGCCTGGCAGACCATTTTCGTGTGCGCCCACACATCCCCTTCCCCATGGTAGGCGGGATTCTGCGGCGTCTTTTCCATTTCTCCGGCATAAAACGCCAGGCTGGATTGACAAATCCGGTCCCAATCTATGCGCCATTCCGGCGGCGCAGGCGTCAGCTCCCGGATCTGTTCAATGCCGTCCATCAGCCGTCCCTCCCGGGAAGCGCGGGCAGGTACAAATCCTTCACCGGCACCGCCAGCAGGTTGGGCACAATGGGCTGGCTCTGCCAGTGGGTATTCACAGCCTGGACCGCCTGACAGAAGGTCGGGCGCACAAATTTCAACCGCTCCGTCACCTTCCCGTCCTCCTCGATCTTGAGATACAGTCCCTCCATCATCGTGCCGCCCGCAAAGCTCTGCTTCTCCGGGTCAAGGCCCTCTTTTTTGCAGGAGGTGACAAAGGAGGCTCTGGGGTCGTCGCTGATATATCGGGACCGGCCAAGATGGCTCAGAAGCGCCTCCCGGTCAGAAAACACGCCCTCCGCAAGCACGGGCACGGAGACCACCGGCAAGGTACGCAACATCTCCTGCCGGGTGCCGGTGTCGAAAAAGATGCCCGTTTCCCGGTCCAGAATGTCAAATTCCAGAAAATAGTGGGGGAGCCTGTCATAAAAGACCGTGTGTTTGGCATACATCCACTCCCCATACAGGATATACCGGGAGCCCAGCACCCGGTAGAAGGCATCTCTGTGGACCTGGGCCCACTGCTTGAAAAGATTGTAGTGCCGCTCGCCCCAGCCTCCGTCCAGGTAGTGGCCACGGCTCTGGAGGAGCAGTCTCCCCTCCCCGTCAAAGGAAATGGCGGTGTTGGCCCCGTCGCACTTCTCCTCCACTACCAGATGCCTGCCCGCAATGAGGGAAAAGGGGATCTGGCTCAGGTCCTCATCCCCCGGCTGAAGGCGGGAACCCTCCAGGTGGGGCGTCCGGGGATATTTTATAATTTCAAATTCCAAATCAGTCCTCCACGTTGGCAAACAGCGCCAGATGGTCCGGGACTCCGGAAAAATGGAGCCTCGTGCAGCCCGCGTTTGTGAAAAGCTCTGTGAGCCTGGGTTTTGTCAGCAAATGGATATGCTCCGGGTTGTTGTCCGGCTTGGAGGGCACGGTGACAAGGACGCATTTTTTCGCCATGGCCACGGCGGCGCACACCGCGCTCTGAACATCCGGGATATGCTCCAAAACCTCCAGCATCGTCACCACATCTACGCTTCGTTCCGGCATGGGCCGGGAGCAGATGTCGGCCATCCTGACGTCCAGCCGCGTAAGGCCTCCGCACCGAAGATCCTCCAGAAATTCCACGCGGTAAGGCAGAAGATCCAGAGCCGTGACGGGGCAGTTCGGGAAAGCGTCCAGAAAGGGAAACAGAAAAACGCCCCGGCCGCTGCCCACGTCCAGAAGGCTCTCCGGCCCGATCCCCCGGAGATACCCCAGCATCAGTTTCACCCTGGGCATATCCTCGTGGCCCCGTTTGAAGCGGTAGAGCTTCACGCCCCATTCCCGGCCCAGATCCAAGAGCCGGTCCGTATCCTCCTGCCCCAGCGCATCCAGCGGCGTCTCCAAAAGCTCCGGGGGGAGCTGTCTTCCCTCTCGGACAGCCTGTCCGCGCACTGCGGAAGCAGCAAGAGTCTGGTAAAGTTCCCTGTATTCCACCGGCGCACCTCCATACCATTCGGCTTTTTGCCCGCTTCGCCGGGCAGCGGATTCCGGCTTCCCGCTGTCATCGGGTCCTGGGTCTTCGCGGTCCGCTTTTATTTTTTATTGTATGACATTCCCTTACCCGCAAAGTCAAGGTCGTTTCTAAATGCTCTTCCCAGACACGCCTATTTCCCTTTTCTATCTCCTTTATATAGCCCGTCGCCGAAGATCTCCCTAGTCGAAGGATCGAAAGACAGCGCCACAAAGTAAAACGGTCCTGTCAAAGCCTTGGGGTCAGGCAGCGCGCCTGGCCCCAAGGATGCAGTGTTAGAGGCCGAAATCCTTATGAAAGCCCCGCCAAATGCGGCGAAGGAAGAAGCCCTCTCCGCGGTCAGAATTCTATGCGGACGTCACAATTCTGCCGCAGGCCGTCCGGCAAAATCGGAGCGTTTCATTCAGAACAGCAGCTTGCAGACCAGGGCGGTGTAGGCCGCCGGGTCCTCCAGGGGCAGCTCCGCCATAAGCTGGGCCTGGCAGCACAGAAGCTGGGCGTAGTCCTTGGCCTTCACCGGGTCCTCGGTCATGGCGCCGCGCATAGCCTCCACCGCCGGATGGGCAGGGTTCAGCTCCAGAATCCGGCCCACGGGGTAGGCAAACTCCGGGTTCACCCGGCGCATATACTTCTCCATCTCGAAGCTCATCCCCGCGTCAGGGACCATGGCCGCCGGATGGCTGCCCAGATCGTCAGACAGGCGGACCTCCTTCACCTGCTCGCCCAGGCTCTCCTTCACAAAGGTCAAAAAGCCCTTCCACTCCTGGGCCTTGGCCTCGGCCTCCTTCTTCTCCTCCTCGGTCTTCAGACCCAGATCCTCAGTGGAGACGTTGCAGAAGCTCTTCTCCTGATAGGTCATCAGGGTCTGGGGCACGAACTCGTCCACATCCTCGGTAAAGAGCAGGGTGTCGTAGCCCTTGGCGGCCAGGGTCTCCACCTGGGGCAGCTTGGCCAGGCGGTCCTTATTCTCGCCGGGGGCGTAGTAGATCTTCTCCTGGCCCTCGGGCATAGCGGAAACATACTCCTTCAAGGTCACCAGCTTGCCCTGCTTCTGGCTGTAGAACAGCAGCAGATCCTGGCAGGCGTCCTTGTGAGCGCCATAGTCGGAAACCGTGCCGTATTTCAGCTGCCGGCCGAAGACGGCGTAAAATTCCTCGTACTTCTCCCGGTCTTTTTCCAGCAGGTCCGTCAGCTCGGACTTGATTTTCTTCTCCAGGTTCCGGGCAATGATGGTCAGCTGCCGGTTGTGCTGGAGCATCTCCCGGCTGATATTTAGGGACAGATCCTGGCTGTCCACCACGCCCCGGACGAAGCGGAAATGCTCCGGCAGCAGCTCCTCGCAGTTTTCCATGATCATCACGCCGCTGGAATAGAGCTGCAAGCCCCGCTTATAGTCCTTGGTGTAGAAATCAAAGGGCGCTTTGGAGGGGATATAGAGCAGGGCCTTGAAGGACACCGCGCCCTCGGCGCTGGAATGGATCACCCGCAGGGGCTTATTGTAGTCGTAGAATTTCTCCCGGTAGAAGCTGTCGTACTCCTCCTGGGTCACGTCCTTTTTGTTCCGCTGCCAGAG
>CANQQI010000005.1 GCA_947625945.1 uncultured Oscillospiraceae bacterium
TTCTCCGGGAAGCGGCGGAGCCCATGTATCGCTTCCTCCGGGAAAAGGGCGTGGAGGCCGCCTGGAAGTGCTACGGCTGGGAGGAGGACAAGCAGGTGGCTCATGTCTTTCATGTGAACCTGCCGCTGCCGGAGGCAAAGGCGTGCAACGACGACGAGTGTGCTTTCTTCCGAAAATACCTGTAAAATTAGCGGCTTCCCGAGAGGGGAGCCGCTGATCCTCTCCGCCGGGCGAATGCGCATGAAAAAGGCGCTTTTTCCCGGGACGCAACAAAATCCTTGACAAAAAAACCAACTAAAAATAAAATAATATTGGAAAGGTGATTTGGCCGATTTGGGGAATGGGAGGAAGCTATGATTCGGATCGCTCTGGTGGAAGACGACCCCCTGTATACCAAGCAGCTGCGGGAATATTTGACCCGGTTTGAGGAGGAAAACCATACCCGTTTTTCCATCCGGGAGTTTCGGGATGGGGACGAGATCGCTCTGGACTACCGGGCGGAGTACGACATCATTCTGATGGACATTCAGATGAATTATATGGACGGAATGACCGCCGCGCGGGAGATCCGGAAGCGGGACGGGGAGGTTGCCATCATCTTCATCACCAATATGTCCGCCTATGCCATCCGGGGCTACTCCGTGGACGCGCTGGACTATATCCTCAAGCCCTTTTCCTACTTCACCTTCTCCACCAGCCTGGAAAAAGCCATCAGCCGGCTGCAAAAGCGCACCAAACGCTATCTGTACCTGGCCAACCGCGGCGGCTCTCAAAAGGTGGAGGCCGGACGGATCTACTTCGTGGAGGTGGACGGCCACAGCCTGGCCTATCACACCGCCGACGGACTGCTCACTGCCACCGGCACCATGAAAGAGGTGGAGGAGAGCCTGGCGGGCATGAGCTTCTTCCGGTGCAACAAGTGCTACCTGGTGAATCTGGAGCATGTGGATGGCATCCGGGGGGACGACGCCCTGGTTCACGGCACTCCGGTGCAGATCAGCCGGGCCAAGAAAAAGGCGTTTCTGGACGCCCTGAACGGCTACATGAACGAGGTGGGCTGATGAGCGGCGAGCTGCAAAATATTCCCGGATACTGGACGGCCCTGACCCACAGCTTTTCCTGCCTGCTGTATATGAGTATGCTGCCCAAGCGGCTGAAGGGCTGGAAATTCTGGGCGGCGGCCCTGGTCCTTTTTCTGCCCATGATCCCCTATATGGACCGGGTGGCGGCGCTAAGCGGGTTTCCTTTCAATGTTGGCATGTCCGTTTTTGCCATCTGGACCGCCGTGCCTTTCCTGCTGCTGTGCCGAGAGGACGGATACCGGGGGGTCTATTACTGTGCCCGGGCCTTCATTCTGGGGGGTTTTGCCATCTCCCTGGCTTGGCAGCTGTATATGTTCTACGCCCGAAGGGTGGCTTTTTTTGAGCGGCTCTGGGTGCAGGCGGCGTTCATCCTGATCATCGAGGGGGCGGTATTTCTCCTGATGTACGCTCTGGAGCGGATCCATCTGAAGGAGAGCGCCGAAATGCCCGTGACCCGGGCGGCCTGCGCCAGCACGGTAGCCATCGCTCTGGTGATCTACATTCTGTCCAGCTTAAGCTACGCGGCGGTGGAATCGCCCTTCACCACCCAGCGGCCGGCGGAGGCCTTCAACATCCGCACCATTGTCTACCTGGGAGGGGTGGCGATCCTGTATGCCCACCATTTGCAGCTGTGCGACGCCTACGCCCTGCGGGAGGTCACGGCCCTGCAAAATGTGGTGAACATGCAGTATGCCAACTACCAGCTCAGCCGGGAGTCCATGGAGATGGTCAACCGGAAATACCACGATTTGAAGCACCAGATCGCCGTTCTCCGCTCGGAGATCGACTCCAAGGACAAGACGGCGGTGCTGGATCAGCTGGAGCGGGAGATCCGGGCTTTCGACATTCAGTGCCACACCGGCAACCGGGTCATGGATGCCATTCTCACCCGAAAGAGCGCCTACTGCCAGGACCACGGCATCCAGTTTACCTGCGTGGCGGACGGCCACGCCCTGGATTTCATGGGGGTGGTGGAGCTGAGCACCCTGCTGGGCAACGCCCTGGACAACGCCATCGAGGGCGTGAGCAAGGTGGCGGACCCGGAGCAGCGGGTAATCCATCTGTCGGTAAGCCAGCAGCGGGGCTTTCTCCGGATGAGCCTGGAAAACCGCTGCGCCGAGGCGGTCACCACTGGGAAGGAACTGCCCCAGACCACCAAGGCCGACCGCACCCAGCACGGCTACGGGCTGAAAAGCATCCGCTCCACGGTGGAGCAGTACGGCGGCTCGTTGACGTTGAAGGCGGAAAACGGATGGTTCACCCTGGGGGTGCTGATCCCCATAGAGCAGACGAAAGACTAGAACCCACACCCGGATTTTTGGCAGATTGCTGAAAATTCTGGCGTTTTGATTAGATATTTTAGCCAATATCCAAAACGGTTTGTGCAAAGAAAGTAACGGATTACGCATTTGCCCCCACAGGGGGCATTTTTTGTGCTATTGTATGCTTGACAAAAAGGAAACCCCCAAGGGGGTCGGAAATATTACGATTGAAGGAGGATACTATGCTGAACATCACGCGTTTCGCGGTGGAGAATCTGACAAAGGATTGCGTCACCGATGTGAGCAGGCCCCGATTTTCCTTCGCCCTGGAAAGCGACCGTCCCGGCGCCGCCCTCAAGCAGGCGGTGATCAAGGTCGGTCCGTGGCAGACCGTCACCGAGTCCCAGATCGCCGTATGCTACGACGGCCCGGCCCTGACGCCCTTCACCCGCTACACTGCCACGGTGGAGGCCCAGGACGATGCAGGGGAGACCGCCTGTGCCCAGGTGGACTTTGAGACTGGGCGGATGGATCTTCCATGGGAGGGCAAGTGGATCTCCGACGGCGCCTACAAATTCACGGAGGCCAAGGTCTCGCCCATCCCCATGACCTTCCGCAAGACCTGGAAGCCGGCGAAAAAGGTGGTCAGCGCCAAAATCTACGCCACCGCCATGGGCATCTACGAGCTGTCCGTCAACGGCCAAAAGGCAGGGGACCAGTACTTCGCCCCCGGCTTTACCTCCTATAAAACCAATTTGCAGTACCAGACCTACGATGTGACCGCCCTTCTGGGGGAGGAGAACACCATCCAGGCGGTGGTGGCCGGCGGATGGGCTGTGGGCTCTTTCGTCTTCACCCGGGGCAACCGGGTGTCCGCCGACCGGCAGGCCCTGCTGCTGGAGCTGCGGGTGACCTACGAGGACGGGACCCAGGAGGTGGTTGGCACCGACGAGAGCTGGTCCGTTACCGAGGACGGCCCCTACAAAATGGCGGACCTCTACGACGGCGAGACCTACGACGCCACCGTTCGCCCCGAGGACATCACCTGGCGCGGCGCCACCCTGGAGCAGCTTCGGGTGGATCCCAAGATCATGGCGGACTACGGCGCGCCTGTGAAGGCCCATGAGCGCATGGAGCCCATTTCCTGCGCAAAGCTCCCCTCCGGGGCCCTGATCTACGACTTCGGTCAGAATTTCGCCGGCGTGGTGGACCTGACGATCCAGGGCAAGAAGGGCCAGACGGTCACCGTCAAGCACGCGGAAATTCTAAACCCCGACGGCACCCTGAACACTCAGTTCCTCCGCACCGCCAAGGCCACCGCCACCTACGTCTGCCGGGATGGCGAACAGCGTTACAGCCCCCGGCTGACCTACATGGGCTTCCGCTACATCAGCGTGGAGGGCATTGAAGAGCGGGATATTCAAGTCTCCGCCCTGGCGCTGTACTCCGATTTGGAGCGGATCGGCGAGTTTGCCTGCTCCAACGACATGATCAATCAGCTTCAGAGCAACATCATCTGGGGCGCCAAGTCCAATCTGGTGGACATTCCCACGGACTGCCCCCAGCGGGACGAGCGGATGGGCTGGACCGGCGACATTGCTGTGTTCTCTCCCACGGCCTGCTACCTGTTCGACATGAGCCGGTTCCTGGGCAAGTGGATGCTGGATGTAAAGGCCGAGCAGTTCCCCGGCGGCGGCCTGCCCAACACCGTGCCCCGCCACAGCTACGGCTTCCCCGCCACCATGCCGGATATGGCGGTGGACTGGTGGGACGACGCCTGCATTCTGGTGCCCTGGGCGGAGTACCGGGCCAGGGGAGACGTGGAAATTCTCCGGAAATTCTACCCCGGTATGAAGAGATATGTGAAAGCCTGCACCTTCTGGGCGGGCCTGCTCAGCTTCGGCAAGCACCGCTACATCTGGCACACCCCCGGCGTGTTCCACTTTGGCGACTGGGTGGCCCCAGATGTGCCCAAGATGAGCCAGTGGCAGGCCCGGAGCAAGTGGACCGCCACCGCCAGCCTGAAAAATACCAGCGGCCTGGTGGCCAAGATCGCCGACATTCTGGGGGAGAAGGCGGACGCGGAATATTACCGGGACCTGAGCGGCAAGGTGGCCGACGCCTACTGCTCCATTCTCACCGACGGCCACGGCAAGCTCCTGGAGGAGTTCCAGACCGCTTACGTCCTGCCCCTCTACCTGGATATGTTCCCCAATGAGACCGTGAAGGCCCAGGCGGCGGACAATCTGGTGAAGCTGGTGGAGAAAAACGACTACTGCATCGGCACCGGCTTCCCCGGCACACCTTTCATTCTGTTCGTTCTGGCGGACAACGGCCATGCCGACACCGCCTTTAGGATGCTCCTCAACACCAAGTGCCCCTCTTGGCTGTATGAAGTGAAGATGGGCGCCACCACCATTTGGGAGCGCTGGGACGGCCTGGACGAGAACGGCGTGTGCCCCATCAGCAACGACGGCACCGACATGATGATCTCCTACAATCACTATGCCAGCGGCGCTGTGGGCGATTTCCTGTACCGCCGGGTGGCGGGCCTGGAGGCCGTGGAGCCGGGCTACAAGGTGTTCAACGTCAAGCCCCTGGTGGGCGGCGGCATCACCTGGGCCAAGGGCAGCGTGATCACGCCCTACGGCAAGGCGGCATCGGAATGGAAGGTGGAAAACGGCACCTTCACCGTTACCATCCAGGTCCCCGTGAGCACCACCTGCCAGCTGACCCTCCCCGACGGCACGGAAAAGAGCTTCCCCAGCGGCCGCTACACCGCGTCCTGCCCCATATAATATCCCTCGGAACGAGGTTTATAAACTTTTTAGGAAAGGATGAATCCCTATGAGCAAGAAAAATGATGGCTTTTGGAGCTCCCCGCTGACCAGCTCCGCCATCAAGACCAACGACGTGAAGCTGCCGGAAATGGTCATTGGCTATTTCCTGGGACCCTTCGGCGCCCTGCTGAGCTCCGGCATCTTCACCAGCATGCTCCAGAAGTACCTCAACGAGGTGCTGGGCCTGGACAACAGCTTCCTGACGGTGCTGCCCCTGGTGAGTACGATCTTCATCGTCATCGCCAACCTGGTGGTGGGCCAGCTCATCGAGCGGACCAAGGTCCTGGCGGGCAAGGCCCGGCCCTGGATCCTGCTCTCCGCCCTGACCCTCTCCATCGCCAGCGTCCTGATGTTCATCGTTCCCTTCGAGAGCGAGGGCGCCAAGATGGTCTGGATCGCCATCGCCTACAACCTGTACTACTCCGTGGCGTACCCCATCTACAACACCGCTAACTCCACCATGATCCCCGTCTCCACCCGGGATTCGGAGAAGCGGGGCGCCCTGGCCTCCTTCACCAACATCGCCGGCCTGGCCGTCATGGGCACCGGCTCCATGGTGTTCCCCATCCTGGCCTCCAACGTCCTGGGCAACGATCAGAACCGGTGGTTCATCGTGATGCTGGCTGTGGCCATCTTCACCGCCATGACCGCTTACCTCCAGTTCAAGTTCACCCGGGAGCGGGTGACGGAGGAGGATTTGGTCTCCGGCAAGTCCGAGAAGCAGGAGACCAAGAACGTCTCCATCAGCGCCCAGCTCAAGGCCGTCACCAGCGAGAAGTGGTGGTGGATCGTCATCATCTTCTACCTGCTGTTCCAGTGGTCCGGCGCCATCAAGAATGGCTCCATGACTCAGTTCTGTGAGTGGGTGGTTGACAGCTCCATGCTGGGCGGCGACTGGGGCATTGCCCAGACCGTCCTGAGCATCCTGGGCGCCGTGCCCATGGCCGTGGCCGCCGTGGTGGTGGTGCCCCTGGCCAATAAGTTCGGCAAGGCCAAGATCACCGGTATCGGCATGATCGTGGGCGCTGTGGGCGGCGTCATCGCCGGCCTGTTCCCCACCAACATCATCATGGTCGCCATCGGCGTGGCCCTGAAGTGCCTGGGCTCCTCTCCCGCCTGCTACCTGATTCTGGCTATGCTGGCCGACGTCATCGACCACATCGAGTACAAGAGCGGCATCCGTACCGACGGCCTGACCATGTCCATCTACAGCTCATTGATGGTGGCCGCCTCTCCCATCGGCACCTCCATCCTCAACGCCCTGCTGAAAATGGCCAACTTTGACCAGAACATGGTCTTCGGCCAGGGCGTCCAGAGCGCCGCCGCCCAGAACGCGCTGTCCATCAGCTACATCTGGATCGAGACCGTGTGCTACGCCGTCTGCGGCGTGCTGATCTTCCTGTTCACCGTGGAAAAGAACCTGAAGGAAGAGCAGGCCGCCATCGCCGCCCGGAAAAAGGGCGAATGATCTGTGAGCTGGGCCGGGGCTGCCCCCCGGCCTGCCATAAAACGTGATGAGATAAGGAGGAAAATCATGAGCAAAAACACCAAGGGCGGCCGTGCCGCAATGCGCCTGTGGCGCGGCCTGACCACCGTGACCGCCGTTCTGCTGGCGATCGCGCTGGTGGGCCAGGTGCTGGTGGAGGGCTTCCGTACCGACATCGACAAGTTCCTGGGCACCCAGAGCAGCATGATCGTCACCGACGAGAGCGGCGACAAACAGGACCTGTACACCTATAAGTCCGACTATTCCAGCACCAAGGAGCTGCTGGACGCCATCGAGGACCTGGGCGAGCGGATGAACGAGGAGGGCACCGTCCTTCTCAAGAACAACGGCGCTCTGCCTCTGACCGCCGACGAGACCCAGAAGGTCTCCCTGCTGGGCTTCTCCAGCTACTACCCCGTGATGGGCGGCGACATGGGCTCCAGCCTGAACGAGAATCACGGCACCGACGCGGATACCGTGGACTTTGTCCAGGCCCTGACCGCCAAGGGCTACAAGATCAACACCACCCTGCAGGACCTCTACAAGTCCCTGGAGTCCGTGTTCACCACCGAGATCGAGAGCTGGGGCGGCACCATTACCTACACCCGGATCACCGCTCCCTCCATCGGCGGCGTGTTTAGCAGCAAGGAGCCCTCTCAGGACGCCATGACCTCCGCAAACGCCGGCTGGAAGGACACCCTGAACGACTACCCCGTGATGATCGTCACCCTGGCCCGGGCCGCCGGTGAGAACCGGAGCTATATGCCCGGCGCCGCTGGCGTGGATCCGGAGCAGAAGCTGAACCAGACCGATCCGCTGGGTCTGTCCGACGATGAGCGGGATCTGATCCAGGCCGCCATCGACGCCAAGGGCGCCAACGGCAAGGTCATCGTCGTGCTGAACAACTCCAGCGCCATGGAGATCGACGAGCTGAAGCACAACGATGGCGTGGACGCCATCCTGGAGATCGGCCTGCCCGGCGGCTACGGCTTCTACGGCGTGGCGGACGTCCTGTCCGGCGCGGCCAACCCCTCCGGCCACCTGGCCGACACCTACGCGGTGGTGAACGCCAATTCTCCCGCCGCCCAGAACTATGGCAACTACGCCTGGACCAACGGCAACCCCGAGGTCTCTATGAACTCCGCCCTGGTGGAGGCCGAGAACATTTACATCGGCTACAAGTACTATGAGACCCGCTACATGGACACCGTCCTGGGCCAGGGCAACGCCAGCAATGCCATCGGCAGCGCCGACGGCGTGGCCTGGAGCTACGACAACGAAGTTTCCTATCCCTTTGGCTTCGGACTGAGCTACACCACCTTCACCCAGACCCTGGACAGCCTGACCGTGGATCTGGCGGCCAAGACCGTCACCGCCCAGGTCACTGTGACCAATACCGGCGACGTGGCGGGCAAGGACGTGGTCGAGCTCTATGTCTCCACCCCCTATACCGACTATGACAAGCAGCACGGCGTGGAAAAGGCCGGCGTGCAGCTGCTGGACTACGCCAAGACCGGCGAGCTGGCTCCCGGCGCTTCCGAGCAGGTGACCATCGTGGCCGATGTGCAGAACATGGCCAGCTGGGACAGCACCGCCGACAATGCCATCGGCACCAAGGGCAACTACATCCTGGATGCCGGCGACTACTACTTCACCATCGGCAACGGCGCCCATGAGGCCGCCAACAATGTCCTGGCCGCCCAGGGCAAGACCGCTTCCGACGGCATGACCGCCGAGGGCGTGGCCGCCAACGTGAAGACCTGGAGCCTGTCCGCCCTGGACGACACCACCCTGGCCTACACCAAGACCGGCGTGGCTGTGGAGAACCACCTGGCCGACATGGATCTGAATTACTGGATGGGCGAAGGCACCGTCACCTACCTGTCCCGTTCCGACTGGGCCGGTACCTGGCCCAAGACCTACATGGATATGACCGCTACCGCGGAAATGGTGGATGTCCTGGACAATGACAACTACACCATCACCGCCAACGGCAATCCCGGCAGCGTCACCTTCGGGGCCAAGAACGGCGTCACCCTGGCGGACCTGAAGGGCGTCTCCGACATCGAGGACGAGCGCTGGGGTATGCTGATGGACCAGATCCTCCTGGAGGACTGCATGATCCGCACCGGCTTCGGCGGCACCTCCACCAAGGCCATTGAGTCCATCATGTCCCCCGAGGTCATCCAGAACGATGGCCCCAACGGCATCTACTCCTACCCCCTGGGCCAGTACGCCAACACCGACGCCTCTTCCGGCGATCCCTGCGTGGTGTCCCCCGACGATCCCAACCTGGCCTATCATTTCGGCACCATGAGCAACGAGACCGTCATCGCCCAGACCTTCAGCAAGGAGATGGCCAAGGAGTACGGCGAGATCTGCGGCAACTACTCCCTGTGGGCCAACCTGACCATCTACTGGGGCTGCGGCACCAACCTGCACCGGCTGCCCTACAACGCCCGGAACCATGAGTACTACTCCGAGGACGCGGTCCTGACCGCCCAGCAGGGTACCTCCTTCGTCCAGGGCGGCATGAAGTACGGCTGCCTGATCGCCCCCAAGCACCTGGCCTTTAACGACACCGAGATCAACCGTACCGGCGTGGCCGTGTTCATGACCGAGCAGCAGGCCCGTGAGAACGAGCTGCGGGGCACCCAGGCCATCGTGGAAGACGGCGCCCTGGCCCTCATGACCGCCTTCAACCGGGTGGGCTGCCTCACCGCCAACTCCCACACCGGCCTGATGATCGACATCCTCCGGGAGGAGTGGGGCTACAAGGGCCTGATCTCCGAGGACTTCATCCAGAGCGCCAACTATGCGGTGCTGAAGGAAGCCGTCCTCAACGGCGTCACCATGACCTGCAACACCGGCGAGAGCACCATGGCCGCCGTGTCCGAAAAGTGGAACTACTGGACCGTGGACAACGTGAGCAAGGACGAGACCCTGCTGGCCGCGCTGAAGCAGGCCATGACCTGGCAGAACTACGCTTTGGCCAACTCCAACGCCCTGGATGGTCTGTCCTCCAACTCCCGCCTGGTCAGCGTCCGCACTTGGTATGACAATCTGCTGACCGGTCTGCAGGTCGGCTTCGCGGTGCTGACCGTGGCCTGCGCCGCCATGTATGTCATGTCCGCCAAGCGTAAAGAAAACTGAGCTAGGAGGTAACATTGATATGGATATGAAAAAGCAATCCGTCGGTTTCTACACCACCGCATGCTCCGCCATCCTGGCTGTCGTGGGTCTGGTGGCCTACCTGATCAACTGCGGGACCGACTATTTCTCCAACCTGGGCGTCAATCCCGCCGTGGTTGCCTGCCTGGTGATCGCGGTAGTGGTGCAGGCGGTCTACCTGGTCGTCACTCAGAAGGGGACCCCCATTTGGACCGATGTTCTGCCCGTAGCCGCCTCTGTGCTGCTGGTCGTGGCGACGCTCCTGTTCGTCAGCGTCCGGATCAACGGCATTGCCTCCATCATGACCTTTGAAGGCAACGCCAAGACCATGGCCGACCTGACCAGCGCCATCGTGGGCATCATCGGATGCCTGGCGGCCACCGTCGTCAGCGTGGCGGCGTCCTTCTTCGACACCACCAAAGCGTAACTTTTCTCAAAGCCCGACCGCCCCCAGCCATTCCTGGGGGCGGCTCCGGGCAATTTAGGACATGAAGGGGAGATCAGAGATGAGCAAAAAAAAGCTTTGCGCTCTGATCTGCCTTTTGTGCCTGACCGGCTGCGCCCGAGTCTCGGAAAACCGCCTGCCGGAATGTCAGGTGGTCTTAGAGCAGGGGGAGGGCTTCACCGCCAGCGACTATCTCTGCCGGGGCACTCCGGGAGAGGACCTGGTTTTTTCCCTCCGGGCCCGGGAGGGCTACACCATCACCGGCACGGACTGGCCGGGGGCGGAGCTAATTCCCAAAGCCGGGGGCGTGGTGGAGCTGCGGCTGAAAGAGGTGCGGTACACCAAGACGGTGTCGGTTTTTGCCGAAAAGAGCGACGTTTCCCTGCAATATGATCCCAACTACCCCGGCGGCGCAATCGTGGAGGTCCCGGTGATCCCCGCCCACCGCCGCTGGAACACCGCCCGGGCGGGACTTTTCACCCGGGAGGGGTACACCCTGGTGGGCTGGAACACCGCCCCGGACGGGAGCGGTACGGGGGCCGGACTGGGAAGTAGAATCGAGGCGGAGCCCGGCACGATTCTCTATGCCCAGTGGGCGCCCTGGTCCCCGGAGTCGGACTTCCGCTGGGAGCCCCAGGGGGACGGCGTACAGATCACCGCCTGGCTGGGTTCCGGGGAGACGGTGTGCGTGCCGGAGACCCTGGGCGGGCGGAAGGTCATCGCCATCGGGGCGGGGGCCTTTGAAAACGGGGCCTGCCGACAGGTGATTCTGCCCGTGACCCTGCGGCGGATCGAGGACAGGGCCTTTTCCGGCGCTCAGCTCCGGGATTTGACGATTTTCGACACCCTGACCGCCGTCAGCGACTACGCGTTTTCCGGCTGTGAGGATTTTCGGACCCTCCATATCAACGCCGCCCGGGGGCCGGTGTACTGCGGCACCTACTATGCCACCTTCGCCGACAAAATGGATCGACTGAAGGCCCTGGCAGGGGTGGGGAAAATCGTCCTGTTCTCTGGGTCCTCCGCCCGCTTCGGCTACGACAGCGCCGCCATCGATCGGGCCTTTCCCAACTACCAGGTGGTCAACATGGGTGTGTTCGCCTATACCAACGCCCTGCCCCAGATCGAGCTGATCGGCCAGTATCTGAAGGAGGGGGACATTTTTCTCCACAGCCCGGAGCTGGACGCCGCCAAGCGGCAATTCTGCACCACCAACGACCTGGACGCCGCCTTTTTCATGCTGGCGGAGGCGGATTATGACCTGATCTCACTGCTGGATCTGCGGCATTACGGCCAGGTGTTCACCGCCTTTCAGGCCTATCAGGCGGGCCGGGAGGGAATGCCCGAGAGAAGCTACGATCTGTCCCCCAGGGACTTTGACGAGGACGGGAACCCGGTCTCCACCCCCAGCTACAACGAGTACGGAGACTACATCCTTTACCGGCCCAATTCCGCCGGGGACGCCCCCATTTACGGCCTGCCGGTAAAATACACGGTGGCCGCCTATCCCAAGGACTTTTATTTGGACCCCTTAAACCGGGTGACGGAGGGCCTTCAGGCCCTGGGGGTGCGGGTCTACATCACCTATTCCCCGCGAAACGCCCTGGCGGTGTCCCAGGACAGCACGCCGGAGGCCATCCAGGCCCTGGACGACTATTTTCGCGCCAATCTGACCGCCCCGGTGATCTCCCGGCTGGCGGACTCTCTGGTGAGCGGGGTTTACCTGTACGGAACAGATAACCACTTGTCTACAGAAGGCGTGGCGCTGCGAACGGAGCGGGTGATCCGGGAGCTGATAGCCCAGCTGGAGAAGGAGGGGGCGCTGTGATGGAGCTTTGGACCCTGCTGCCCCTGGGGCTGGCGGCAGTCTGCGCCCTGGCCTTTAGGCTGGGGAAGCGCCGGGGGCTCTGGATGGTGCTGGGGGAGGCCTTTGCCGCCGGGACGGTGCTGACCGGCCTGGCCCTGGGGGTCTCCCTGGAATACCTGGCGCTGGGCGCCATGGTGCTGTTCCTGCTCTGCGCCTGGCCCGGGGGAGGGAAGCCATGAATTTCAACACCCTGACCTTCCTCCTGTTCTTCCCCACAGTGACGGCCCTTCACTATAGTCTTCCCCACCGGCTCCGCTGGGTACTGCTGCTGGCGGCGAGCTGGCTGTTTTACGGCCTCGGAAGCCCGGAAGCGCTGGGGCTGCTGCTTCTATCCACGGCGGTCTCCTGGCTGTGCGCCATGGGAATGGACCGTGGGCCCTGGATCCGGCGGACGCTGCTGGGGATTGCCCTGACGGTCTGCCTGGGGAGCCTGTGCTTTTTCAAATACGGCGCGTTTTTGGCGGAGCTGGCGGGCCTTTCTCCCGCGGAGAAAATTCTGCTGCCCGCCGGGATTTCCTTCTACACCTTCCAGACCCTTTCCTACGTTCTCGACGTGTACCGGGGCCGGGTGAAGGCGGAGCGGCATTTTGGGTATTACGCTCTGTTCGTGTCCTTTTTCCCCCAGCTGGTGGCGGGGCCCATCGAGCGGCCGGAAAAACTGCTGCCCCAGCTTCGGGCGGAGCGGCCCTTTTCCCGGGAAAACCTGCGCGCCGGCGGCTGGCTGCTGCTGACCGGCTATTTCCAGAAGGTGGCGGTGGCGGACAGCCTAGCCCCCTTCGTGGACCGGGTCTACGGCGGAGAAGGGGGCGGCCCGGCGGTGCTGTTGGCCACGTTCCTCTTTGGATTCCAGATCTACTGCGATTTTGCCGGCTACTCCAACATCGCCCGGGGCACCGCCAAGCTGCTGGGCGTCGATTTGACGGAGAATTTCCGTCGTCCCTTCGAGGCGACGACGGTGCGGGACTTCTGGCGGCGGTGGCACGTCAGCCTGACCTCCTGGTTTACGGACTATGTCTATATTCCCCTGGGCGGCAGCCGGAAGGGGCTCAAGCGGCGGCTTATCAACCTGATGACCGTGTTTTTACTCAGCGGCCTGTGGCACGGGGCCGGGTGGAACTTCCTCCTTTGGGGCGCTGTCCATGGGTTTTATCAGGTCGGCGGGGTGCTCTGGGACCGGTTCGGGCCCAAGACAATAAAAAAATGCCCGCCCCTTTTCGGACGGTTGCGGACCTATCTGCTGGTGAGCCTGCCCTGGCTGCTGTTCCGGGCCGGTTCCTTGCCGGCGGCAGGGACCCTGCTTGCCCGGCTGGGCGGGGGATGGAATGTCTGGCCCCTGGACCTGCCCGCCTTGCTTTTACTGACGGTGCCGCTGCTTTGTATGCCTGCGCTGGAAAACCTGCCCCGGCTGGGGCGGGAAGCGACTCCGGAGCGGGCGGCGCTGGTGGGATTTACGGGCGTTTTGGCGGTGGGCCTTGCCTGGCTGGCCGGATTGGCGGCGGGCGGGGAGAACACCTTCATTTATTTTCAGTTTTAGCCTATGAAAAAGACTTGGATTTTTTGGACCAGCCTGGTCCTGCTGCTGTCGGTCCCGGCAACGCTCCTGGCCTGGGGCTTCGGCCTGCCGGAGCAGTTTGGAGACACCTTTTTGGGGGAGCTGAAGGAAAAAACCAGGCTCCTTTCCCAAACGGAGGGGAAGCGGATCGTCCTGGTAGGGGGCAGCAGCCTGGCCTTTGGGGTGGACAGCGCCCTGCTGGAGCGGGAGCTGCCGGAATACCGGGTGGTCAACTTCGGCATGTACGCCGCCCTGGGCACCACGGTGATGCTGGATCTGTCGGAGCCTCTGATCCGGGAGGGGGACATTGTGATCCTCCTGCCGGAGCAACAGAGGCAGACCCTCTCCGGCTTTTTTGACCCGGCGATTGCCTGGCAGGGGCTGGACGGGGCCTACGATCTGCTCCGGTCCCTTCCGGGGGAGAAGCTGGCCCGGCTGGCCGGGGCGTTCCCGGAATTTGCCGGGGAAAAATGGGCCTACTTTCTCGCGGGGACCCGGCCGGAGCCCCAGGGGGTCTACCGGAAGAGCGTTTTCAACGAATATGGGGACGTGGTCAGCCCCCTCTGCGGGGAAAACCGGATGCCGGGCGGCTTTGAGGTTGACACGCCCATCGTCTTTGACCCTGCCATGCTGACGGAGGAATTCGTCCGGCAGGTGGAAGGCTATCGCCGGGCGCTGGAGACCCGGGGGGCCCAGGTGTGGTACGGCTTTTGCCCCATGAACGCTCTGGCGGCCCAGACCCAGGGGATCGAGGATTTCTGCCAGGCGGTGACGGAAAAGCTGGGCCTGCCCATCATGGGGGACCCCAGGGACAGTATTCTCCCCGCCGGGTGGTTTTTCGACACCAATTTCCATCTCAATTCCAGCGGAAAGACGGTCTACACCCGCCTTTTGGTCCGCAATATCAAGGCCATGCTGGGAGACAGCAGCCCTACCCAGATCGCACTGCCTTCCATGCCTGCCTTGGACCAGACGGCGCTTGAGGGGGACAATACCGACGCCGAATGCTTTACCTATACTGAAGACGCTTCCGGCCTGACGGTGACGGGCCTGACCCCAGAGGGCCTGACCCGGCGGACGCTGACGGTGCCCGCCTCCTGGGAGGGAAAGCCGGTGGTGGCCATCGCCGCCGGGGCCTTCTCCCAGGCCGAGGTTCTGGAACGGGTGACGGTCCAGGGCAATATCCGCGCCATCGGCGACGGCGCCTTCTCGGGCTGCGGCGCCCTGGGGGAAATTCGGCTCACCGCTTTGGATCCGGGGACCTGCCGGGTAGGGCAGGACCTGCTGGAGGGGACCTCCGCCCGGATCCTGGTGCCGAAAAAAGCACTGGCGGATTACAAAACCAACTATTTCTGGTCTGTCTACGCGGACCGGATCGAGGCTTATTCGTCATTCTAAAAGGAGGCAGTGTATGGGAAGCTGTTATTTGGCGGTGGACATCGGCGCGTCCTCCGGCCGGCACATTCTGGGCCATGTGGAGGACGGGCGGCTGGTTTTGGAGGAGGTGTACCGCTTCGAGAACCGCCAGCTCCGCAGGAACGGCCACGACTGCTGGGATATGGAAAATCTCTGGCAGGGCATTCTGGAAGGGATGCGGGCCTGCAAGGCCCTGGGTAAAATTCCCGATACCATGGGCATCGACACCTGGGCGGTGGACTATGTGCTTCTGGATGGGGAAGGGAACCAAATCGGCGACGCGGTGGCCTACCGGGACGGCCGGACCACCGGGATGGACGCCCTGGTGGACGCCATCGTGCCCCGGAGCGACCTGTATGCCCGCACCGGCATCCAGTACCAGACCTTCAACACCGTCTATCAGCTCATGGCCCTGAAACAGGAGCACTCGGAGCAGCTGGAGCGGGCGGAGAGGCTGCTGATGATCCCGGACTACTTTAACTTTAGGCTCACCGGGGTGAAAAAACAGGAGTACACCAACGCCACCTCCACCAGCCTGGTGAACGCGGCGGACAAGACCTGGGATAGGGAGCTAATCGCCCGGCTGGGCCTGCCGGGGAAGCTCTTCGGGGAGCTGTCCGTGCCGGGGACCGTCGTCGGAGACCTGACCCCCCAAATACAGGAGGCGGTGGGCTTCAACACCACTGTGATCCTGCCCGCCACCCACGACACCGGCTCCGCCTTCCTGGCGGTGCCTGCCCAGGACGACCGGGCGGTGTACCTGTCCAGCGGCACCTGGAGCCTGCTGGGGGTGGAAAACGAAGCTCCCATCACTACCGAGGCCAGCCGCCTGCAAAACTTTACCAACGAGGGCGGGGCCTGGTATCGGTTCCGCTACCTCAAGAACATCATGGGTCTGTGGATGATCCAGTCCATTCGCCGGGAGCTGAATGGCGTGGCCTATGTGGCGGGCAAGACCAGCGCCCATGCCGCCGGACGGTTTTATTCCTTCCCGGATCTCATCGAGGAAGCGAAGAAGGCGGCGGACTTTCCAGCGGTAGTGGACGCCAATGACGACTGCTTTCTTGCCCCGGACAGCATGATCGATGCCATCAAAGCCTTCTGTGCCAAAACGGGCCAGCCGGCGCCCGCCACCGTTGGGGAGATCATGCAGACGGTGTACCGCAGCCTGGCCAGGTGCTACAAGGATGCCATCGAAGGCTTGCGTCAGCTTACGGGGAAACAATATACCAGCGTGAACATCGTCGGCGGCGGCTGCCAGGACGGCTATCTCAATCAGATGACCGCTGACGCCACGGGCCTGCCCGTTTATGCCGGCCCGGTGGAGGGCACCGCCATCGGCAATCTCATGGTCCAGATGATCGCCGGCGGCGAATTTCCGGATCTAGCCGCCGCCCGGGCGGCCATCCGGAGGAGCTTCCAGATCCATAAAATCCTACCCCAACAAAATCAAGGAGGTTGATCGTATGTTAGTGGAAACCAAAGCCAGAGTAGGCGTATTCGCCATCGCCCTGGGGGCCTATCTACCCCAGTTCCCCAGCCTGGTGCCGGAATTTCAGGGCCAGTACGCCGATTTTAAGAAGACCCTGCCGGACACGGTGGAGCTGATCGACGGCGGGCTTGTCACCACCAAGGAGCTGGCCCAGGCCGCCGGGGACAAATTTCGGGCCGCCGACGTGGATCTGGTGATCCTCCAGCTGCTGACCTACGCCACCAGCTACAATCTGCTCCCCGCCGTCCGGGACCTGGACGTGCCGGTGGTGCTGGTGAACCTGCAAAAAAAGCGGGCCCCCGACTATGCCAACACCGACACCGCCACCTGGCTGGGCCAGCTCTACGCCTGCGGCGCCGTGGGGGAGATGGTGGCCGATCTGGAGCGGGCAGGGAAGCGCCACGCGGTGATCACCGGCGTGGTGGAGGGGGGAGACCCCCACGCCCAGGCGGAGATCGAGGACTGGTGCCGGGCCGCCCAGGTCCGCCGCCGGTTCCGGGATACCAATCTGGCCCAGATCGGCCGACCCTATCCCGGCATGATGGACCTGTATATCGACGAGACCAACCTGTATCACCGGATGTGGCTCTACACCAAGCAGTTCGACTGGGAGAAGATGTGGGCCATTGCCGACCACATCACCGACGAGGACGCCATCCGGGCCAAGGCCCAGGACATTCTGGACACCTTCGAGATTGAGGGCGGCGGCACCGTCGAAAAGGTCTGGGACATGGCAAAATATGTGGTGGCCTTCGAGCAGTGGGTCCAGGACGAGAAGCTGGGCTTTGTAGCATCTCATTACGACGGCTTTGCCCAGGGGGTGGCGGGCAAGCTGGACTCCATGCTGATCCCCGCCTTCTCCATGCTCATCAAGCAGGGCACCGCCTGCGCCGTGGAGGGGGATATCAAGGTGGCCATGGCCATGAGCATTCTCAAGACCATTTCCGGCACGGGCCAGCTCTCCGAGATGTACTCCATCGACTTTGACCAGGATATCTGTATCATCGGCCACTCCGGCTCCGGGGACGCGGACATCTCCCAGGCCAAAAAGCCCACCATGAAGATCGTCCCCGTGTTCCACGGGAAGACCGGCGGCGGCTACCTGACCCAGTTCTATCCCCCGGCGGGCCCCGTAACATATCTCGGCATCACCCAGGACCGGGACGGCCACTTCAAATTCGTGGTGGCCGAGGGCGTCAACGAGGAGGGCCCCATCTTCACCTTTGGGGACACCAATATGCGGACCCGCTTTACCTGCGGCGCCCGGGAATTCTGCGATAAGTGGAGCGAAGCCGGCCCCACCCACCACATGGCCGCCGCCGTGGGCCGCCATATCGACACCATTTTGAAGGTCGCCAAAATCTTCAACGTCCCCGTGGACGTCATCACTCGATAATTTTGATAGGAGGATACCAACATGAACGTATTGGACGCGGAATTTGTAAAGGGCTTTATGCGCATGGCCGACGACGGCTGGCGGCAGGGCTGGCATGAGCGTAACGGCGGGAACCTGAGCTATCGGATCCGGCCGGAGGAGGTCGAGTCTGTCCGGGAGGAGCTTCATCCCGGGGAATGGAAGCCCATCGGCACCAGCGTGCCTAAGCTGGGCGGGGAGTACTTCCTGGTCACCGGCTCCGGAAAATTCATGCGCAACGTCACTGTCAAGCCCGCCGACTCCTTCTGCATCATCGAGCTGGACCAGGCGGGGGAGAATTACCGGATCTGCTGGGGCCTGGTGAACGGCGGACGCCCCACCAGCGAGCTGCCAACCCATCTGATGAACCATGAGGTGAAGTTTACCGCCACCGGCGGCAGGCACCGGGTCATCTACCACGCCCACCCGGCCAACACCATTGCCCTGACCTTCGTTCTGCCCCTGACCGACGAGGCCTTCACCCGGGAGCTGTGGGAAATGGCCACGGAGTGCCCCGTGGTGTTCCCCGACGGCATCGGCGTGGTGCCCTGGATGGTCCCCGGCGGTCGGGATATCGCCGTGGCCACCTCCGAGCTGATGAAGAAATACGATGTGGCCATCTGGGCCCACCATGGGATGTTCTGCTCTGGGGAGGACTTCGATCTGACCTTCGGCCTGATGCACACCGTGGAAAAATCGGCGGAGATCTTGGTGAAGGTCCGCTCCATGCAGGACTACAAGCGCCAGACCATCACCCCCGACGATTTCCGGCATTTGGCAAAGGACTTCGGCGTGAAGCTTCCGAAAAAATTCCTGTTTGAAAAGTAAAGGTTTGAGCCTCCGCCGACCGGCGGAGGCTCAGGTTTTTGATTCGACAAAGCCCTCCCGTGCCGCAGATGAAAGCGGAGCGGGAGGGCTTTTGATAACGGTTTTTGGCGGTGCGGGAGCGGCACGCTCAGGCGTCTTCCCGCTGCTCCCCCTTTTCGCCGTATTCGGCTAGGAAGGATAGAAGCCGGTCCGCCGGGACGCCGTACAGCCGGGCCAGCCACCGGGCCTTGTCGTTGGAACTCAAAATAGCGGCAATCTCCTCCCGGGTGGGACTTTTTTCCACGAACCAGTAGGTAAAGGCCAGAAAGCTGGCGCCGGCCAGGTCCGCTTCATACGCCCCGCAGTCGGGAAACCGGCGACGGTAGCAGCTTTGAAAGGTGGACCGGAGAGTTTGGGGAAGATCCAGATGGTCCACCCGCAGGCGTATCATGACGCCCAGCAGCTGGCGGTTCTGAGGCTCCATCAGCGCCGGAAGATCCGAATAAGGGCTTGCCCCGTCGTACATCAGCGCCATATAGGCCTGGGCCATGGAATCCGAGAGAAGCTGGTTGATGGTCTCCGCCACCTCGAACTTGTCACGGAAGTAGCGGTAAAAGGTGGCCCGCTGAATATGGGCCTCCTGAAGGATGCTCTGCACCGTGATTTTGGGGAACGGGACCTCCAGCAGAATGCGGTACATGGCCTCGCAGATATTCTGCCGCATCCGCTGATTGTGGACTTCGTACTGCTTCATATCCCGTCTCCCTTCCTTGTTTTCCTCTATTATAAATTTTTATCGCGAGAAAAACAAGGCTTTTTTTCTATTTGTACAAGAATTACAAATTTTGTGCTCCATAATCAACCTTTGCACACAAAATTTTCAAATTTGAACAAAATAATGTTATTTGTCTTTTGATATTTCTTAATAAAAATGTTATAATTTAGGCAAATCGTACAGTCCGCCGGGTCGGCGGGACTGTGGACCGTATATATTGCGGGAGATTCAGAAAGGAGAGACGCCCATGCGTAAGCAAACCCTACTCAACCAAGGCTGGAAATTTACCTACCATGACGGGACCGTTCAGGATGTGGACATCCCCCACACCTGGAACAACATCGACGGCCAGGACGGCGGCAACGACTACTGGAGAGGCACCTGCTCTTACAGCAAGACCTTCCCCAAGCCTGAATTTGATTCGGAGCGGGAGGTCGTCTATCTGGAGTTCCGGGGCGTCAACGCCTCGGCCAAGGTGGTCCTCAACGGGACGACGGTCATGACCCACGACGGCGGCTACTCCACCTTCCGGGCAGACATCACGGCGCTGCTGAAGGAAGAGAACGAGCTGTATGTGGAGGCGGACAACTCCGTTAACGACCGGGTGTACCCCCAGAAGGCGGACTTCACCTTCTATGGCGGCATCTACCGGGACGTGTATCTCATCGTTGTAAACAAATGTCATTTTGACATGGATTATTTTGCCGGGCCCGGCATCGCGGTGACCCCCACCGTCGTGGGCAGCGATGGCTCCGTCCGGGTGCAGACCTGGACCAACTGCGAAAAAGGCAAGGTTTCTGTGGCCCTTCTGGACGGCGAGGGAAAGACCGTCGCCGAGGGAGAGGGAACGGACGTGACATTGACCATTCCCAAGGTCCACCTGTGGGACGGGGTGGAGGACCCCTACCTCTACACCTGTAAGGCCGTTCTCTCCGCCGAGGGGGAGGTCAAGGACGAGATTTCCACGCCCTTCGGCGTCCGCACCTTCCGGGTGGACCCCAAGGAGGGCTTCTTCCTCAATGGCCGGAGCTATCCGCTGCGGGGCGTCTCCCGCCACCAGGACTGGAAGGGCATCGGCAACGCCCTGACCAAGGAACACCATGAAACCGACATGGCCATCATCAAGGAAATGGGCGTGAACACCATCCGCCTGGCCCACTATCAGCACGATCAGTATTTCTATGACCTGTGCGACAAGGCCGGCATGGTGGTCTGGGCGGAGATCCCCTACATCTCCGAGCATATGCCCAATGGCCGGGAGAACACCATTTCCCAGATGAAGGAGCTTATCGTCCAGAACTACAACCATCCCAGCATCGTCACCTGGGGCATTTCCAACGAGATCACCATCTCCACCAAGGACAAGGCCGATATGCTGGACAATCACCGGGTTTTGAACGACCTGATCCACCAGATGGACCCCACCCGGCCCACCACCCTGGCCTGCTACGCCATGTGCGGCCCCTTCAACAAGGTGGCCCACCTGTCCGACCTGGTGAGCTGGAACCTGTACCTGGGCTGGTATGTGCCGGGTCTGTTCCTCAACGACCTTTGGATCGATTTCTTCCATGCGGTGTACCCCAACCGGTGCCTGGGTTACTCGGAATACGGCTGCGAGGCCATGACCAACCTCCACTCCAGCCATCCCAAGCGGGAGGACCAGACGGAGGAATACCAGTGCGTGTACCACGAGTACCTGCTCAAGTGCTTTGAGAAGCGGCCCTTCATGTGGGCCACCCATGTGTGGAATATGTTCGACTTTGCCGCCGATGCCCGGGATCAGGGCGGCGAGCCCGGCATGAACCACAAGGGCCTGGTGACCTTCGACCGGAAGATCCGGAAGGACAGCTTCTATCTGTACAAGGCCTACTGGACCAAGCAGCCCTTTGTCCACATCTGCTCCAAGCGGTATGTGGACCGCTGCGAGGACACCACCATGGTCAAGGTCTACTCCAACTGCGGACGGGTCAAGCTCCTGGCCAACGGCAAGCAGGTGGCGGAGCTGGCTGGGGACAAGGTCTTCACCTTCCAGGTACCCCTGAAGGGGGAGGTCAAGCTGGAGGCCATCGCGGGCAGTTGCCATGACGAGGCGGTCATCCGCCATGTGGACACCCCCAACCCCGATTACGTCCTGAAGAAGGGCGAGGGCGTGGGCAAAAACTGGGTGTAAAGCCCCTTAAAAAACCGTATATCACCCGGAATACCGGTGGATAGAAAATGAAGAAGAATATGGAGGAATCAAGAATGGCAAACAAACCCCAAACACCTAAGGACTCCAAGAGCCCGAAAAAGAACGGCAAAGTAGTCTTGTGGTCCTCGCTGACCGCCGTAGTGGCCATCCTGCTGGTGGCCGCCATCGTGGGCAACTTCGTAGCCAACTACTTTGCTACCACCCTGAACGTGGCCTTGGGCATCACCCCTTACCAGGTCGTAAAGGGCAACAGCACCGAGGACACCGAGTACTTTAAGAGCGACTTCGCCACGGCCGAGGAACTGGCTGCCTACGATAAGCTGATGGGCACCGCCGTGGAAGCCGAAGGCGCTACCCTGCTGAAGAATGACAATTCCGCCTTGCCTCTTCCCAGCGGCGCGAAGGTCAGCCTCTTCGCCCGTGGCTCCGTGGACCTGCTCTACGGCGGCACCGGCTCCGGCGCGGTGGACACCTCCTCCGCTCCCAACCTGAAGGATGCCCTGACCCAGTACGGCATCGAGATCAACCAGACCCTGTGGGATTGGTATTCCGGCAACTCCTACACCCGGGTGACTCCGGCCGCCATTTCCGACAACCTGACCGCCAACACCCTGTATGGCGTCAACGAGGCCCCCTGGTCTGAGGTCCAGTCCGCCGCCGGCTCCTCCTTCGCCGGCTATGGCGACGCCGCCATCGTGGTCTTCTCCCGCTCCGGCGGCGAAGGCGCGGACCTGCCCGCCGGTGACATCGGCGCCGAGCTGACTTACGTCAACAGTGACGGCCAGACCGTTCGCTACACCTACGGCGAGGACGAGGGCAACGGCGGCAACTATCTGTCCCTCTCCACCCAGGAGAAGGAACTCCTGGCCGGCCTGAAGGCCCTGAAGGACGACGGCACCTTTAAGCGGATCATCGTCCTGCTGAACACCTCCAACGCCCTGGAGCTGGACTTCCTGAATCCGGAGGTCTGCGGCGTGGACTACGGCATCGACTCCTGCATGTGGATTGGCGACGTGGGCCAGTGGGGCGCTCTGGCCATCGGCCAGCTCCTCTCCGGCCAGGTGGCTCCTTCCGGCAGCCTGGTGGATACTTACCTGTATGACAACCTGGCCGCTCCCGCCATCCATAACTTCTACTCCCAGCCCTACTCCGGCAGCTATGAGCTGGAGGGCGCCGACAGCGCCAACGTGCAGGCCATGTACAGCGTGTACCAGGAGGGCATCTACCTGGGCTACCGGTACTTTGAGACCCGCTACGAGGACAAGGTCATGGGCACCGGCAACGCCGGCAGCTACGACTACACCAAGACCGTGGCTTATCCCTTCGGCTACGGCATCAGCTACACCACCTTCGAGTACAGCGGCTTCTCCGTGGCCGAGAACGGCGACAGCTTTGACGTCACCGTTACCGTGAAGAACACCGGCTCCGCCGCCGCCAAGAAGACCGTCCAGGTCTACTTCCAGTCCCCCTTCACCGATTACGACAAGGAGAATCAGATCGAGAAGGCCGCCGTGGAGCTGTGCGGCTTCACCAAGACTGGGATTCTGCAGCCCGGCGAGTCCGCTACCGTTACCGTCAGTGTGCCCAAGACCCAGCTGCGGACCTACGACGCCTACGGCGCCAAGACCTACATCCTGGATGCAGGCGACTACTACTTCACCGTGGGCAACGGCGCTCATGAGGCGCTGAACAACATCCTGGCCGCCAAGGGCTACACCACCGAGGACGGCATGGACGCCGAGGGCAACGCCGCCATGACCTACAAGTGGACCCAGGGCGCGCTGGATACCACCGTCTTTGCCACCGCCGTCACCGGCAACGCCATTACCAACCTGTTTGACCAGGCCGACCCCAACCGCAGCGGTTACTGGGACGGCGACGTGGTCAAGTTCATGTCCCGTACCGACTGGGAGGGCACCTATCCCACCAAGCCCGCTGAGCTGGCCATGACCGACAAGCTGGCCGCCGCCCTCCAGTTTATCCGCTACACCCCCGACACCTATCAGGGCACTGCCCTGGCTGAGTATGGCGCCACCACCGAGGCGGACAACGGCCTGGCCCTGGCTTCCATGATCGGCAAGAGCTTTGATGATCCCGACTGGTACAAGCTGCTGGATCAGATGTCCGTTTCCGAGATGATCCAGGTCATCACCCTGGGCTTCCACAACACCGCCGCCGTGCCCACCATCGGCAAGGCCGCGACCCACGATGAGAACGGTCCTCAGGGCCTGACCACCAGCCTGACCGGCGGCGGCTCCGCCACCTGCTACACCTCCGAGGACATCATGGCCGCCACCATGAACATCGAGCTGATCACCGACCTGGGCCGCTGCATCGGCGAGGACTGCCTGACCTACAATCCCATGCACTCCGGCCTGTACGGCCCCGGCATCAATATGCACCGGACCGCTTACTCCGGCCGTAACTTTGAGTACTACTCCGAGGATCCCTTCGTGGCCGGCGCTACCTGCGCTGCCGAGACTGCCGGTATCCAGTCCAAGGGCGTGTACGTCTACCTGAAGCACGTGGCCCTGAACGACTCCGAGTCCAGCCGCCGTGGCGTCAACACCTGGCTGACCGAGCAGGCCGCCCGGGAGATCTACCTGGAAGTGGCCGATATGGCCATCACTGATCAGTCCGCCCGGACCTTCACCGACCTGAACGGTCAGAGCCACACCATCGAGGCTGGCAAGGGCGGCGCCTGGTGCACCATGTCCGGCTTCAACCGCTGGGGCGCTATGTGGTGCGGCGAGTACTACGAGCTCCAGACCTCCTACCTCCGGGGCGAGGCTGGCATGCGGGGCATGTCCATCACCGACTTCTCCGGCTCCAGCGAGTACATGGATGTTCCCGACGCGCTGCTGGCCGGGTCTGATCTGTGGGATTCCCCTATGCCCAGGATCCACACCAACTACGCCAACGAGAACTTCCCCTCTGACGACAACATGATCGCCGAGATGAAGGAAGCTATGCACTATCTGCTCTACACCGTGGCCAACTCCAACGCCATGAACGGCCTGTCCTCCTCTGACCGGATCGAAATGATCACCCCGTGGTGGCAGATCGCCATCTGGGCTCTGATCGCTGTTCTGGCTGTCGCCACCTGCGGCTGCGGCTGGATGCTCTACACCCAGATCAAGACCAAGAAGGCCAAGAAAGCCTAAATCATCCATTTCCACCCCCTGCCCCAAAAGGGCAGGGGGAAGGAAGTAACGAAGCGTTTTCTGCCTTCCCTGCCCCCAAAGGGCAGGGAAGGCAGCGCGGAATGAAGAAACTTCCTTTTTCCCCGCCCGGGAGGGCCGGGAAGCCGCTGAAGAAAAAAGCTAGTTTCTTCTTCCCCTGCCTTTTTGGGCAGGGGAAGACCAAATATGATATTGGATTGGAGAGATCATATGAGCAACCAAGAGAATCAGGGTTTAAACCGTGCCAAGCCATATCAGTTGGTACTCTTCCCCCTGAACAACGGCGCCACCAACGTCTATTTCGTCCTGATCCTTTCCTATGTGGCGCAATTTGGCGATAACATTCTTCACTTAGGCATTTTCGCGTCCCTGATGGTTACCATCATGCGGGTGTGCGACGCCGTAACCGACCCCATCATCGGCGCGATGATGGACCGGACGGACACGAAGTTTGGTAAATTCCGGCCCTTTATGGTTTTGGGCAGCGCCGTCATGGCAATCAGCGTGATTCTTCTGTATATTGTCACGCCGCTGATCCCCGAGACCATGATGTGGCTGCGCTATGTGGCCTTTACGGTGATTTATTTCGTCTGGGTCATTGGCTACACCTTCCAGACCTCCGTTACCCGTGCCGGCCAGACCGTTCTGACCAACGACCCCAACCAGCGGCCCATGTTCACCATCTTCAACACCGTGGGCAGCCTGCTGGGCATGGGCGTCATGCAGTTCCTGATCCCCACCATCAAGGCAATGTACGATGTGTACAAGCTGGACGCCGCCGGCAATCCGATGCTGGATGAGGCGGGCAACAAGATCGTGGAGATCTCCGGCTACGCCAATCCCACCGTTTATCAGATCATAACCCCCATTGGTATCGCCGTGTCTGTGGCGCTGACCATCCTGGCCATCATCGGCATTGCCGAGAAGGATAACTCCAAGTATTACGGCCTGGGCGGCGGCAAGCAGGAAAAGGTGAAGATGTCCGAATATGTAGAGATCATCGTTCACAACAAGCCCATGCAGCGGCTGATGGTCGCCGGCGGCGGTTGCAAGCTGGCCCTGGCCATCGCCACCAACACCACGGTGCTACTGGCCCTGTACGGCATTGTGATGGGCAACTACAATTCCCTGTACCTGCCCATGATGGTTCTTGGCTATGTCTGCGCGGTGCCGTTCTTCCTGCTGAGCATGCGGACCTCCCAGAAGAAGGGCCAGAAGGCCAGCCTGGTTCGCTACGTCTCCGTGGCGCTGATCTGCTATGTGGGCGTTCTGGCGCTGCTGCTCCTGAATAACCACGGCGATCCCAACACCACCCTGGCCTTCCCGTACAAGGGCGGCGGAGCTGTCAACTTCTACACGATCCTGTTCATCGTCTGCTTCGGCATTGGCTACGGCGCTTACTACGCTACCGCCGATATGCCCATCCCCATGGTGGCGGACTGCTCCGACTATGAGACCTACCGTTCCGGCAAGTACATCCCCGGCATCATGGGCACGCTGTTCAGCCTGGTGGACAAGCTGGTATCCTCCCTGGCCCAGACCCTGGTGGCGGTGATCTTCCTGATCTGCACCGGCGTCAGCGCGCTGCCCAACGATTCGACGCCTTACTCTCTGGGTATTAAGATCGCGGTCATCGTCATGTTCTGCGTGATCCCCATGCTGGCCTGGGCGGCCACCCTGTGGGCCATGAAGGGCTACAGCCTCACCGGCGAGAAGATGAAGCAGATCCAGGCGGTCAACGCCGCCCGGAGCAAGGCCATTGCCGAGGGCATGTCCCTGCAGGAGGCAATGGATACCATCACCGACGAGACCGTTGCGAAATAATCATCCGAAAGGAGACAAACTATGAAAAGTTCGTTTCGCTGGTACGGCGAGAGCGATCCTGTGACCCTGGACGAGATCCGTCAGATCCCCGGTATGCGCTCCATCGTGTCCGCCGTCTATGACGTGAAGCCCGGCGAGGTCTGGCCCGAGGAATCCATCAAGCATCTGGTGGACCTGTGCGCCGAACACGGCCTGGTCTTCGATGTGGTGGAGTCCATCCCCGTCACCGAGGAGATCAAGCTGGGCCGCCCGGAGCGGGACCGCCATATCGCCAACTACTGCGAATCCATCCGCCGTTGCGCCAAGTACGGCATCAAGTGCGTGACCTACAATTTCATGCCCGTCTTCGACTGGACCCGGACCCAGCTGGACAAGAAGGCCCCCGACGGCTCCACCAGCCTGGTCATGTACTGGGACCAGATGAAGGGCCTGGACCCCCTGAAGGACGATATCCATCTGCCCGGCTGGGACTCCAGCTACACCCAGGACCAGGTCCGGGATCTGATCCGGGCCTACAGCGAGCTGGGGGAGGAGGGCCTCTGGGCCAACATCGAGTACTTCCTGAAGCGGGTCATCCCCGTGGCGGAGGAGTGCGGCGTGGTCATGGCGCTCCATCCGGACGATCCTCCGTACCCCATCTTCGGGCTGCCCCGGGTCATCACCAAGGAGGAGAATCTGGACCGGTACCTGTCCATTGTGGACAGCCCCTCTAACACCCTGTGCCTGTGCACCGGCTCCCTGGGCTGCTCCCCGGCCAACGACATTCCCCGCCTGGTCCGCAAGTATTCCGCCATGCGCCGCATCGGCTTTATGCACATGCGGAACGTGAAAATTTTGCCGGACACCTCCTTTGAGGAGAGCGGGCACCTGTCCCAGGCGGGCTCTCTGGACATGAACGCCATCGTCAAGGCCCTGGTGGAGACCGGCTTTGAGGGCTACTTCCGTCCGGACCATGGCCGGATGATCTGGGGCGAGACCGGCAAGCCGGGCTATGGCCTGTATGACCGGGCCCTGGGCAGCGCCTACCTGAACGGCCTGATCGAGGCCAACGGCGGCACCATTGAAACCGTTTAACTTTATCCTTTGGAGGTAATTTGCAATGATCGATCTTCCCCTGAATGTGGATTTCACCGGTAAAGTCGTGGTCATCACCGGCGCCGGCGGCGTGCTCTGCGGCACCATGGCCAAGGCCTTTGCCCAGGCCGGCGCGAAGGTCGCCGCTCTGGACCTGAACGAGGCCGCCGTCCAGGCGGTGGCCGACGAGTGCAAGGCCGAGGGCTACACCTGCGTGGGCTACAAGGCCAACGTCCTGGAGCCGGAGAGCCTGGAGGCCGTCCATCAGCAGGTGCTGAAGGACCTGGGCCCCTGCGACATCCTGCTCAACGGCGCCGGCGGCAACAATGCCCGGGCCCAGACCACCAACGAGTACCAGCACGAAGCCAAGGAGGGCGACAAGACCTTCTTTGATCTGGACGCCGGCGGCGTGGACTTCGTGTTCAAGCTGAACTTCCAGGGCACCCTGCTGCCCACCCAGGTCTTTGCTAAGGACATGGTGGAGCGGAAGCACGGCGTGATCCTGAACATCTCCTCCATGAACGCCTATATCCCCCTGACCAAGATCCCCGCCTACTCCGGCGCCAAGGCCGCGGTGTCCAACTTCACCCAGTGGCTGGCTACCCACTTTGCCGGTACCGGCATCCGCTGCAACGCCATCGCCCCCGGCTTCCTGGTGTCCAACCAGAACCGGGCCCTGCTGTTCAACCCCGACGGCACCCCCACCGCCCGGACCGCCAAGATCCTGGCCGGGACGCCCATGAACCGCTTTGTGGAGAGCGAGGAGCTTCTGGGCGGCGTGTTCTTCCTGTGCGACGACAAGGCCTCCAGCGCCGTTACCGGCGTGGTGCTGCCCATCGACGCGGGCTTTGCCGCCTACTCCGGCGTGTAAGCCGCATCCAAAACACCAAACAGGCCCCGCCACCGGCGGGGCCTGAATTTTTGTGTCCGGTAAATCGCTTGCGAAACGAGCGATTCAAAAGAGCTTGCCGCCCCCGGCAGGGGGCGGCAATGGCTTACAATTCTTTCCGCAGGGCCTTGTAGATCAGGTCCATATCCAAATTTTCCCGCAGCACCTGGGCCAGCTGGTCATATTGCCGCTGCTTGTAGGCTGCCGTGTCGAAGGTGCCCAGCTGGGCAAAATCCACGCCCTTTTTCCGGCAGAGAGATTGGAGCAAAGCATCCGCAATCCCCGGCTCGTCGAACAGCCCGTGAATATAGCTGCCGTAGACATCTCCCTGGCAGACGATGGGGGGCAGCGCCTCCCCGGACCGGCCCATGTGGATTTCGTAGCCTTGATACCGGAGCCCAGTCAGAGGGGACAGCAGCCCGGAAAGAATGCCGAACCGGCCGCTGACCTGGGACTGCACCTTCTCCCCATGAAAAACCGTGTCCAGATTCAGCAGACCCATGCCCCGCACCGTCTGGGGACTGCCCGCTTCCACCCCTTCCGGGTCGGAAATAGTCCTGCCCAGCATCTGATAGCCGCCGCAGATCCCAAATACCGGCGTGCCGCTGGCCGCCGCCTTCAATACGGCGGCCTCCAGGCCGCTCTGCCGCAGCCAGAGCAGGTCGGAAACGGTGCTTTTGGTGCCGGGGAGGAAGATCAGGTCCGGCTGCCGCAGCTGGTTCACCCGCTCCACATACCGCACCGACACGTTGGCGTACCGCTCCAGAGGGGAAAAGTCGGTGAAATTGGAGATCCGGGGCAGGCGGATCACCGCGATATCGATCATCTTCCGCTCCTCCCTGGGGGAGAAGCGGCTGCTGAGGCTGTCCTCGTCGTCGATGTCCACCTGAGTAAAGGGCACGACTCCCGCCACCGGTACGCCGCAAAGGGCCTCCAGCTGCTTGAGACCCGGCTCCAAAATGGCCCGGTCGCCCCGGAATTTATTGATGATGGTGCCCTTGATCCGGGCCCGCTCCTCCGGTTCCAGAAGGGCTACGGTGCCGTAGAGCTGGGCAAAGACCCCGCCCCGATCGATGTCGCCCACCAGGAACACCGGCGCGTCCGCCATGCGGGCCATGCCCATGTTCACAATGTCGTCGCCCTTGAGATTGATCTCCGCCGGGCTCCCAGCCCCCTCAATAACAATGATGTCGTATTCCGCCGCCAGGGACCGGTAGGCCTCCAAAATGGCGGGGATGTAATCCCGCTTCCGGCGGTAGTATTCCATGGCCCGCATATTGCCCTGGACCTGCCCGGCGACGATGACCTGGCTGCCCACGTCGGTGGTGGGCTTCAGGAGAATGGGATTCATCCGCACGTCGGGAGCGATGCCCGCCGCCTCCGCCTGGACCACCTGGGCCCGGCCCATCTCTCCGCCGTCGGCGGTGATGAAGGAATTGAGGGCCATGTTCTGGCTCTTGAAGGGGGCCACCCGGTAGCCGTCCTGGCGGAACAGGCGGCACAGGCCCGCCGCGATCAGGCTCTTGCCGGCGTTGGACATGGTGCCCTGGATCATAATGGAGTATGCCATAGCTCTACCTCAGTTCTGAAAGGTGAAGATGTATACCGGATTCTGCCCCATCATCAAATGGTACGGCCCCGCCTTTTTGTCCCGGGCCACCGTGACGCAGACCGCCTCGGCGCTGGCAAAGTCCGCCATGGCGGCGCTGAGCAGCCCCACGGATTCCAACGTGATGGCGGTGGCGACGATCCGGGCCTTGGGATTTTTTTCCCGGATCAGCCCCAGGATGGCGGGCAGCTCCCGCCCGGCCCCGCCCAGGAACACATGGCTCGGCGGCGGCAGGGTCCGGCACGCCTCCGGGGCGGCCCCGGCCACGGGGATCAGATTTTCCAGCAGGAACCGTTCCCGGTTTTTTTCCAGCAGGTCCAGGGCATCCGTTCTTTTCTCAATAGCATACACTTGCCCCCGGGGAACAGAGAGGGCCATTTCCACGGACACCGAGCCGGTCCCCGCCCCCACATCCCAGCATATGGCGTCCTCCGGCAGCGCCAGCTTGGACAGACACACCGCCCGCACCTCGCTTTTGGTCATGGGGATGCCCTCGCCACGGAGAAACGCTTCGTCGGGTAGGCCGATGGCCGCCCGCCAGGGCTTGTCATGCTGGATGAGCGCCACGCTGAGGGAGGGGAAGGACCGCTCCTGGAGTTCTCGGGCTGGCGCGGCGACAATCGCCTCCTCCGGATAGCCCAGATTTTGCCCCACGGTGACCTGGGCCTCGCCGAAGCCGCCCTGGGTCAGCCGCGCGCAGAGTTGGGCGACGCCGCCCTCCCCGCCCACCAGGGCGAAGACCTTTTGGTGCCGTGCCACCCAGGGGAGAATGTCGGTGTCCCGCCCGTGGAGGCTGACAGGGAAGATTTCTTCATAGGAGACCCCCAGCCTGGCGCAGAGGGCGCTGAGGCTGCTGATCCCCGGCAGGACCGTCACACGGCAGTCGGAGAGCAGGGGCAGCAGCTTTTTGGCGCCGCTGTAAAACCCCGTGTCTCCCGACATTAGAACGGCGAATCGGGTGTATTCCGGATGGCTCCGAATCAGAGCCACGATGGCATCCGTTGCGATGGCGGGAAAGACCGTTTGCCCGGGGGCGGCCAGGGCCAGCATCCGCTTGGCCCCGATCAGGCAGTCCGCCTCTCGGATGGCCTGGTGGGCTTCCAGGGTCAGGCCCTGGAGACTGCCCGGGCCAATGCCCACCACCGTAACCTGGGGCCGGCGGCGGAGGGAAAACCGGGCTTCCAGCAGGGCAATCGTCTCCTCCAAGGACTGCCCCTCCCCCTGGGGCGGGCGGCCAATGACCACCAGCTCCGCCCCCACGTCCTGGGCGGCCTGGGCCTTTTCCCCAAAGCCGCCGGCGGGACCGGCCTCCTTGGTCACCAGGAATTTGGCCCCGGTCATGGCCAGGGCCGCTCGGTTCATTTCCCGGGAAAAGGGCCCCTGCATGGCGTGGATGTGGGCAGGGGGAAGCCCCGCTTCTCGGCAGGCTGCCAGACTGGCCTCCATGGGCAGCACCCGGGCGTAGACCCGCTGGGCAAAGTCCGGAAGAACCGCGAATTTTGCCAGTTCCTTGCTGCCGGTGGTGAGATAGATGGTCCCCTCGGTGCCGCTTAAATAGCGCACGGCAGTGGGAATGTCGGAAAAATACCGCCCCGTTCCCCCAGCCCCCTCCGGACGCAAAAGCCGGAGGTATTGGACGCCGGTCTCCTCGCAGGCGGATTGCAGATTCTCCGTCACCTCCTGGGCGTAGGGGTGGGTGGCGTCGATGACCAGATCGAAGGACTCCCTCTCAAACAATCCGGCCATCTCCTCCCGGGACAGCCGCTTGGCGGAGACGGTCAGATTTTCCCCCTGAGGGAGCAGACTTTCCCCATATTCTGTCGCCACGCAGACGGTGACGGAAACCGGCTGCCCGGCCAGCCAGGATGCCAGCAGCCGGCCCTCGCTGGTGCCGGCAAAGACGCAGAGCTTACACATTGGGGTATCCTCTGGGGGTTACCAGCTTGCCGCCGATAATCTGGGTGGTGGAATTGCCGACAAAGGCGGTGCAGAACATGTCCGCCGGATAGTCCCGAAGCTGTTCCAGCGTCAAAAGCTCCCAGCGTTCCCCCTCCCGGCCGATGTTCCGGGCAATGCCGCAGGGACGGTCCCCCGGAAGGACCCGCAATAGCCGTTCACAGGCCAGCCGGAGCGTGTCGGGCCGGGCGCCGCTGGCGGGGTTGTAGAGAACCAGGGTGTAATCCCCGGCCGCAGCGGCGTCCAGCCGCTTTTCGATTAGCTCCCAGGGCGTCAGCCGGTTGCTGAGGCTGAGGACGCAGAAGTCGTGGGTCAGGGGCGCTCCCAGCAGAGCGCCGCCGCTGAGGGCGGCGGTCAGGCCAGGGACCACTTCTATTTCCGGCTCCTTTTCGTCCCCGCGAAGCTCGTACAGCAGCCCCGCCATGCCGTAAACGCCGCTGTCCCCAGAGCAGACCATGGCCACTTGCTTTCCTGCCCTGGCGGCGTCCAGCGCCATACGGCACCGCTTTGCCTCCCCGGTCATGGGGGTGGTGATGATCTCTTTTCCCGGATAGCGGTCCTTTACAAGGTTTACATAAACCGTATATCCCGCCATAACCTGGCAATTTTTAAGGGCAAGGTCCGCCAGAAACGTCATATTTTCCCCGTTTCCGGGGCCAATGCCCACGACGGTTACTTTTCCCATGATGATACCTCCCAATTTCGTTCGGCCACCGCCACCGTGATCCCGGCCCGGGCCGTTTTTTTCACGATCAGATTTCCGCCTTTCAGCAGGGCGGCCCGCTCACAGACATTGTCCACCCCGGTGACCTGGCGGACAAATTCCGAGGGGGTGAAATCCCCCGGCACCTGCCGCAGCTCCTCCGCCGAGGCAAAGGAGAGGGGAAGTCCCGCCTCCCGGCAATAGGCGATCAGACCCTCCTCGTCCTTTTTTAGATCGATGGAGACGGCCTCCGCCGCCGCTTCCAGCCGGAGCCCCGCCTCCTGAAATACCGCCTCCACCGCCTGGGCGATGGCCTCCTTCGGGGTGCCCCGGCGGCAGCCAATGCCCAGGGTGAGGACTCTGGGGATCAAAAGCAGGGTGTGATTGTATGGTTTTTCCGCCCGGCAGGAGAGGCGAATGCCCAATTCTCCTGTTTCTTCGGCAACCAATCCCGGGGGCAGAGGCTCCGGCAGGGGACGGCCCGATGAAATTGGAACCGCCCGCTCCAAAATGGCGGCGGACACCTCCTTGGCCAGGCCCATATCGGAAAGGGCAAAGCCGTGGCTCGCGGCCCAGGCGTCCACGGAGAACCGTCCGTTGATGTCCGTGGCGGTGGTGACTACGCTGGTGGCCCCCAGGGCCGCTGCCAGCCGATTCGCCAGGGC
This sequence comes from uncultured Oscillospiraceae bacterium, assembly GCA_947625945.1. GTDB lineage: Bacteria > Bacillota > Clostridia > Oscillospirales > Oscillospiraceae > Faecousia. Next base: position 33,703 of record CANQQI010000005.1, read on the forward strand.
GTTGGCCCCACCGATGTGCCCGGAGAGCAGGGGAACGACAAAATGCCCCAGCTCATCCACTGCCAGCACCGCCGGATCGGTCCGTTTGTCCCGGATATGGGGGGCGATGGCCCGGACGGCGATCCCCACGCTGCCCACAAAGATCAGCGCGCTGGCCTGCCGGAATAGGGGACCGACAAAATCCGTCAGGGGAGAGGCGGTGGGAGCAAAATCCGGCTGCCCCAGCTTCTCCGGGGCGTAGAGCCGGACCTCCTCGGCAAATTCAGTTCGGATTTTCCCCGCGGTGCGGCAGCCCCGGCGGCTGAAGGCCAGCAGGGCGATCATTGGCTTGTACCTGCCCGGAAGCCGGTGGAAAATTCCGGGGCATAGAGCCGGGAGCGGAGGTATTCCGGCCCCATGCAGCCGCCCACAATGATCAGGGCCGTGCTGCGGATCCCGCTTTTCTCCACAGTCTCATGGAGGGTGCCCACGGTGCAGCGAAAGATCTTCTCGTCGGGCCAAGTGGCCTTGTAGACCACCGCCACTGGGGTGTCCGGAGCGTAGCCCCCGGTCAGCAGCTCCTGTTGCAGTTTTTCCGTCAGTCCGGTGCTGAGGAAGAGGACCATGGTGGCCCCGTGCCGGGCCAGGGAGGGGATGTCCTCCCCCTCCGGCATGGCGGTCCTGCCGGCGGTGCGGGTGATGATGACGCTCTGGCTCACCCCGGGCAGGGTGTACTCCGCCCGCAGGGAGGCCGCCGCCCCGCAGAAGGCGCTGACGCCGGGGCAGACGTCGTAGGCGACGCCTCGTTTCTCCAGCTCGTCGAACTGCTCCCGCACCGCGCCATAGATGCTGGAATCCCCGGAGTGGAGGCGGACGATGGTTTTTCCCAGGGCCTCCGCCTTCAAAATCACCTTCAGGACCTGTTCCAAGGTCATATAAGCGCTGTTGTGTATTTCAGCTCCCGGCTTGGCGTAGTCCAGCAGCTCCGGGTTGACCAGAGAGCCGGCGTAAATGATCACATCCGCCTGGGATAGCAGCTTTACGCCCCGAACGGTGATCAGATCCTTGGCGCCACAGCCGGCGCCCACGAAATGTACCATGGTTATCCCTCCTGAAAGTGTTGAAGCAGCGCCTGGGCGTTTTCCGACTGGCCCAGCACGCCGTAAATTTTGGAAAAGATAATCAACCCCACGGGCAACTCCCCGGCCCGCCGGGCCAGGTGCTCCCAGGCCAGAGCCGTCACCCGTTCCAGCATGGGCTCCATGACCCCCGCCTCCCGGGCAATGCGGATGGCCTCGTCACAGGTGACGGCGGAGAGCATGGCCTGGGCCGCCGCGGGGGAGACGCCGCAGGCGGCGGCCTGGGCGGTGAGCAGGGGCATCCGGCAGTCGCCGTACCTGGAATGGGTGTTCAGCATCCCGCAGGCCAACTTCACCAGCTTGCCCACATGGCCCACCAGCAGCGCGCCTCGGAAGCCCAGCTCCCGACACAGATCCAGACTGTCCCCAATGAAATTGGACACCTGCACCGCTTTCACTGGATCCACGCCCAGACCATCCCGCAGAAAGTCCGCGCCGTAATTTCCGGGGGTCAGCAGGGCGTATTCCGCCCCGGTGGCCCAGCGCTGACGCAGCTCCACCCGAATGGTGTCGATCAGCGCCTGGTCGCTCATGGGCTCTACCATGCCGGTGGTGCCCAGGATGGAGATGCCGCCCTCGATGCCCAGTCGGGGATTGAAAGTCTTTTTCGCCAACTCCCCGCCGCCCGGCACGGAAATGGTGACGATCAGCCCGCCCGGCTCGTCCAGCAGGCGACAGATTTCTTCCACATTCTCCCGGATCATCCGCCGGGGGACGGAGTTGATGGCCGCCGCGCCCACGGGTTGGTCCAGTCCCGGTTTGGTGACCCGGCCCACCCCCGGCCCGCCCAGAATTTCCACCCCGGGCCGGGACGCCCGGACGATGGAGGCGGTGATGTGGGCGCCGGTGGTGATGTCCGGGTCGTCGCCGCCGTCCTTGACCACGGCACAGGAGACCCGATCCGGTTCCATGGAGATGTCCGTCACTTCCAGCTCCAGCCGGGTGCCCTTGGGGGTGATCAGTCCGATTCTCTCTCGGGGCTGGCCGGTGAGCAGCATCCAGGCCGCCGCCTTGGCGGCGGCAGCGGCGCAGGAGCCGGTGGTATAACCCAGCCGGAGACGCTTGCCCTCCTTGACGATGTATTCCTCCATCATCTTGCGATTTGGTAGAGCAGGGCGTTGCAGATGGCGGCGGCCACATTGCTGCCGCCCTTCCGGCCCAGGGCGACGATGTAGGGAACATCGTCGGTCAAGAGTAACTCCTTGCTCTCCACCACGTTGACGAAGCCCACCGGCACCCCGATGATCAGCTCCGGCGCCAGCTTCCCCTGGACCATCAGGTCGTGGAGGGACAGCAGGGCGGTGGGTGCGTTGCCGATGGCAAAGATACAGGGCTTTTCCAGCAGGGCCGCCTTCTCCATGGCCGCGTAGGAGCGGGTGACGCCCCGGGCTTTGGCCTGGGCGGCCACGTCGGGGTCGGCGATAAAGCAGTGGACCTGGCCCCCCAGCTTGGCAAGAGCGGTTTTGTTGATGCCGGCAAGGGCCATGGTGGTGTCCGTCACGATATCACAGCCGGATTTCAGAGCGGAAAGCCCCTTTTCCACCGCGCCGGGAGAGAAGCGGAGATTGTCGGCGTAGTCAAAATCGGCAGTAGTGTGGATGACTCGCTTGACCACCGCCTCGTTTTCCGGGGCAATGGGCCGGTCCCCGAGAAGCGCCGTGATAATCTCCATGCTCCGGTTTTCGATTTCCATGGGCTTTCTAATTTCAAACATGGTTCTTTTCCTCCAAACAGGCCCGGTAGAACCGCTCCGCCAGGGCTGGGCGGGCGTAGAAATGAAGGTGGGGGAATCCGGCGTAGAGCCGGGGCGTGGCAAAGCCGCAGTCCCACTGCCGCCCGTCCGCCTTTTTGGCGGTTAGGTCTCCGCCGGGATCGGGCAGATCGTAGTAGTGAAATTCGTGGGCGGGGACCGGTTCCCCGGCCTGGAACAGGAGGCTGTCCGCCTTGGGGGTCAGTGTGACATAGCCGAAGCGGGTCAGCTTCCCCTTGTTTTCCCCGTTTCCCGGCAGGAAGCCCACCATGGGATGACCGTCTAGAGTCTCCGCCAGATAGAGCATGCCTCCGCACTCGGCGACGCAGGGCAGACCCCGTTCCAGGGCCGCTCGGAGGGAGGAGCGGAGCGTGACATTTTTCGACAACGCCTCGGCGTACAGCTCCGGATAGCCGCCTCCAAGGTACAGCCCCTGGATGTTTTCCGGCAGGGCCGGGTCCGTCAGGGGGCTGAAGGGTACCAGTTCCGCCCCCAGCTCCCGAAGGGCGGTCAGGTTGTCCTCGTAGTAAAAGCAGAAGGCGGCGTCCTGGGCCACGGCGATTCGGGCCTGGGGCAGACGGGGGAAGACGACCGGCGTGTATTCCGGCTCCGGGGCCGTCCGGGCCAGGGCCAGCAGGCCCTCCAAATCGACGGTCTTTTCCGCCTGAGCGGCCAGCAGCGCCAGTTTTTCCCGCAGATTTCCAATCTCCTGAGCGGTGACCAGCCCCAGGTGGCGGCTCTCCAGCGCCGCCTCCGGCAGCCGGGGAAGATACCCCAAAGGCCGGATTCTGCCGCCGAACTGCCGAAGAATCGCCTCCCGGAGGGGTCCATAGGCTCGCTCCCCGCACTGGTTCAAAATCACGCCCTGAATGCCGCTGTCCGATCGGAAACCGGCGAAGCCCTGAATGGCCGCCAGCACCGAAAGGGAGGCCCCCCGGGCGTCTACCACCAGCACCGTGGGCGTTGAAGTGATCCGGGCGATCTCATAGGTGCTGCCCTGGGTCGAATCCAAGCCCCGGCCGTCGTAGTAGCCCATGACCCCCTCCAGGACGCTCACATCCCGATCCCGGCTGTTTTTCGCCAGGAGATAGCGCAGGGTATTCCCATCCAGGAAAAAACTGTCCAGATTGGCGCTCTGGGCTCCGATGATCCGGCTGTGGAACATGGGGTCGATGTAGTCCGGGCCGCATTTGAAGGCGCCCACCTTCAGCCCCCGATGGACCAGCGCCTGCAAAACGGCGCAGGCGACGGTGGTCTTGCCGCAGCCGCTGCTGGTCCCCGCCAGCAGGATCCTGGGGGTGCCGGTGGTTCCGGCGGGCGGCTCTCCCGGGCGGCTAGCCAGGGCGGAGATGTCGGAAAACCGGCTTAAGACCCGCTGATAACCGCCGGGGCTGTGGGGAACCAGGCAGTTAGAGCAGTCCTTGATCCCCTTGGCGGTGTAGCGGAAATTGCCCCCGCACCGGTCCCCCAGGGCGTAGAGGGGGCAGTAGCAGAACAGGCAGTTAAAATCCTCAGGGTGCCCGGTTTTGTGGCAGGGGAAGTATTTGCAGGCGGTATTTTGGAAAAAGGAGTGGTCATTTTCCGGCATTTTTATCGTCCTCCTTCTTGTCGGTCAGTTTTGCCAGGGCGGCCAGCAGGGCCCGGTTTTCCGGACGGGTGCGGACGGCAACGCGGTAGTCCCGCTCCGTCAGTCCTGGAAAGCTAACGCAGCTTCGAATCAAAATTCCCTGGGCGAGGAGCCGCGCTCCCCAGTCGGTATCCCCCTGGAAGAGCAGAAAATTTACCTTACTTGGAAGAAATGGAATGCCCAGCTCCGTGAGCCCCGTTTCCAGGAACCACCGTTCCTCGGAAAGGAGGGCAAGGGTCTCCCGGACGAAGTCCCCGCAGTCCAGGGCCGCCAGCCCCGCCGCCTGGGCGGGGGTGGAGACGTTCCAGGGCTGCTGGAACCGGGACATTCGCTCCAGAAGCTCCGGGTTCCGGCAGACGCAGTAGCCCAGACGCAGCCCCGCCATGCCGTAGAGCTTGGTGAAGGCCCGCAGGATCACCACCGGATCGCCGGGCCTCAGGAGGGGCAGGAGGGAAAAGGCCGCCTCCCGGTCGGTAAGGTCCAAAAAGCATTCATCCAGCAGCAGGAGGCACCCGGTCTCCCGGCACCGCTCCAAAATCCGGACCAGCAGGCCGGGGGCAACGCACTGACCCGTGGGGTTGTTGGGATTGCACAGGATCAGGGCGTCCACATCCCGGCTGATGGCGGAGAGAATTTCTTCGCCCACTTGGAAGTCCCGCTTCCGGACCAGGGGAAAGGGAAGAACTCGGCATCTCGCCGCCTCCAAAGCGGCGGCGTATTCCGAAAAGCTAGGCGTCGTCACCAGAGCCCGCCGGGGCGCCAGGGCCAGGGCAAAGGAGTAGATCAGCTCCGCCGCTCCGTTTCCGCAGAGAATGGCGTCCTCCTCCACGCCCAGCCGGGCGGCCAGCTTGGCCCGGAGGGCGCCGCAGTAGGGGTCGGGGTAGGGGGCCAGACGGCCCGCTGCTTCCCGCACCGCATTTTGGACCTCCGGCGGGGTCCCCAGGGGGTTGACATTGGCGGAAAAGTCCAGCCGGACCCGGTTCCGGTAGATGTCCCCGCCGTGTCCGTAGCCGCTCAGAACCAAGTCATCACCCCCAAAAGAAAAAACGCGGCAGTCAAAGCTGCCGCGGCCGTATTTCCGCACACAATCCGGCCCTATCCAAGAGGGCCATCACCCAAGCAGGTCTTCTGACTAGCGCCTCCCAGGTTTGACAGCGCCTTCTCAGCTTGCGCCAATGACCGACTTTCGTCCTGCTGCCAACCTCCGCGCATACAGCGGCGGTACCGTTCCGGATTCGCACCGGATTCCCTATTCTCCCCAGGGCCCAAGCCGGGCCAAGGGGCACTCAGGTTTTCAATTGTACCATTACTATACCATTTTTCCGTCTCCTTGTCAATGAGATTGGAAAGATGAGAAAATGAAGCGGATTTTAGCGGAACAAAAAATTGGGACTTGACAAACCGGCCCGAATAGGGTATGATATTCGGGCTGGACAGGGAGAAGTCGCGTAGCTGGCCGAGCGCGCACGATTGGAAATCGTGTATACCCCAAAAGGGTATCGAGGGTTCAAATCCCTCCTTCTCCGCCAAAAGAAATCCTGTAAATCGTTCTGATTTACAGGATTTTTCTTTGTTTTATGGCGATTTATGTCCGGAAAAGTTGTGAGCTACTTTGGGCTTGACATGATTTACCCCTAACTTTACCCCAAACAGCCATCTTAAGCCTGTTTTGAGGTGAGGTTATTGTAGTAGCTTTGCACCCTTGCTGCCGTGTCCTTCATCATCTTTTCGGAGGTGTGGGCGTAAGTGCTCAGTGTGAAGCTGGCGGTGGCATGACCGAGGAGGTCTTGTACGCTTTTCACGTCAGCGCCGGAGGCAATGGCGACGGTGGCCGCCGTGTGGCGGAGGTCATGGGGCCGGGCGTCGGGCCTGCCGATGCTGGCAGCGATTTGCTTGAATTTTTTGTAAAACGTGTGTATGGCGAGGTGCTGCCCTGTCTCGTCTGTGAACACCAGATCGTCTGGGTTGCTCCACGTTGTTCCGGCGCGGAGCCTGTTTTCTAATTGCCGCACCCGCTCCGCCTGGAGGTACTTCATGGCAATTTCCGGCGGTTCGATGGTCCGGGGCTTGCCGCTTTTGGTGCTGGACGCAATATAGTATTTCCCACCCTTGGATTTTTCCTTTTGGAGCTGCTGGCTGATAGTAATTCTGCCGGTCTTGAAGTCCACCTGCTTCCACGACAGGCCTAAACATTCACCCTCCCGAAGTCCGGCGAACAGGCACAGGGCGTAAGCGTTACACATGGGGGAACTCTCTATTGCCGTGAGGAAACGTGGAATTTCCGCATCAGTGAGCGGGGTTATTTCGTGTCGCTCCACCTTTGGCAGCTCTGCACCGTCACAGGGATTGGCTGAAATAATGCCTTGCTTCATGGCCACGGAGAAAGCCTTGTGGAGCACGGCGGACGTGTTCTTCACCGTTTTCCCGGAAAGGCCCGCCGTAGTCATGGTGTTGTAGATCTTTTGAATATGCGATCCCTTGACCGCCTGGAGCTTCACTGCGCCGATGATTGGAACGATGTGGTGATCGATGATGCCCCTATAGCTTTGGAGTGTCAGGGGCTTCACCTTGTTTGTACAAAATACATCAAGCCATTCCGTCAGCCACGCCGATACCGTGACTTTACTTGGGGCCTGATATACGCCCTTGTCCACCTCCCGGATTACCTCCGTCATAGCCTGCCGGACCTCGTTTTGAGTGGCCCCGTAGATGCTCCGCCGGATGGGTTTGCCGGTCCCTGGGTCTGTACCGATGGTGACACGGCCCTCCCACCGTCCATCAGGCCGCTGGCGAATAGAGCCGGAATGGGAGGCGGCGCGGGTGTTACTCTTGCGAGGCATGAAATCCCTCCTTTAACTGGTTGTCATTGGTTGCGCCGGTAGGTTCAGACAGTGATGCCATAGCTACAAATAATTTTCGCAATTTGATTGTCGCGTTAAAAGCCGCTTCCTTAACTTCTTTGTAGCCGGAGAAGGTATCTACAGAGGCGGTAATTTGGCCAATGACCTCACTGTGAAAGTAACCCGCTCTGATTTCTTCGTCACTAATATCTTCAATGAGTTGCTTAATAGATAATGGCGAGGGCGCGGAGCTTTGAGTAAAGAGTTGTTCGGATGTTTCTATAATTAGCCTTAATTTACTGACTTCGCGGGTCAATGTACTCATGTCCATCAACGCACTCCAAAACTTATCGTTTGTTAATAGACTATTCAATGCAGTATCCAAGTTAAAACCGCTGGGGATGCCCATCCACTGATACAAAGCCCCAACCGCTTCTTCAGAAAGGCCAGTGTAATTACAGGTGGTTATGACGTCACTTACATTGCTACTGACATCAGATAATCCGAGAAGATAGTCGGAGCTTACATTGAAATGTTGCGCCAATGACTTAATGTGGTCGGCTTTGATGTGGCGTGTTCCCCGCTCCCAATGCTGAATTATCTCCCTTGATACTCCTATACTGGCTGCGAGCGCTTCTTGGGTTTCACCCCCATTGTTGACCCGCAGTTTCCCTATTTTCTCCCCGATTGATTTTTCCAAAGGCGTGATTTTGTCCCGCTCCACTGTAGAATACGCCTCCTTGTATGCGATTTCGTGCCATAAAAAATTGAATGACACAAAAGCGTTGATTTTTGTTTTCGTATCCATTATAATATAAGTGGCACAAAAAAGCAATATCAAAATCATAGTGAATGGAGGTTTTTTTATGAACGACGCTGAAAAGGAAGCGATGAGGAAAGCAAAAAACGCATATCGCCGTGAATGGAACCGTCGTAACCCCGAAAAGGTCAAAGCAGCACAAGAGAGGTACTGGCTAAAGCGAGCTGCTGAATTGGCACAATGGAAGGGGGGAAGTGCAAATGGCTGAGAAGTTTGCGCTATCTCCGACAGAAGCGGCACAAGCATTGGATATAAGCCGCCCGACGGTTTACAACCTGATGAACCGTGAGATTGACCGGCTCCCAAATTTCAAAGTTGGGTCCCGCCGCCTGATCCCCGTCGATGGGCTTCGGGCATGGGTAAAGCGTCAGGCAGACGAAAATGTGGGCGGTTAGAACAGTTGAGCAAATGGGAATGGGGGTGAAGATATGCCGCGGCATAAAGCTGCAAAAAATTGTAAAATCCTGCCGTGGCTGTCAGAAAAGCCGGACAATTCAGAGGGCCGGTTTTTACAAATCGGAAATTCCCTCCTGCTATCGGAGAAATACGGCGAACTATCCGCAAGTGCACAGCACCTTTACTTATGTGCCGCTATGGAGGCCGGGGGGCACCGTGAGTTCACATTCCCTGCCACCACCATGAAAAAGTATCACCTGTCCCGCTCCACCGCGCAAGCCGCCTTGAATGAGTTGACGAAACACGGATTTATTGAGCTTGTGTCTTGCGGGAAGATCACAAGAGAGCCAAATCAATACCGCTTTTCTTTTCACTGGAAAGGCCTTAAATAAACTGATAGATGTGGCAATATCTAGTATATCTGCTTTATTTCCGGGCAGTGCAAGCACAGCATAAAAACTTACTGGTTGCCCCAAAATCGGGCAGTGCAGAGAATAAAGGCCCGCTCCACTGCCCGAAAACCGGTCAAGAAAGCCGCTTTACACTGCCCGAAAATCAATCAGCCAAA
>CANQQI010000006.1 GCA_947625945.1 uncultured Oscillospiraceae bacterium
GATGGCTCAAGTATTCGTTAGCATAAGTGGCTCAAATATTGGCTAGCACTTGGCTCAATTTTTTATTGACATTTACATCCCATGCCTTTATCGAAATATGCCAAAATCCCTTGTTTTCATAAAGCCTCCCGTAATTTTCAAAAAGCTTTCGGCTTTAGAGCCGGGAAAGTTGGCAGGTTTTCGGACAGGGAAAGCGCGGACGACCATGGCATCGTCCGCGCTCTCGCTGTCGGCTGCAAACGGGAATTTAATAACCGCCTTGAATCTTTTCCAGCAGAAGATCGTCAATTTTCTGCTCCAGCCGCCGGATCTTTGGCACAAAGATTCTGCCGCAATCACCACAGGCAAGCAATCCGGCATAACGGTGCGAGGCGGTATTGCCATGATAGGGCTTGGCATTGACTTTCAGCAGCGTTTGCACCTGTTCCCATTCCTCCCGCTCCACGATCACCGGATAGAAGTTTTCATGACGGTACTGCTCGTCCTTCGGCACCGAGGTGACGGTTCGCCCATGGGTTTCCGTCCGATGGTTCACCAGTAGGCCCGTATAGCTTTCCTCCGTCAGTATGTTCTTCACACTTTGGTATGTCCAGCGGTACACTTTTCCGTCAGCCTTGCCGCACCGTTCATCATTGAGCTGCCGGGGTGTTCTCCTCTCCATGGCATTGAGCCTGCGGGTTATTTCCTTCTGCCCCATCCCCATACCGTAGTAGGAGTAAATCATCTGCACCGTCACCGATGCTTCCGGGTGGAGCCGGATACGGCCGGTTCCGCGGTCTTTCCAGTAGCCGAAGGGCGGTTTCACGACCAGCCCTTCTTTTTGCTTTTCACGGTAACCGTGGCGGATCTTGTTGCCGATATCCCTGGCATAGTAATCGTTCATGAGCTGCCGGATACCGATGATCAGGTCATCCCTATCATCCATAGTGTTCAGCCCCTCCGTGGCAGAAATAACCGACACGCCGCATTGCCGAAGGTAATCGACGAACAGGGCGGTCTGCATCCGATGCCGCCCCAGCCGGGACAGGTCTTTCACGATGACCGCGTCGATCAGTCCGGCATCCAGCGCGGACTTTAAACAGGAGGCGATCCCCAATGCTGAATGAAACGCGGGAATTTTCAGACTACACGACCCCTGTGACATATACAGCCAAAGCGAAAGCGGATACCACCTACCTGCGCCATTTCACGCTGGATTTCTTCACCAGCTTCGATGGGCTAAACCGGGTACTGACCATCCTTGCCAGAGGATACCTGTTCCAAGATGAAAAGCCGGATGTTGACCGGGCGAAGCGAGCGCTTCTCGCTTGGAGCAGCATCCCGGAAAGCAAAAAAGCCACCCCAAAGAAGGGGTGGCAATATCGGACGGATTTCCGGGAGCTGCATGGTCCGTTCCCGGAGCTGGTGGACCAGAACGGCAAAGGCTGGCTTTACCGCCATGCCCATGGGGTGGAGAAATTCATTTGGAGGTGTACCTATGCAGCACTATATCAATGCCTTGCAAGACTACTGCCAGCAGAATCCACTAAACCACGGAAGCGCCGAATCCGTCATGGAGTTTCTATACTGGCACTATGCGGAATTCAATCCCATTGTCAATCAGAAAATTCGTGATGGCTTTACTCAAATCCGTCAGCAGTATTCACACCTGTCCATGGAGGAGTTCGACCCCATTTTCACAACCGTCAGTGGCCTCTGCGTGGAGCATGAGCGCCTTGCCTTTCTGGAGGGCCTCCGCCTGGGGATGACGCTGATGATGGAACTGGCAGAGAAAAAATCCGCTTGAGCAGCGCGTCGGGCTGACCTTGATCAGCGGTTAAAATATTTCTTCCGATATGCAAACGGCGTCATATGGAAGTGCTTTTGAAATACATTTTGGAAGTGAGACTGGCTGGAAAAGCAGAGATAGGTGCTGATCTCAGCCAGAGACTTATCGGTATATTTCAGCAGCGACTTCGCCTCCCGGAGGCGGCAGTCCATGATGTACGCGCCGATGCTCATGCCCAGCTCCTCCCGGAATTTTTTGAACAGGTAGGCCCGGCTTTTCCCGGAAAAGGAAACCACGTTCGCGGCGCTGATCGGCTCATTGATATGGGTGGCGATAAACTGCATACAGGAGAATACCTCCTTGGATATTCCATCCGGTTTTCTTTGCTGGGCCACTCGCCGCGCAAAGTCTATAGGCATATTGTATTGCAGATTCTTCACCGCTTCCTCTGTCTGCAGCTTTTCACACTCTTGAATGTAAGTGTCGATGAGCTGATAGGTTTCCTCAATATCCATACCGCCGGGAATGGCGGCGAATTTCCCAACCATGGTAATCAAACCGATAAACAGGTTTTTGGCCTGCCGGAGCGGCGTTTCCGCCAGCTTCCCCTCCCGTGTATTGGCGGTGTTGGCCGCCGCCAGAAGGAATGCGTTCAGCTTGTCGGGTTCGCCACTTCGAATCAATTCCAGCATCTGCTGTTCAAAAAAGTAAGTTCCATGCTTCACGCCTTCTTCCCGTGCCTCAAAAAAGCTCTGGGAATGATGCTGTGCGACGATCGCTTGATATTCCGTATTGGTCAATCCAAATGTCTGCCCCAGCCCCAGCTTTCTGCCCGTCAAAGTAAAATGCAGGTACAGCAAAAGGTTCAGAAATTGATTGTAGGTATATTGGGAGATCCCGCCCAGAAATGACGCAATTTCTCCGTAGCGCTCCGGAGGAATTGCGTTTTTGCTCATGTAGGAGCGGATAAACCCATCGGTAACAGGCGTGGAATAGGCAGGGCCCAAAACAAGGCCGTGCAGCCCATCTTTGCATTGCACATAACCATAGTAGCCCGTATCCGATGAGACATAGACAGCGGGGCTTCCCATTTCCATCAGCTTTGGCAAAACAAATGGGTAGGGGTCTCCCTCCTCATAGCAGCCGGAGGAGCAAAGAAAGCTCTTTCCCGCATACGCGGCAATCGGCAGATAGTGCGCGGCATAGAACATCTCGCAATAGGCAGAATAGTCCACGTTTTTTCACCCCGAATACAAATATATAATATTATAGCCTTTCATGCAATACATTTCAAGAACTGTCCGCTATAATATAGTCAAAAAGGACAGTGCGGTGATAAAATGACATTGGATTTTTGTAAAAACTGGACATTTCGGAAAGAAGGCGGAGCGCCTGTGCCCGTTGACCTGCCCCATGATGCCATGCTGCTGGAAAAGCGGGACGGTGGATGCGGGAACGGCGTCAATTCCGGATACTTCCCAGGTGGCAAATATACTTACGAAAAGACTTTCGCGCTGGACGCTGCCATGCTCGGAAAATCCGTGGCGCTGCACTTTGAGGGCGTCTACCAAAACTGCAAGATCTACGCAAACGGAAAGTTCGCCGGCTCCCATCGGTATGGATTTACCGCCTTTGAGGTAGACATTTCCGACTTCGTGCAATCGGGAAAAAACACCGTTCAGGTGGAAGTGGACAACTCTCTGGAGCCCAACTGCCGCTGGTATTCCGGCTCCGGCATTTATCGCCCGGTGCGGCTAATCCTTCGGGAGCAAAACCACATTTCGCGAATCCATCTGGAGACGGTTCAGATTTACCCGGCGAAAATAAGGGTGGACGTGCGGACCACACAGGAAAGCAGCGTCACCGTAGCGGTCTACGAGGAAAAGAGGCTGGTAGCCAGCGGGAAGCCCGGCGTTTTGGAGGTGCCGGCGGCCAAGCTGTGGAGCGGAGAGAATCCCTTCCTTTATACGGTTCTGGTCAAAACGGATACAGACCAGCGGGTGATTCCTTTTGGTATCCGCAAGTTGGAATGGAACGCTGAAAAGGGTTTGACCGTCAACGGACAGCGTGTCCTGCTCCGGGGCGGGTGTATTCACCACGATCACGGTGTGCTGGGCGCCTGTGAGTTTCCCGACGCGGAGGAACGTCGTATCCGAATCCTGAAAGAGAACGGCTTCAACGCGGTTCGGATTGCCCACAATCCGGCATCCCAGATCACCCTGGATGTCTGTGATAAGCTGGGGATGTATGTGCTGAACGAGACCTTCGACGGCTGGTATGTGCCCAAAACCTATCACGACTATGCCCGGTGGTTCACAGAAGATTGGAAGCAGGATATTACCGCCATGGTGGAATCTGCCCGGAACCATCCCTGTGTCATCCTGTATTCCCACGGCAACGAGGTATCCGAAACCGCGACCAAGCGGGGTGCCCAGGTCTGCCGGGAACTGACAGACTTTATCCATGGACTTGACCCGACACGGCCTGTAACCGCCGGCGTCAATGTGCTGCTGAATGTCTATGCCAACATGGGCCTGGGCGTTTACAAGGACAGGGGCGACTACAAGGCGGAACCCCTCCCAAGGAAGGGCGGCTACAAGGAGAAGAAGACCGGGTCGGCCTTTTTCAATGCCATGGCGCAAAAGCTGGGTCCCCTGATGTTCTTTATGAGCAAGGGGCGAAAGGGTGACAAGGCCTGTCTGGGAGCAGCCGCCGGCTTGGACGTTCTGGGGCTGAACTATGCCTCCTCCCGGTATGATGAGGACGTCAAAAAATACCCGAACCGGCTGATGGTGGGCAGCGAGACCATGGCCGCGGATCTCCCCTACAACTGGGAACGGGTGAAAAAGTATCCTCAGCTTCTGGGGGATTTCGTCTGGTCCGCCTGGGATTATCTAGGGGAAGCCTGCATCGGCGACTGGACGTATCATTCCTATCCGGGGCTGCCGCTGTTGGCAGGACAGGGCATGATCGACATTACAGGAAAGCCGTTGGCGTCCATGTACTTTATGCAGATCGTCTGGGGTCTGCGAAAAAAGCCTTTCATTGGCGTTCGCCCGGTGAATCACGCAAAAGAAGCCCCAAGCACCGGGGCATGGCAATTCACCAATGCCATTGACAGCTGGAGCTGGGCAGGTTATGAGGGAATAAAGGCAACGGTGGAGGTCTATGCGGACGCGGCATCTGTACGGCTGCTTTTGAACGGCAAAGAGATGGACGTCAAGGCCGTCAAAAAATACAAGGCGATTTTCAAGCTGCCTTACCAGCCGGGGACTCTGACAGCGGAAGCGTTAGACGAGCAGGGTCATGTGGTTTCCTCCCACAGCCTGACCACCGCGGGGGATGAAACGGTTTTGACCGTAACGCCAGAGAAGAACGTACTGCGGGCAAACAATCAGGATCTTTGCTATCTGCCCATCGAATTTACGGATCGGAAAGGTCATTTGAAGCCTTCTATCGAGCAGCGGGTGGAGATCACCGTAGACGGCGCGGTGGCCCTGGCAGGCTTCGGCAGCGCTCTGTGCAAAACCGACGAGGTCTTTGACAAGCCTTTTCACAATTCCTACCGGGGCCGGTGCCTTGCGGTGCTTCGGGCCGGAAATACCCCCGGCGAGGCAACCATTACCGTAAAGTCCAAAGGCTGCGCGCCTGTAACGATGAAAGTGGAGGTCGAATGAATCATGGCAACAAAGCAAAGGAAAAAAGGCCTGCTGGCGGGCGGCTTGTTTGACAAGCCCTTTATGGACAGCAAAGCCACCACCAACTCCGTATCCACGAAGGAATGGGTGCTGGGGCACCTGATCGGCCCGCTGGGTCTGATCTTCGTGGTCAACACCATTGCCGCGCTGGTGGAAAAATTCTTCACCCAGCAGACCGGCGCCATGTACGGCGTCGGAAATGTGGCAATGATCCAGCAGATGGGCGGCGTTTATGAGATCGTCATGACGGTAGCAAAGGTACTGGCTGTGGGCGTTGGCCTGCTGAACGGCTGGCTGATCCAGAAAACCGAATCCCGGCAGGGCCGGATGCGTCCCTGGCATCTGATTTTCGGATTTATTTCCATCATCATTGGTTGCCTGATCTTCCTGTTCCCCGGGAATACCCTGGGGGAAGCCTACTGGTATTATTTCTTCTTCCTGCTGATCTGCTACCACACCGTAGGTTCTTCTTACTTCTACCTGTTCCGGGATACCATTTGCTCCCTGACGACCCGTGACCCGAAGGAAAAGACCCATATCCAATTCATCCGCAAAATGTCCTGGACGCTGCTCTCCGGCATTGTCATCGGTATGGTATTCAACATGGTGGTGCTTCCCCTGTGGCTGGAGAAGGATATTATGGGCTATCCCATTCTGATGGTCACCATGTCTGTCATCGCGATCCCTCTGCTGCTTCTGGAATACTACTATACCCGTGAGCGGATCACCGAGGACGTGGCTGTGGAGCATGAGCGGCTGGATGAGGAAAAGATCCCGCTGCGGGATCAAATGAAAGCGCTTCTTTCCAACAAGTATTTTGTGATCCTGATTTTCATTGCCACCGTCAGCGGTATCGTAGACAACTTCAAGGGCGGCAATGTGCAGTACTTCTACATCAAGTTCCTGCTGGGCGGCGCGGAAAATCCCCTGATGTACACCATCTATCAGGTGGTCACCGGTATCCCCCTGGGGATCGGCGCCTTTGCCATCTACCCCCTCGCGAAAAAGGTGGGTATTAAAAATCTGACGGTTGGCGGCTACGCGCTGGTGCTGATCGGCAGCATCATGGGTTGGATGTTCCCGGATCAGATAATCCCGGCCATGGTGGGCGGTTTTCTTCGGAACGTCGGCTGGCTGCCCAACGCCTATATCTTTGCGACCCTGCTGTGCTTTGCCTATGACAGTGTGGAATACAAATCCCATATGCGCTTAGAGGGCATGATGGGCGTCGCCGTCATTACGGCGATCCAGGCCCTGATCTACGCGCCCTTTGCGGGCGGCTTTGAGTCCACAATCCTGCACCTGGGCTTTGTAGATGTGGAAGGCGTCATTCCCAGCGTGGAAGTGACCAACTTCATGACCCTGTCGTTCTATCTGTTTGACGCCATTCTGGCCGCTGTGGTGGTGATCCTGCTGCCCTTCGTGGACGTGGAAAAGAAGCTGCCCGAGATCAACGCGGAGCTTCTGCGCCGCAAGAAAGAAGCGGTGCTTGCCCAAGGTGGCGTATGGGTCGAGCCGGAGGAACAGGAGCGGCTGGACGCTGAGCGCGCGGAAGCGGTACGGGAAGAAAACCGCATTGCCGACCTGAAAGTAAAATGCGCCAGAAAGGGCCTAGACTTTGACACGGAAAACGCGAAATACCTTACCAAGCAGGCGAAGAAAAACGCCAAGAAGAAATAAGGCCGGTACAGCATATGAGAATATCCATTGATCGAAATTTGCCGGCCATCCCAACAGACTTTTCCTGGCAGTTGGGCTTGGGCAATGACCACGCTTATCAGCTTCACAGGACGGATGTGTGTGCGCATATCAAGCTCGCCCATGAGGAGCTGGGAATAAAGTACATCCGCTGTCACGGTGTTCTGGATGACGATATGCTGACCTATCAGCGGATGGGTGACTGCCGAATGTTTGCCGCTGTTCCTTTTAAGAACAAAATTGAGGAGATCAACTTCCGTCAGGTGGGCCATGTCTATGACAATCTGCTGCAATGCGGCGTGAAGCCCTTTGTAGAGATTTCCTTCATGCCCTCCGCGCTGGCAAAGGGAAGGAAACTGGGCCTTCGGTATAATCCCAATATCACCATGCCCAAATCGCTGACGGCCTGGGGCGAATACATTCAGAAGCTGATCCGTTTCCTGCTGGGCCGCTACGGTTCGGAAGAAGTGGAAAGCTGGTATTTTGAAATCTGGAACGAGCCGGATCTTAGCTGCTTCTTTGCGGGAAGTCAGAAGGACTACTTCAAGCTCTATGAAGCAACGGTTCGAGCCATTAAGGAAGTAGACCCGAACCTCCGTGTCGGTGGTCCGTCTACCAGCGCCTGCCTGTGGCTGGAGGAGTTCCTTGCGTACTGCAAGGAGCGTGATGTGCCCTGCGATTTTGTATCCACCCATCACTATCCGGGCGATGCCTTCGGTAATTTTATCAGTCTGAGAAATGTCAAGCAGATGTTTGGCGCGGCCATGGACGCGGTTCAAAACCACCGAACACTCAGCGAGGCTATGACTAAAATGTTCTTCCTGCCGGAGGACTTTATCCGCTGGGATAAGGGAACGCTGGCGAAAATGGATGACGAAGCCAAGGCCAAGGTTGGCGACAAGCCTCTGTTCATCACAGAGTGGAACTCCATGGCGGTGTTCGGTTCCCCGGTGCATGACGAAAAATACTCGGCGGCCTTTGCGGTGAAAAGCTGCATGGATTTGAGTAACACGTTGGCGGGGTACATGTTCTGGTGCTGCTCCGATGTGTTTGAGGAACAGTTCATGCTGCCCCAGCCCTTTGTGGGCAGCTTTGGCATTGTGTCCAATGACGGGATTCCAAAGCCCAATTTCTGGGGGTTCAAGCTGCTGTCCCAACTGTATCCGAAACGGCTGAAGCTCCCCATGCGGACCAATGAACCGGTGGAATACGCGGCATTTGTGGACGGTGATAAGACACAGATCTTAATTTTCGCGCAGGATCAAGACTACCACAAGAATGAAACACACGGTATCACCATTGAAGTGAACTGTGAAGCGAAGAAAGCTACCGTGCAGCGCATTGACGATACCCATTGCAATCCCAAGGCGGAGTGGATAAAACTGGGCAGCCCGGATCATTTGACGAGGGCCCAGGTGGAGCAGATCAAGGAAAAGACCCGCTTACAGGCAGAACCGCTGCCCTTTACAACAGATCGTGGAGTAACGAAACTCTCCGTGCGGCTTCATACCAATGATGTAGTTTTGATTACACTGACATAGGAGTAACACAATGAAATTTCAGGTATTTGGCGCGGCATCCCCGGAAGAATCCCAGCGGGAAAAGGAGCATAAAGCGCTGGCCCGCCGGGCCGCGGCGGAAGGCATCGTCCTCCTAAAAAATGACGGCGTTCTTCCCATTTCCCCCGGAAAAGTGGCCCTTTACGGCCCCGGCAGCCGCATGACAGTCAAGGGCGGTTCCGGCAGCGGTGATGTACATGAGCGGCACAGCGTTACCATTGAAGAGGGTCTTCGGAACGCCGGATTTCAATTTCCGACAACCCTTTGGATGGATCGCTTCAAGGGAAAGTACGACGCGAATGTAGACCGCTGGCGGAGCGATCTGGAAGAGAAAATCAAAAGGTACAACCCCATCCAAACCATGCGGATGTTCATTTTTATTGGCGAGCATCCCATGCCGTACCCCTCCTGCACGCCGATCTTATCAGATGAGCTGACGGAGGAAACGGATACTGCCATTTATGTGCTGTCCCGGCAGGCTGGCGAAGGCAAAGACCGCCGAGTAGAAAAGGGCGATTATCTGCTTTCCGATGTGGAGAAAGAGAGCCTCCAGCTGCTGTCCCGGCATTACAAAAAGCTGATCCTGGTTTTAAACTGCGGCAGCGTCGTGGATTTGTCTATTCTGGACGAGATCCGCGTCGACGCGGTGCTGTTCTATGGGCAGGGCGGTATGGAAGGTGGCAACGCGCTGGCAGATATTCTGACAGGCGCGGTCACCCCCAGCGGCCGCTTAACGGACACCTGGGCTATGCGATACGAGGATTACCCCAGTGCGGACACCTTTGGCCATCGAAACGGCGACCTGGAGAATGAAGAATACAGCGAGGGCATCTATGTGGGCTACCGCTGGTTTGACAGGCAAAAAATCGTTCCCCGTTATCCCTTTGGCTACGGTCTCAGCTATACTGGCTTCCGGCGGGTGGTGACGGAAGCTACCAGCGACCATGTGACCGTGACCGTCACCAACACAGGGGCTGCCCCGGGAAAGGAGACGCTGCTGCTTTCTATCCGCAAGCCGGAAGGAACGCTTGACCATGAGGAAAAAGCGCTCGCGGCATTCGCAAAGACAAAGACCCTGGCGCCCGGTGAAAGCCAGAGCGTCACCGTTCCCTTTGACCTGAAAAATATTGCCTGCTTCCATGAGGAACGCTCCACGTTTGTGCTGGAAGCAGGTAGATATGACTTGATTTTGAATGACGCGCCCTGCGGTGGTTTCGTGCTGGAAGCAGAGCGAAGTTTAGAAACCCTGCCGCCCATTGGAAGCGATGAGGAAAGGCCCATTCAGGAGCCTCTCACCCCAAAAATACAAGCGCTTCTGAACAAGCTGACCGACTGGGACAAAATTCGCTTGGTCACAGGCGGCGGCTACTCCATTCGCTGCTACAATAATGTGATGGGCGCGGCGGGCCGCACCTGTACCACGCTGCTAAAGAAGGGCATTCCCAATATCGTACTGTCCGACGGCCCGGCGGGACTGAATGTAAATCAATCCATCACCGTCATGCCCGACGGTACGCCTCGTTATCCCGACGGGCTGCCCGCGGACTGGCAGTGGGGCTGGCTGAAAAAAATTGGGCCGCTGCTGAAGGGCAGACCCGGCAAGGGGAAAACGGTTTATCGCTATATGACCGCATGGCCCAGCGAAACAGTACAGGCCCAGACCTGGAATACCGAGCTGGTGGAGG
Source organism: uncultured Oscillospiraceae bacterium (assembly GCA_947625945.1). GTDB lineage: Bacteria > Bacillota > Clostridia > Oscillospirales > Oscillospiraceae > Faecousia. The sequence goes on from CANQQI010000006.1 coordinate 10,409, forward strand.
AAATCGGCAGAGCCGTGGGAACGGAAATGCTGGAAATCGGCGTGTCTGTCTGGCTGGCTCCGGGACTGAATATTCACAGAAATCCCCTTTGCGGACGGAACTTTGAATACTACTCGGAAGACCCTCTGGTCTCCGGCAAAATGGCGGCGGCGATTACCATCGGCGTCCAGAGCATGGGCGGCGTGGGTGTCGCCCAGAAGCATTACTGTTGCAACAACCAGGAAGACAACCGCACGGGCGTATCCGCCAATGTGTCCCAGCGGGCACTGCGGGAAATCTACCTTCGGGCATTTCAGATTGCCGTTACTGAGGGAAAACCCTGGACGGTCATGACCAGCTATAACCGGGTCAACGGAAAGTATGTGTGCAACAGCTTTGATTTCTGCACCCGTGTGCTTCGGCAGGAATGGGGCTTTGCAGGCTTGGTGATGAGCGACTGGAACGCGACGGAGCAATGCTCCTATGCCGACGCCATCAACGCGGGCAACGACCTGATCATGCCCGGTACCTCTGCTGTCAGCAAAATGCTGCGGCAGGAACTGAAGCAAGGCAAACTAAACCGTGACGCTCTGAATTTGTCTGCCGGACGGGTTCTGGAGCTCATCTTCAAAAGTGATACCTGCCAAGGATTCTGAAAGGGCGCGGGAAAGTGACAAAAGGCATTGTTACAAATTGGAAGCTTGGATCTCATTCGCTTTCGTGTTAACATTAAGGAAGTGGAATCATGCCCAATCCATTTTTACCGCTCACGGAATATATCCCAGATGGAGAAGCCCATGTGTTCGGCGACCGGGTGTACTTATACGGTTCTCACGATCAAGCTCGGTCCGACCGCTTCTGCGCGCGGGATTATACAGTATGGTCCGCGCCAGTGGATGATCTGTCCGCTTGGCATTGTCATGGGGTGACCTATCGGAAGGATCAGGATCCCCGCTCGAAACCCGGGAAGCTGGTGGACTTCTATGCCCCTGACTGCGTCCGAGGTAATGATGGCCGATACTACCTTTACTACTGCGCCATGGGTCCCAACACAAGGAATTTTGGCCCCATGTCCGTTGCGGTATCGGATAACCCCGGCGGCCCGTTCTCCTATCTGGGGGATATCCGCTACCCAGATGGACGGCCTGTTCTGAAATTTTTGACCAATGATCCGGCGGTGCTGAATGACAGTGGGCGTATCTGGCTTTACTACGGCTGGGGCCTGGCCAGAGATTTCAGGAATAAGCTCTTTGAACCCATTTACAATATCGTCCAGAGCAAGCTGTTTCAGCGCTCGATCGCTGAAATCCAGGCAACGAAGCCAAGCATCCTGTCTTGCGCGGTAGTGGAACTGGAACAGGACATGCGCACCGTCAAGGGAGAACCCAAGGCCGTGCTGGACAGCAAGACCACCGCGGATAAAGGCAGCGGCCTTTATCGCCACGCCTTTTATGAAGCGCCCTCTATCCGAAAAATCGGCGACCTTTACTATCTGGTCTACTCCTCCGGAGAAAATAACGAGCTGGCCTATGCGACCAGCCGTTACCCTGACCGGGATTTTCAATATCGAGGTGTGATCATCTCCAATAGCGATCTGGGCTATCAGGGCAACACCATACCGAAGGCCCCGGCAGGCACCATTCATGGCAGCATCGAACGGGTGAATGGACAGTGGTATGTATTCTACCACCGCTGCACCAACAACACGGATTTCTCCCGGCAGGCCTGCGCTGAGCCGATTCAGATTCTGCCCGATGGCACGATCCCACAAGTGGAGATCACCACTCAGGGCATGGACGGCAACCCGATCCCTGGGGTGGGCAGCATTCCGGCTGCTTATGCCTGCAATCTGACCTGCGGCAAGCCTGTCAAACTAGGCGTCGGGAAGCAGCAAGCTCTTCCCCGGATCGATGACTCAAACGGCGAAGTGTTTGTCGCGGATCTGATGGACAACACCCAGCTTGGCTATAAGTATTTTGATTTCCGGGACGTGAAAAAAATCCGCGTAACTTATCGTGGCGCCGGAAGCGGCGCGGTGGAAGTACGTACACAGGAGGGCGGGAACACCGTCGGCAGCATCGACCTTTTGCCCTCTGCCGGTTGGACGCAGGCAAGTGCCGAGGTAAAACTGGACGGGGTGTATCCGCTGTATCTGCGCTTCCGTGGCAAGGGCAGGATCGACCTCAAGATAATTTCATTTTCAGAGGAGGACACGTGATGGGTGAGTCTGTATTTCCCAAGGATTTTTTATGGGGCGCGGCCACGGCCTCTGCCCAAATCGAAGGTGGCTGGGACTGCGACGGCAGGACCCCCAGTATCTGGGACGTCGCGCCGGTGAACAAAATCAAGGGCGGCGCGGACTGCCATACCGCCTGTGACCACTACCATCACTGGCGGGAAGATGTGGCCATGATGAAGGAGCTGGGGCTGAAGTCCTACCGATTTTCCGTTTCCTGGTCACGGGTCCTGCCGGAAGAAGGGAAGCGGAATCCTAAGGGGATTCAGTTCTATTCTGATCTTGTAGATGAGCTGCTGAAAAATGGCATTGAGCCCCTGGTAACCATTTATCACTGGGATCTGCCGGTATGGATGCAGGAAAAGGGCGGCTGGCTTTCCAATTCCATCGTGCCCCTGTTTGCCGACTACACCAGGGTCGTGGTAGACGCGCTGTCCGACCGGGTAAGCTGGTGGATCCCCATGAACGAGCCCCAGTGCTTTATCATGAACGGACACATGACAGGCAATCATGCGCCCTTTGTGAGCCACTACCTGGCCCTGCCAAAGCTGACTCGAAACTGCCTGATGGCTTTTCACGAAAGCGCGGAGGTCATTCGGAAGAACGCGAAAAAGAAGCCCAAAATCGGCATTGCTTCCGCTTCCTCCGCTTTTATCCCGGAAAATGAGGGTAAAGCTGCCGTTGCCGAAGCCAGAAGAAAATCCTTTTATTACAAAAGCGGCGTTATGAGCAACCGATGGTGGCTGGATCCCCTGCTGCTGGGGGAAACTGTCCGCGCCTATGGGATATACAGCCTGAGAAAATCCGACATGCCCAAGATCCAGACAAAGCTGGATTTTATTGGCGTCAATAACTACTCGCCCTTCCAGGAAAACTGGTACGGCACCAATGACGCCCTGCCTGCGGAAAAGAAAAACTCCTTGGGGTGGGTCAATGACGGGAGGGGAATTTACTGGGCCATCCGATTTCTCCATGAGCGCTATCAGCTTCCCATTATGATCACAGAAAACGGCATGTGTGACAACGACGATCTATCCGATGACGGCTGTGTTCATGACGCGAAACGCATCGGATATATGGATGACTATATCGGCAACGTGCAGCGTGCGGTCAGCGAGGGCATTCCGGTTCTGGGCTTTCAATACTGGTCGTTGATGGATAATTTTGAATGGGCCGAAGGCTATGGTCCCCGGTTTGGCCTGATCCACGTGGATTACAAGACGCAAAAGCGGACGATCAAGGACTCCGGCTTCCATTACCGCGAAATCATCGAAACGGGCGCACTGGGATGATAAAAAGACAGGATCTGAGGGGATTCGGCTGGGTGTTCTCTTGGTACAGGCGCTGACGGAGGAGGAGAACGGTTATTCCCCTCGGATCATGGCGCCCAGCCCCCGAAGCCAGTGCCCGTTGGCCATCTCTATCAGGCCCTTGGCGACTCCGTCGCTCAGCGTGCCGCCGGCATTGATTGCCGCGCCTCGCATTGGACAGTCTGTGGAGCAGATGAGCGTCATTCGGTACGCGGGATCGGAGAGGTCCTTTTTACCGCCGAAGCTCTTGGCAATAATATTTTCGGTGACGGAGTACATGATCTTCATGATGAGGGAATGGTCCTTCATCTCCATGCTGCTGTTGTCTAAGGTATAGCTGCCCTTTTTCGGCTCCGGCAGAACAGGCATCGAGCGCCCCATGGCCTTTTCCCAGTCCGCGCGGGCGGGTGCGCCGTCGGGCCTAAAATACCAGCTCCCCGCCTGCCACGCGGGGGCAGGGATGCGTTCCCCGGCAATCTGGACCGCGCCGCGCAGCCGTACATCCCGGCTGGAGGCGGCAAGCTCGATCTCATAGGTCCCGGCAGGTATTTTCCAGCCCTTGTCCCAAATGGCAAAGCAGCGGTCATCCAGGGTGAAGGACACCTCTTTCCGCTCTCCGGGAGCCAGCTCCACCCGGGCAAACCGCTTCAGCTCCCGTACGGGACGATAGGGTCCGTCCTGGGGAGGCGCTACATAGAGCTGCACCACCTCCGCACCGGCCACAGGGCCGGTGTTCTTAATGGTGGCCGTTACTCTGCGCCCGTCAATCTTCAAATCGCTGTACGCAAAGCTTGTATAGCTGAGGCCAAAGCCGAATGGAAAACGCACGTCCTTCCCGGCCTTGTCATAATAGCGGTAGCCCACATAGATACTCTCCCGGTATTCCGGGTGGTACACACCGAAGGTGTCTTTACTGGCCACGTCGTCATACCGCATGGGCCAACTTTCCGTGAGCTTGCCGGAGGGAACGGCCTTCCCGGTAAGCAGGTCCGCGGCGGCCTGGCCCCCCGCCTGGCCGGACAGGCCCATGTACAGCACCGCCTTCACCTGGTCGAACCAGGGCAGCTCCATGGGGCTGCCCCCCAACAACACCACCACAGTGTTGGGATTGGCCGCCGCCACGGCCTCGATCATCCGGTTGTGGCCCTCCGGCATCGCCATATCGTCCCGGTCCAGTCCCTCGGACTCAAAGCGGTCCGGCAAACCGGCCACCACCACAGCCGTCTTCGCGCGCCCGGCCAGCTTTGCCGCCTCTTTCAGCGCCTCCTCTGTCACGTTCCCGTCCTTGTCGCAGCAGGGACAGAAGGGCACGCCCGGCAGGGCGTCGGTCAGGTTTACCAGCTTGGTGGGGTTGATGTGGCTGGAGCCGGCCCCCTGATAGCGGAACTCCCTGGCCATATGGCCGATCAGGACCATATCTGCCTCATTAACCGGCAGGATACCGTCGTTTTTCAGCAGTACCGCCCCCTTCCGGGCGATCTCCAGCGCCAGGGCGTGATGGGCTTCCCGGTCAAATTCCACCTTCTCACGCTGGGCAGACGACAGGGCCAGTGTGAGGATGCGCCGAACGGAGGCGTCGATGTCCGCCTCGGGCAGCGTGCCGCCCTTCACCGCTTTCAGCGCGGCCTTCTCCATGAATTGGGCTCCGCCGGGCATATTCAGATCGCACCCGGCTTTGAAGGCCGCGATACGGTCGTTCAGCGCCCCCCAGTCGGTGACCACCATGCCGTCAAAGCCCCATTCCCGGCGGAGTACCTCGGTGAGCAGCCATTTGCTGTCGCTGGCGTGGACGCCGTTGATCTTGTTGTAGGAGCACATGACCGTCCGGGGCTTCCCCTTCTTCACCGCCGTCTCGAAGGGCGCCAGATAGATCTCCCGGATGGCCCGTTCGTCCGCCTGGCAGTCCCCCATCATCCGCTTGTACTCCTGGTTGTTCATGGCAAAGTGCTTCAGGGAGGCGGCGGTGCCGGTACTCTGAAGCCCCCGGATGAAGGAGGCGGCCATCTCCCCAGCGTGAGCCGGGTCCTCGGACAGATACTCGAAGTTCCGGCCACAGAGGGGATTTCGCTTGATGTTGCAGCCGGGGCCAAGGGCTACCGCCACCCCCGCGGCGCGGGCTTCTTTGCCGATGGCCTCGCCCTCTCGGGCATACAGCTCCGGGTCCCAGGTGGCCCCCGCCGTCACCGCTGTGGGGAAACAGGTGGCGGGCACAGAGTCGTGAACGCCGATCATATCCGCGTCAGCTTCCTGACACCGCAAACCGTGAGGGCCGTCAGACATCTTGAACGCCGGGATGTCATACTGGGGCATCGCTTTGGTGTTCCAGAAATCCGCTCCGGTACAGTACGCGATCTTGTCCTCCAGCGTCATCCGCCGAATGATTTCATCCACATTATGTTCAGTACTCATCGGTGTATTCTCCTTTCGTCACTGTTCTGGATTCCTGACCTGGCAGCTCGATCTCCGCCGTGGTGTTTGCGGGAATGCGGATGGTATAGCGGTACTTGTCCCCTGTTCTCTCCCAGCGGACGGACACCGTTCCATAGACGCTCTGATAGGTAAAGTCCGCGAAGGTGAAATGTCCGCCGGGCCGGGGCGCGATTTTAAAATGATTTTCTCCATCGGGCCGGACGCCGCACATAACGGAGAATATCCACTCCAGGCAGGCGCCCTTGGAGTAGTGGTTCAGCGAGGCGATACCGCCCTGGGCCTCGGTGCCCTCCCAGGACTCCCAGACAGTGGTAGCGCCCGCCTTGGGCATGAAGAGCCAGCCGGGCATTTCCTCGTTCTCCAGCAACCGATATGCGTACGCAATATCCATATCCCCCAGCACATAGAGGATCAGCGGCGTGGAGAGGAAGCCGGTACCCACCCGCCATCCATAGCGATCCATGGCGGTGAGCAGACGTTTCCTGGCGAATTCGGCTTGGCCCTCGTCCAGCAGGCCCAAATACAGTGGACGCACCAGGCAAGCCTGCCGGTCGGTGTCCAGGCTGTAATCTTTTGTGGTCACCAGCTCCTGATAGGCGCCTCTGCATCCGTCCCGGTGTTCCCGATAGAAGGGCAGATCGTCCGTCCTGCCCAGCTCCTCCGCGATCTCCGCCATGACAGCCATGATGTAAGCGGTATAGGCGGTGGACACCTCCGGATGGGGAGCCACCATGTCCGTCCATTTGTTGGGGTGGATGTCCGCCGGCTCCGCCCACTCGCCGTAGGACTGGCCGGCGTTGACGGCATATTTCTTATAGGGTCCTTTCAGACCCAACGGCTTTGCCAGAAGGCCCAGTCTGCCGCACCGCTTCGCCATGAACCGGGCATAGCGGGCCATAGCGTCGTAGTTCTCCGCCAGAATCTCCCGGTCTCCGTACAGCTTCCACAGCCGGTAGGGGATCAGCACGCCGGCATCCGCCCAGCCCACCGATCCGTTCATGGTGTCCATGTAGAAGTCCACACCCCCCGCCGGGGCGATCTGAGGGAAGGCCCCATCCTTCCGCTGCCAGTCGGTCAGGTCCCGGATGTGCTTGCGGGCAAAGGGGAAGTAGTTCATCAGGTAGTTGGCCGTCACGCAGAACAGCTGAGAGTCGCCGGTCCAGCCGTGGCGCTCTCTGGTAGGACAGTCGGTGGGCACGTCTGCGGAGTTGTTCTTAGCGCTCCACAGGGTGTTCTCCACAAATTTGTTCAGCAGCGGGTTGGAGCTGTCGAACCGGGCTGTGACCTCCAGATCAGAGTAGACCGCGATGGCGGTGAAGTCCTCCGGCGAAAAGGGTACGTCGGTGTCCACCTCCACATACTGGAAGCCAAAGATGGCAAAGGAGGTTTTATAGCGATTTTCGCCCGCTTTGCAGAAGTATTCTACCTGCTGGAGGGGCGTCGTGATCTTCTTGTTGGAGCACTGGATGTTCTTTTGGGTGAACTCCCCGCTTTTATCCAGCATTTCCCCAAATCGGAGAAGCACCCGCTGGCCTGCCCGCGCGTTCAAAACGAAGGATACATACCCGGCGATGTTCTGGCCAAAGTCCAGCACCTTCTTGCCGGAGGGGGTGGTGATAAGGACCGGCTTGAGGGTCTCATGCTCGGTGACGGGCACGTTGTTGGAGGCGGTGGGGACGACCCCATGCCGGGTGACCTTGGCCCTGCCGGAATAGCTGGGCACACGCCCGGCCTCCACAATCTCGCCGTCCTTGTTGTCGGCAAAGCGGATGGGACCGTCGTTGGACCATTCCCAGCTTCCGTCGGTACAGACAGCGGTAACGCTTCCGTCGGCAGTGGTCAACTCCAGCTGGGCCAGCAGCTTGGTCTCCGTGCCGTACTGGTTCTTCAGGCCCCAGGCCCCACAGGAGCCGCGATACCAGCCGTCCGCCAGCTGGAAGGTCAGCTCGTTTTCCCCGTTTCGGAGAAGGCCGGTCACGTCGTAGGTCTGATACTGGACCCGTTTGCGGTAGTCGGTGTGGCCGGGAGCCAGCACAAAGTCCCCGATCCGCCGCCCGTTCAGGCGGCCCTCATACAGCCCGCAGGCGGTGACGTACAGACGGGCGGAGGTCCCTTCTCCCCCTTGGAACACCTTGCGGAAGCAGTCCACGGGATATCGCTGTTTTTTATGGACCTTATAATCCCCCGTGATCCACCTGGCAGTCCAGTCGGTAGGATTCAGCAGCCCCATCTCAAAGAACGCGGTGCTTGCGGGGCCGGGTTCGTCGTTTTCATCCCACAAAGTGACGGTCCACTCTACTTTCATGCGGGAGGCAAGCTGTCCGCCAAAGGGGATGCCGGTCATCCGGTGGGAGGTCACCTTTCCGCTGTCCCAGACGGTCTTGCCACCGCAGACCGCTGTGATCTGATAGGCTGTCTGGGTGACGCCACCCTCGCAGTTCCAGAACAGCCGGGGCCGGGGCATGTCGATGCCAATGGGGTTTTCCAGATACTCTGTTCTCAAACGGATCGCTTTCATATCAGGCGCCTCGCGTTACCGCTTCAGCTCCCGCTGGACCTTGGTTCGGAACGCCGCGCCGGCCTTCCGCTCCTTTTCCCAGGCGGCGGCTTCCTTGGCGGTGAGCTTTACGTCCACCGGCTCTAATTCCGTTCCCTCACGCAGGGCCTTGATCTCCGCCTGCTTCAGGGGGACGGTCTTTTCTACGCTGAGGAATACTAAAAGTCCGGCCAGCACAAGGCCCGTGATGATCTCCAGCCCCAAAAAGGCGAAGATGATGACCTGTTCAACAGCGGCGGGCTGCACGGCGGCCACGGTGTTTCCGGCGGCGTCAATGGTGGGGGCGATATAGCCGGCCCCAGCCAGCATCCCGTTGAAAATGCCGGTGCAGATGCCCACCATGGCCACCGCGATAATGTTGTAGACAGACATGGCGGTGCCGTCACAGCGGATGCCGGACTTCCACTCCACATGGTCCAGCACATCGGCAAACAGCGCCATGAACACATAGGAACAGGGCAAACCGCCGATGTTCTTGATGAACTGTCCAACCAGCACCACGACCATATTGCGCGGGGCCGCACAGCAGATGACGCCGCCGAGGGCATACAGGATGAAGCCCGCCAGCGTCACGTTCCGTTTGCCGAACCGCTTTGCCAGTGGCCACACGGCGAAGATGCCGATGCCCATGGGGATCCCGCCGATGGCGGAAACCATGGTCTGGGTGATGCCGTCGTTATATGTACCAAGCACATAGTTGCAGAAGTACACGAGCCCCAGGTTCTTGACACAGCTTCCCACGGTGTAAATAAGGAAGTAGGCCAGGATCAGCAGGATGTACTTATCGGTAAAAATGATTTTCAGCTGGAGGACAAAGGGTATCTTCCGCTCGTCCCCGCCGGTCTCCTCCGTGACACGCTCCTTGGTAAAGTAATACTCCAACAGCGTAAGCGGCAGGGCCAGGATGGACAGCACCGACATCAGCGCGATCCACTTTCCCTTGTCCACCCCCAGCATGGGCATGATCACCATGGGGAAAAGCAGCGCCACCACGATACCGGACATCATGATGGAGGCGACCTGGTTGAAAACAGAGAGCTTGCCGCGCTGGGTGGTATCGCGGGTGGAGAGCGGCACCATCAGATTGTGGCTCATGTTGTAAATGGTATAGGCGAAGGAGTAAAACAGGTTATAGCTGAGCATCACCCAGATAACCTGGACCGTCTCGTTTACGCTTGGCACAGTGAACAGGAGGATGCCGGAAACGGCAACCAGCGGGGCGCTCAGCAATAGCCACGGCCGCGCTTTGCCCTGGGCGGTACGGGTGCGGTCAATGATGTACCCCATGATCACATTGGTGATGGCGTCGATGACCTTGGATATCACCGGGAACACAGCCAAAAAAGCGCCGCCCCACACGGTCGTCAGCTTCAGCACATCGGTGTAGTACACGTTGAGGTACGTGGCCAGTACCGCGTTGAGCAGCAGGGCTCCGGCCGGGCCGATGAGATACCCCAGCCACCGCTCCCGCGCCGTGACATTCTCATCTTTGATCCTGGAGGAAAAAGGCTTCCGCTTGAGCATTTCGCTCGTTTTCATACCGCATACATCCCCTTCTCATTTTTTGTGGAATAGTTCCCACCATGTTATTATTATATCGGTTCTGCACAAACTTTTCTTGCATTGTTGTTTGATTTATGGTAGAATTGTTCTAACTTCATAAGGCCGTTGCCAGAAGGAGGTATGGATCGTGGCAACCATAGACTATCCCTATCTCTGTCGCGCCATCAGCAGGTTGTCCAGTGTGCCGGTCCGCATTTATGAGCGGGGCCAGAAGACATCTTTTCACAGTGTGATGCCCCTCCCTGTTGATCCGATCCTGCCTCATGAGCAACAGGTCCTTGCGTCAAAAGATCAGGTAGGGTATTTTATCACCGGGGACTTCGACTTTTACGGTGTGATCCATGTCATGGATCATGCGGTTGTCATGGGTCCCTGCCGTCAGATCCCCCGCACGCCGGCGGAGCTACGCCGCCTGGCCTTCGACCTGGACGTGCCCCGTGGTGAGGTCGAACAGTTTGTCGCTTCCCTCGGCGCCATCATTCCTTTGCCGCTGGATTTTCTCTTGGAGATCCTGTGTATGGTCAACTACATGATTTGTGGCGAGAGGCTCGGACACGGCGACTTACGGGTGACCGACTTGGAACAGGCGGCCCTCCGCCGTCAGGCCACGGAGGAGCAGACACGCGGAACTTTTGACGAGCCTGCGCCGGGAGGCGCTGTGGATGTCTACCACGCCTATCAGATCGAACAGGAGATGCTGGCTCTGGTTCGCGGCGGCGATGTAGAGCGGTTAGAAGAGTGGACCTCACACGCTCCCGCCGTGAAGCCCGGACAGATCGCTTCGGACACGCTCCGGCAGGAGAAGAACATCTTTACTGTTACCACAACGCTGGTGTCGCGGGCTGCCGTACAGGGCGGAATGGATGTGGAGGACGCCATGCGCCTTAGTGATTCCTACATCAAAAAATGCGAGCGCCTGTCTTCGCTGGATACTATTGTCAACCTCCAACTCAGTATGGTTCGCAATTTCACCGGGCAGGTGGCCCGGATCAACGATTTCGGCGCTCGCTCAGAGTTGGCGCAAAAGGTCGCTTCCTACATCCTGCATCACTTGTCAGAACCTATCCGCACAGAGGAGATCGCCCAAGCGCTGCATTACAGTCGAAGCTACCTGTCCACACGTTTCAAAAAGGAGCAGGGCGTTGACCTGGCTGATTTCATCCAGCACTTTAAGGTTAACGAGGCAAAGCACCTGCTTCGGCATACCGACCGCAGCCTGCTCACCATCAGCAGCTACCTGGGGTTTTCCTCCCAAAGCCACTTCTCCCGGGTGTTCAAGACTGTGACCGGCGTGGCGCCGGGAGACTACCGAAAACAGAAAGCGTGACACGCCAATGCCCTCCCTTTCATTGAGGAGGGCATTGGCGTTTAGAGAAGTAGGAGGTGAGGCGCGGGAGGTCAGACAGTGCTGGTCTTCGCGTTGATTTCGTTCAAGATGTGGTCACTTTACCATGCCTTTCACCTCTACGGTGATACCGGTTTCCGCGTTGACGAACTGGATTTTATAGGTGTCGCCCTCCGCCGTGACGGTGTACTCAAGATTGCCGGTGAGGGTCAGCGTACCACCGTCAGTGGTCCAGGTGCCAGCGTCGATTTCAATATCGACGTATTCGGCGCTGTAGGTCACCATAGTGGAGAAGGTACCGTCGCCTTTGAGGACGATCTTGCCGGTGAGCCAGGCACCGTCGTCCAGGCCCGCGCCAGTGAGTTCGGCATCGCCGCCCGCACTCTGAGAGCTGCCAATTGTTCCGGCCACCTCCACGGTGATACCGGTTTCCGCGTTGACGAACTGGATTTTATAGGTGTCGCCCTCCGCTGTGACAGTGTACTCAAGATTGCCGGTGAGGGTCAGCGTACCACCGTCAGCGGTCCAGGTGCCTGTGTCGATTTCAATATCGGCGTATTCGGCGCTGTAGGTCACCATAGTGGAAAAGGTACCGTCGCTCTTGAGGACGATCTTTCCGGTGAGCCAGGCGCCGTCGTCCAGGCCCGCTCCGGTCAACTCCATGAATACATCGGACACAGGCTCACTGGGTTCCTCGCTCTCCGTGGGAGTCTCAGACTGCGTCGGCTCCTCGGAGGTGGAAGACGCGGTAGCATTGGGGTCGGCAGCCGCCACTCCGCCAGTGCGGAAGAAGCAGAACCAGAAAATCAGCGTGAAGACGGCAGCCACAAGAATGACAATCAGGATCTTTACAGGAACATTGAGTTTCACACTCCGCAGGAAGACGAACAGGGCAGCACACACCACTACGGTATCCAGAATCACCAGAAGGATCAACCAGTAGGGAGAGGTATCCGCGGCGGCGGACACAGCGGCGCTGTTGGCCTGGGTGTAGAGGATGTTGTGACTGGCCCGACGCATGGCCTGCTGAGCGGTGTTGGTGCTACTGTCCAGGTTGACTCCCATGAGGCACAGCATCATATCTCCGCCGGCGCGAATGGCCAGGTTCACGTCCATCCAACTGGTGTTGCCCATAGCTGAGTCGGTGATAACCATGCCCTGGAAGCCCCACTCGTCTCGCAGTACCTCGGTGAGCAGAGCATGGCTGCCACCGGCCCAGGTGTTGCCCAGATTACTATAGGAGCTCATGATGGCTGTGGTCTTGCCTTCCTTCACCACGATCTCAAAGGCTTTCAAATACAGTTCCCGCATGGCCTGCTCATTGCACCACACGGAAATGGACAGGCGGTTGCTCTCCTGGTCGTTGAGGGCAAAGTGCTTCACGTAACCGTAAACGCCCTGGCTGGCATAGCCCTTGACCATTGCCGCACCCAGTTTGCCGGATAGCAGCGCGTCCTCGGAGTAGTACTCGAAGTTGCGGCCAGAATAGGGGGTGCGGTGGATGTTGACGGCGGGTGCGTACAGGCCCACCACATGGTTGGCAACAGCCTCAGCACCGAAAGTCTGTCCGAATTCCTCCAGAAGAGCCTGGTTCCAGGAGGCGCCGATCAGCGCTTCGCTGGGATAGGACACGCCCTGGAGATTGCTGACCAAGCTATTGATACCGGCGGGGCCGTCCAAATCGTTGGTGGCAGGCTTGCCCACGCTGGCAACCTCGGGGGTAGACCAGCCGCCGTTGGCAATCATACTGGTCATATCCTCAACGCTAAGCTGCTCCAGAATACGTCCCCACTTGGGATCGTCGTAAGGAAGCCCCGCCATATCCTCCAGCGTCAGCCCGTTGTTTGCAAAGGTGATGGGCTGGGCGCTGGGATCGTCATCGTAGACGGCAGGGTTGGAGAAAGCGGCCACAGTCTCATCAGAGGCGGTCTTTCCGTCCTGACGCGCGGTGGGGGTGGGGCCCTCCCAATCGGCGCGGGAGACATACTGCGTAATTTGGCCTGTGGACACATCGGTAAAGCGGTTGACAGCGGCGGTCAGGTCCGTGGCGCGGGGACTGCCCTCGCCGTAGGTGACGGTCTGATTCACCGTGTACTCACGGCTGTCGATGACCTCGTGAGCGTTGGCCATGAGCTTGATCTGATAGGTCCCGGCCTCCAGAACGTAGCAGCCGGCTCCGTTCTCATCATAGGAAGCCATGTCGTCCGCCGCAAAGGACAGGGTGAGCGTCTCGCTCTGCCCCGGCTCCAAAAGGTCGGTCTTGCCGAAGGCGGCCAGCACAACATGGGCTTTTTCAATACCACCTACGGTGTAAGGGGCGGTGAAGTAGACCTGGGCCACGTCCTTTCCAGCGGTATCGCCGGTGTTGGTCACCTTCACCTCCATGGTGATGGTTCCATTTTCAGTAGTAAAATTCTCTATTGTCTGCTCAAAGGAGGTATAGCTGAGGCCGTAGCCGAAGGGATACTGGACCACCTGCCGGTAGGCAGTCTCGTCGCACTCCCCGGTGGCATTGTCGATGTACCGGGTCTCGTAATAGCGGTAGCCCACATAGATACCCTCGACATACTCCACATAGTTACGCTTATTCAGATTGCTGTAAGTGAAATCACCGGCATTCCAGTATGCGGGAGCGGTGCTGTGGTCGTATGCGTAGGTGTCGGGCAGGCGACCGGAGGGGTTCACCGCCCCGGACAGGACCTTCCCCACCGCGTTCATGCCCCGGCTGCCGGGGCCGCCGATCCACAGCGCGGCGTCGATACTGTCATCTTCCAGGAAGCCCAGTTCCATGGCATTGGAGGAGTTGATGAGCACCACAACGGTGCCGAACCCCTGTTCCTTGATGAGGGCCAGCAGATCCTCCTCATCTTGGGTCAGCTCCAGATATTTGCGGTTTCCCACGCCAGTGTAGCCGGCCGCCTCCATATCCATGGGCAGATCGCCGCCCTCGCCGCCGATCCGGGAGAACATGACGATGGCCACATCGGAGAAGGATTTGGCGTTCTGAAGGAGAGCATCGCCATATTGGGAAGCAGGCACCTCGGCAGGGGTGAAGTTGGAACCGGTAAAGCCTGACTGGTCAGGCCGCTTGACCCCGGAGTTTTTGTAGAAGTCCACCAGCTCCTGATTGACTTCAAAGCCAGCACTGGTGAGGCCGGAGATCAGGTCAGCGTTGGCGGAGGCGTCGCTGGCGCCGGAGCCGGTGCCGCCGTACAGCGGGGAAACGGAGGCGTAGCCGAACAGGTTGACCTTGGCGCCACTCTCCAGGGGCAGGGCGGCGTTTTTGTTCTCCAATAGCACGATACCCTCAGCGGCTAGTTCCTCCGCCATAGTAAGGGCGGCCTCCTTAGCCTGTTCGGGAGTGAGCTGTTCCGCTGTGGTGGAGCTGTGGTGTCCCGGCAGCCTGGTGTTCAGGTTGGCCGCCATGAACGCGTTGATGGCGGAGAACATCTGGATGCAAACGATGTTCACGACCAGCGCAATCACCAGCAGGATGCACACGATGATAATGGGCAGCTTGCTTCTGCCCTGGGCGGTTTTTTCCTTGCTCATTTTTGTACGCTCCTTACTTTTTTCTTTCTGGGGCTTGACGATTGGCTCCGCTATGGTGTATTATATAAAACACACTGTTGGTTTGCAATCATCAATATGTATTCTAAACGTCGCAAAACCGACAAATCGGAAGGAAGTGTTGGGCTTGCGCCATTTTTCAGAAAATCCACGAAATGCACAAAAAACTGAGGCCCGGGAGAACCAGCGTACCCGCCTGACCAAGCGTCTGCTGCGGGAAAGTCTGCTGGATCTGCTGCGGGAAAAGCCGGTAGACCACATTACGGTGAAGGAGTTGTGCGAATATGCCGAACTGAACCGCTCCACTTTCTACGCCTATTACAATGATGTGCCCGCCCTCTATGAAGAGATGGGCAACGAGTTGGCAGACAGCCTGCTGGAATACGTCCAAGAGATGCAGGAGCAGACGGATGTCCACACCGAACCAATGCTCTCCTATATTCAGAACAACAAGGAGATGTTCCGGCTGTTGGTTTACTGCGATCACTACACCGAACTGAATCAGGCCATCAGCCGGCGTATTTTCCGGCGTTTTCTGGACATCCAGCTACGGGACGCCCTGCCATATTCCTCAGAAGAACGTGACTATGCCTTCCAATTCCTCTTTATGGGCGGAACGGGCGTGATCCACTACTGGGTGCAGCAGAATTGCGCATTGCCCCCGCGTCAGGTCGCCCAACTGATCGACGGAATGATCGTGAAACTCTTAAGCGCATGGACTCCGCGGCGGTGACATCCAGCTCGTCTAAGTCCAAGTCGACCTCTACCACGTCATCCGGGATTTTTCTGGATATGGTGACCATCGTCTCGGAGGTCCGGCACCTGGTGAAACAGATCTATGCCGAATATCAGCAGCTTTCAGGACTTTTCAAAAATACTACGGCCTGTCCCCAGCATCATGTTTCCGCGTCTCCGGGGAGGGGAAGAATCAGTAACCCTTTACGTTCAAACCGCATACCGCTGACTTAGGAAGGCTCAAAGACATTTCTCCATGAAGCCGATCCTGCTATTGGGCGTCCTTCAATGAAACCTTCACCAAGGTGACGTCGCCCTTAGGTTCCACTGCCAATGGCGTGCAGATTCGAATCCTGTTGCCCGCACCACGTCGGAGCGGACTTTCGATCGTTCGCTCCGACTTTTTTCAAAAACCGGCAGGCCCGCCCGCCCAGGATCAAGCATCCAAAACCCTTCCCCGTGACCGCCTTTGCTCAGGCGAGAAATTGACGGGTTTTCGGGCCGTGTTTCCCGGCCCTGGATCGAAAGGAGCGTATTCCGATATGTCAAAATCCATCTTCAACGCAGAGAAAATGTACACCTATATCCGGGGCTTCGCCGCCGGAGCCAACATGCCGGAAACCACACGGGCGCTGGGCTTCGCCAGGGAAAAGCACACGGGGCAGTTCCGCAAAAGCGGCGAACCGTACATCATCCACCCCCTGACCATGGCCTGCAACGCCCTGAGCCTGGGCATCCGGGACGACGGGATCATCGCCGCTACGCTCCTGCACGATGTCTGCGAGGACTGCGGCGTGGGCCTCGCGGAGCTTCCGGTCAATGAGACGGTCAAAAACATCGTGCGGCTCCTGACCTTCGACATTCGGGACGGCGAGACCAAGGAGATCGCCAAAATTCGCTATTATAACGCCATCGCGGAGTGCCGGGAGGCGTCCATTACGAAGATCATTGACCGCTGTCACAACGTCTCCAGCATGGCCGGGACCTTTTCCGAGGAGAAGCTGCGGGCGTACATCGAGGAGACCCGCCATTTCGTCCTCCCCCTGCTCAAAAAGGCAAAGGCCCGGTACCCGGAGTATTCGGACATCCTCTTCGCCCTCAAGTATCACATGGTCAGCGTGGTGGATTCCATCGAGGCCGCCATGCTGGTGTACCGGCCCAAGGAGAAGCCGGCCTCGGACGGAAAAGACGGGCGGCCGTCGGATTGAACAATACCTTGGAGGTAAAGACCCATGATCACTGATTTTTTGAATTATTGGCTGAACAAACGCAATAAAAACCCGCAGAATCAACACCCGGAAACCGGGTCTGCGGAGGGAAAGCCGGAATTTACGGCGCCGGACTCGGTCGTGAAGCACTATAACGTGCCGGCGGGCACCAAAAGGCTCCTCCCGGGGGTGCTGAAGGGACGGCGGGAGCTGGTATCCGTATCCGTCCCGGCGTCGGTGCGGACCATCGGAGGGAAGGCCTTCGCCGGCTGTGAGAATCTGGAAAGCGTGACGCTTTGCGAGGGGCTCAGGCGGATCGAAAACAAAGCCTTTGATGGGTGCAAAAAACTAAAGCGCATCGTCATCCCGGACAGCGCGCGAGACGTCAGCGGCTCGGCGTTCACGGGCAGCGGCATTGTAGAGCCGGTGCGAACCGCCTCCGGCGACACGCTGCTCTACTGCCCGGCCTCGGCGGCGGGGGCGGAGTTCACCGTGCCGGAGGGGGTGCGGCGTATTGGGACCGATGCCTTTTCGTTTCTTCCCGGCCTCAAGAAGGTCCATTTCCCACGGTCTTTGGAGCGCATCGACCCTCTGGCCTTTTATAGTTGCGGGATCACGTCGATATCGCTCCCCAAATATCTGGAGGCGCTGGCGCGAAGCTCGTTTTTTGACTGCAGGGAGCTGAAAGATGTCTACTTCAAGGGAGAGGACCCCATCCGCCAGGCCATGTTCAATCTGCAGGCAAGGGGGATGTACTTCCTGTTGCCCGTCAGATGCGCCCCGCCTGACAGCGACCGGTACTGGGAAAGTCCGGCGTTCTGTGCCCTGGCGGAGGAATGCGTCTCCGGGAACGCCGGCGCCATGGAGCGGATGGTCGCATTCTTTGAGGAGAAGAGCAAGGCCGCGCCGGAGGAGGCCTTTTATCCCGCCGCCGCCAATTTTTGGAGATACCGGGCCTGGGAAAACGGCAGCGAGACCCAGCGGCAATGGCTGGAGCGCTACGTCAAGGCGTCGCCGGGGGAGCGGCTGCCCGCCGCCTGCCTGACGGAAACCCTGGAGGGCGACGCCCGGGGCTCCACGCTGAACGCCCTGGGGTTCTTCTTCTTTGAACCCGAAAGGGTGTACCACTTTGCGGGACTGGACGCCGACGGGGTGGTGGAGGTTTACGCCTATGTGCGCGAGGACGGCCCGGACGCGGACGACTTCAACCGGGA
Source organism: uncultured Oscillospiraceae bacterium (assembly GCA_947625945.1). Taxonomy (GTDB): domain Bacteria; phylum Bacillota; class Clostridia; order Oscillospirales; family Oscillospiraceae; genus Faecousia. The sequence goes on from CANQQI010000006.1 coordinate 28,556, forward strand.
GCCGCTTTACGACTGGTGGTATCTGGACCGGGACCTGCGGCCCGTGCCGGGGGCGGCGTGCCTGCACAGCTACACCATCATCGACAGAGACATCTATGAAGTCCAGGACCGCTTCGCCAGGGCCCACGACGCGGTGGCCAAGGCCGGGACGCTCGAAAATATCCGGCGTGGACTGGAATTGGAGCAGGAGGGCCGGCTGGAGGAGGCGTTCAAATTCTATAAGCGCGCCGCGGATCAGGGCAGCGGGGACGCCATGTTTGCCGTGGGCAATCTCTATTTTCACAAGCGCTTCCACGGCGTCCCGAGCATCGCCAGTATCATGATGCCCTGGGACGAGGGGCCTTTACAGCCGGACATGGCGGCGTCCTTTCGGTGGTTCATGAAGGCCGCCCAGGCCGGGAATATCAACGCCATGAGCAATGTGGGCGTCTTGCTCACAAACGGCATCGGCTGCGGGAAGGACCCGCAAGCGGGCCGGTCGTGGCTGGAAAAGGCCGCCCAGGCGGGAAATAAGTACGCCGAGAAGGCCCTTCACGACTATTTTGACGGGTTCGCCGGGGAACGGCTGACGGACCAGGCCTATGACCGGCAGATGGAAAAATTCTTCACGGCGGTGGAGCAAGCCGACACGCTCACGGCCCAGGGCATGTACGAGACGCTTATGAACGGGACGGAGACCCAGCTTTCCCGTCTGGGGCTCCGGCTGGCGGAGGCCCGCTATAGCCGGGGCGAGGCATACTGGGCGTACGCCTATCCCAATCTCCGAAAGGACCGCTCCTGCGCGCCGGTGGAGAGCTTCCGGTGCGGCTGGGCGTCGGCGGTGGTGGTGAATCTCCGGGCGCTTCCCGAAGGAGCGGCGATTACCTTCGCCCCAACCGGTATACTGCTTGTGCCCGTGCAAGGCATCCGGTTGAGCGGCGAGACGGTCTCCTACGAAGCCTCGGACTTTGGATGGATCGGCCTCCCCCGCCGCCAGGCCCGGGTCCTGCGCCCCGCGCCGGGATATGTCAATGAAAACGCCACCGAAGCGCTCAAACACTGCGGTGTGAACGTGCCGAAGCTTCTGGAACACCTGAAGCTCACGGAACAGGAGGCGCTGTTCGTCGAATGCGGCGAGAAGGAGTACTCCGTGGAGATCGGATGCCTGGTTGGAACGGAGCTGCGGGTCCTGCTTCGCTATACCATCGGCGGCTGGGACCAGGGGGGAAACCATCCGGCGGAGGTAAGCGGCGTCACCCTGGATTGCGGTCCCGAAGCGCCCCAGTCATAAAATGGGGCGCCTGGGCCGTTTCAAAGCGGGGCGCTTTGCCGTCCGGTACCCTCTGTAAAAATGGGAAGGCGATTCCCGGCGGGTTGCGTTACGGTTCATGGGTGATCTCCTCCCACAGCTTGCGGAGCGATTCGTTCTCCATGCTATGGATCGCCGCGGCGGCGGCTTCCATGGCGGTGGTGCCCAAGGTGTCGAAGGCCGTCTGGCCCTTGGCGGCGCCGGCAAAACGCAGGCCGCCGGCAGAATAGTCGGGGTCCCGGTCAAATTCCTCCGCCAGCTTTTTCGCCGCCAGCAGAGAGGCCCGGGCCTCATCGAATCTGCCCAGCTTCAGCTGGGCGTGGGCAAGGCAGACCTCGAAACCCACACAGCTCTTGTCAAAGAGGTTGCTTTTTCCCGCCCGCTTCAGCCCCGCAAAGAACCCGGTCGCCAGTTCCAGGATCGCGGCGCCGGAGGCAAAATCCCCCCGCTTAAAGTACACGTTCACATAGCCCATGACGGTCTGGATCAGCATGGCGGCGGCGGAGACCAGGGCCGTGGACAGGTACTCCTCCGCCTCCTCCGGGCGGTCGCAGTAGCCTGCCAGATATTGACCGATCACATCGTCGTTGATCCCCCTGGGATTGCTGCCTTTCAGCAGTTCCAGGGCTTTTTCCGCCTCTCCCAGCTCCATGTACGCCCCCGCCATGTCGTAGGTGACGGAAATTTCGCTGATCTTTGGGTCCGTATTCTGCCCCAGCAGTAACATGGAACGCTCCATAAGCTCTATTGCCCGGCGCAGCTGCGGCTGTTCACCGGTCATCAGGCCGAAAAGATAGTAGAGCATCGCGCTTTGGTGGACGATCTCAAAGCTGTTGGGATAGCGCAGCAGCGCCTTTTCCGCCTCGGCAAGTCCCTGGGCATCCCGGTTTTGCAGATACCCTTTGAGCCGGGCAACCGTATCGGCCTGCTTGTTGCTCTTTACCTCATAACCCAAAAGCACGTCCACCGAGGTGTCGAACAGGTCCGCCAGCTCCACAAGAATCGACAGGTCCGGCGCGGACAAGCCTGCCTCCCACTTGTAGACCGCCCCGACGGTGACGCCCAGGGCGTCCGCCAGCTGCTGCTGGGTCAGGGAATGGGCCCGGCGCTGGGCACGGATGTTTTCCGAAAGGTTGATCATCATTAATTCCTCCTTTTTTCTTTCGATTATAGCACCGCCATTTGGCCTTTTAAACTCACCATCCGGATCATTTGGAGGGTGTTTTTTATACCGCCGGTAGGGTCCCGGCGGAAGAAACGCGTCTTGACGGCGGGGCGGAAGTACAATATAATTAAAGAAAGAAAAAGAAGGAGGGATCCCCATGAACGCGTCCGTTCCCTGTTCGGCGGCCGACGCCCTGGACCGGCTAAAGGCCGGAAACCGGGCCTACCTACAATCCGTCACCCCCACCGGGGATATTTCGCCGGAGATCCGGCGGAAAACCGCCCTGGAGGGCCAGAAGCCCTTCGCCGTGATCATCACCTGCTCCGATTCCCGGGTCATCCCGGAGGATCTTTTCTCCTGCGGCATCGGGGAGCTGTTCGTCATCCGGGTGGCCGGAAACGTGCTGTCCTCTCACCAGCTGGGCAGCGTGGAATACGCCATCTCCCATCTGGGCTGCCGGCTGGTGGTGATGCTGGGGCACACCCACTGCGGCGCGGTGGACGCGGCGATCCATCACGACCCGGACGGGTATGTGAAGTCCATCACCGACGAGATCCGCCTGGCCATCGGCCAGGAGCGGGACGAGGAAAAGGCCTGCGTCCTGAATGTCCGCCGGGGCGTGGAGATCCTGCGCTCCAGCTTCCCGGAGGAGACGGTCCTGGGCGCCATCTACCGCCTGGAGGACGGGCAGGTGGAATTTCTGCCGGAGGAACCGTAAATTGAATGCCAAGACCCCCGCGCCGGCGGGGGTCTTGTCCTTTTCACGGCCTTGCATTTCGGGCCCGGTTCTGATAGAATAGGGAAAAAGACGGGAGGGATCGCCCATGGAGTACGCCGCAGTCTGCCACTTTGCCGACGCAAGGTACTGCTTTGCCCTGGACAAGGACCGGTTTTTGTTCCGTATCCGGGTGAAAAAGAGGGACGTGCGGGAGGTCCTCCTGCACTGCCAGGACAAGTACCTGCCCCTCTGGCGGAAGGACACCCGCCGGATTGTTGCCATGTCCCTTGCCGCCCAGGACCGGGTCAGCGACTATTTTGAGGTAGAGCTGGCCTTCCATGTGGTCTGCCTGCGCTACTTTTTTGAGCTCCGGGGGGCGGATGGGGAGACCGTCTACTACGGAAACTACGAATTTTCCCCCGTGCCTTTTACAGATATTGAGCGGATGTTCGACTGTCCCCAAAATCTGCGGGAGGAGGAACGGCTCACCGTCCCCGACTGGGCGGCGGGCCGGGTGGTGTACCAGATCTTCCCCGCCAGCTTCGCCCCGGAAGGAGAAATCGCGGAAAAGAAGTGGTACCGGGCCCCGGTGGATCACCGGCGGGATCTGGGCGGCACCATCCGGGGCGTCATCCAGCGGCTGGACCATCTCCAGGCCCTGGGGGTGGACGTGCTCTACATGACCCCGGTATTCCGGGCCGGGACCGTCCACAAATACGACACCCTGGATTATTACGCCGTGGACCCCGCTCTGGGCACCCTGGAGGATTTGAAGGAGCTTACGAACCGGGCCCATGAGCTGGGCATGAAGGTCATTCTGGACGCGGTGTTCAACCACACCTCCCGCCAGTTTTTCGCCTTCGCCGACATTGAGAAAAACGGCCCCGCCTCCCCCTACATCGACTGGTACTACATCGAGGGCTTCCCCCTGAAAAGCGCCTGGGGGCAGATCCCCAATTTCAAGACCTTCAGCTATTTCGGCGGGATGCCCAAGCTGAACCTGCGCAATCCCCAGGTGGAGGCCTATTTTTTGGACGTGGGCCGGTACTGGGTCCGCGCCTGCGGCATCGACGGATGGCGGCTGGACGTGGCCGACGAGGTGAGCCACCGGTTCTGGCGGCGGTTCCGGGAGGCCGTCAAGGCGGAGAAGCCCGACGCCCTGCTGATCGGGGAGGAGTGGCACTACGCCGGGGACTTCCTCCAGGGCGAAGAGTGGGACAGCGTGATGAACTACCACTTTTACAACAGCGTCCTGGATCTGGTGGCTCGGGAATGTATCCCGGTGTCCGCGTTTTTTGAAAATCTGGGTTTTTTGCGGGGGAATCTCCACCCCGCCGTCTTCGGGGTGCTGTGGAACCTGATCGGCTCCCACGACACGGAGCGGTTCCTCCGGGCGGCGGGAGGCAGTCTGCCCAAGCTGAAGATGGCGGCAGCCCTCCAGCTGCTGCTGCCCGGAATGCCCATGATCTACTACGGCGACGAATACGCCATGGACGGGGGCGGCGACGGGGACAGCCGCCGGGGTATGGTATGGGACGAAAAATATCAGGTCCCGGCGATTTTCGACTGGTATCGCCGGCTCACCGCCGCCCGGCGCGCCCACCCCTGCCTGTACCGGGGCCAGGTGACGGCCTACCAGGTAGACGACCGGTCCGGGACCGCCGCCCTGACCATGAAGCTAAGTGGCGACCAAGTCACCCTCCTGCTCCACTGCAAGGACGGCGCCGCGCCCCTGCCCCATTACGCCGGGCGGCAAGAGCTGCTCAGCGCCTCGCCCTTTGGCGGCTGTCTGGGCCCCTGGGAGGCCGCGCTGATCGGATAGGGGCCGGAAAATTCCTTGACGGAAGGAATCGGATGGGCTATAATGGCCCTATTCGGGGGCGAAAGGCCCAAATCATTTGGAGGCAAGCGCCATGGTCAATGAAGCGATTTCTCAGCTGATTTCCTACGCCCGTTCCACCGGGCTGATTGAGGAGGGGGAGACGGCGTGGGCGGTCAACGCCCTTTTAGAGACGCTGAAGCTGGATTCCTACACCGATCCGGGTAAGACCTGGGACCGGGTGGACCTTCCCCAGGTGCTGCAGATCCTGACCGACGACGCCTGCGCACGGGGCGTGGTGCCGGAGGACTCGCCGGTGTACCGGGACCTGTTCGACACGGCCCTCATGGGCCGCCTGACCCCCCGGCCCGCCCAGGTGACGGAAAAATTCCGGGCCCTGTACGCCCAGAGCCCCCAGGCCGCCACGGACTGGTACTACCAATTCTGCCAGGACACCAACTACATCCGCCGGGACCGGATCGCCAAGGACGTGAAGTGGATCGCCCCTACGCCTTACGGCGACTTGGACATCACCATCAACCTGTCCAAGCCGGAGAAGGACCCCAAGGCCATTGCCGCCGCCCGGAATCTGCCTGCCGCCGCCTACCCTCGGTGCCAGCTGTGCCGGGAGAACGAGGGTTACGCCGGTCGGGTCAACCATCCCGCCCGGCAGAACCACCGGCCGGTGCCCATCACCATCAACGGCAGCCCCTGGTTCTTGCAGTACAGCCCCTACGTCTATTACAATGAACACTGCATCTGCTTCAACCGGGAGCACACCCCCATGAAAATTGACCGGGCCTGCTTCGCCAAGCTCCTGGACTTTGTGGGGCAGTTTCCCCACTATTTCGTGGGCTCCAACGCGGACCTGCCCATTGTGGGCGGCTCCATTCTGGCCCACGACCATTTCCAGGGCGGGCACTACACCTTCCCCATGGAGCGCGCCCCCGTGGAGACGCCGGTGGCGTTCCGGGATTACCCCCAAATTCGGGCGGGGATCGTCAAGTGGCCCATGTCGGTAGTGCGGCTCACCGGGCCGGCGCCGGAGGCGCTGATCAGCCTTGCGGATCGGGTCCTCACCGCCTGGCGGGGGTATACCGACGAGGCGGCCTTCATCTACGCCGAGACCGATGGGGAGCCCCACAATACCATCACCCCCATCGCCCGCCGCCGGGGGACGGACTATGAGCTGGACCTGGTGCTGCGAAACAACATCACCACGCCGGAGCATCCCCTGGGGGTGTACCATCCCCACGCCCAGCTGCACCATATCAAAAAGGAGAACATCGGCCTGATCGAGGTGATGGGCCTGGCGGTCCTCCCCGCCCGGCTGAAGGTCGAGCTGGCGGCGGTGGCGGAGGCCCTGGCAAATGGCGGAGACCTGCGGGGTAGCGTTTTGACGGAAAAGCACGCCCCCTGGGCCGAGGGGTTCCGAGGGAAGTACGCCCTGACGGCGGAAAACGCCCTGGACGTCGTGAAAAAGGAGACCGGGCTGGTGTTTGCCCGGGTTCTGGAGGACGCCGGGGTCTACAAGCGGACGCCGGAGGGCCGGGCGGCCTTCCTGCGCTTCCTGGAGACCATATAAAAAGAAGCCGGAGCGACCGCTCCGGCTTCCTTGTTTGCCGTCCGCAGACGGCAAACCAAGTTCAATCATTTTTTGCCGGGGCGTGTACCTGGCAAAAAATACCTTACAGGCTGAGAGTGTGCGAGCCGGGGACAAAGGCCCCGGCGAGTGCGCGGGTCAGCCTGCAATCCCCACCAAACGGAAGCCCAGCGCAGCGGGTTCCGTTTGGAAGGCTGTCAAAAACGTTCGTTTTTGACAGCCGCAAAGGAAGCCGGAGCGGCTGCTCCGGCTTCTTTTGCGTTGTATGGATCAATAGTTTTCCGCGTGGACCTCGAAATAGCTCTGGGGATGATTGCAGGTGGGGCAGACCTCGGGGGCTTTGGTGCCCACCACGATGTGGCCGCAGTTGCGGCACTCCCACACCTTGACCTCGCTCTTTTCAAAGACCTGGGCGGTCTCCACGTTCTTTAACAGGGCGCGGTAGCGCTCCTCATGGGTCTTCTCAATGGCGGCCACCAGGCGGAACCGGGCGGCCAGCTCCGGGAAACCCTCCTCCTCGGCGGTCTTGGCAAAGCCCTCGTACATATCCGTCCACTCGTAGTTCTCCCCGGCGGCGGCGGCGGCCAGGTTGGCCTTGGTGTCGCCAATGCCCTGGAGCTCCTTGAGCCACAGCTTGGCGTGCTCCTTCTCATTGTCGGCGGTCTTCAGAAACAGAGCGGAGATCTGCTCGTAGCCCTCCTTCTTCGCCACGCTGGCAAAATAGGTGTACTTGTTCCTGGCCTGGGATTCGCCGGCAAAGGCGGCTTCCAGGTTCTTCTCGGTTTGGGTGCCTGCGTATTTGCTCATGGGACATACCTCCTGATCAAAATTCCGGCGGCCTCGGCTGCCTTTTGGGATATTATATCGGATCGGAGGGAAAAATGCAATCCCTATTTGAGAATTATTCTTATTTTATCGCAGCGTATGGCCTTTTCGATGGAGACGGTCTACAGAAGGTCCCCCTGCCAATGCTGGTCGTTACCTGGTACGGGACAAGCGGCCGTCGTTTAGCGCGTAAGCGATGGGGCATTTTTCGGCTATGGCCATGTTGTGGGTGACGATGACCACCGTCAATCCGTTTTGATTCAGCTCCGTCAAGAGCCGCACCAGCGACTCCGCGTTTTGCTGATCCAGGGCGCCGGTCGGTTCGTCCGCCAGAAGCACCTCCACATTCATCGTCAGCGCCCGGGCGATGGCCACCCGCTGCCGCTGGCCGCCGGACAACTGATTGACCGGTTTTTTGATGGCGTTTCCCAGACCCACCTGTTCCAAAACCTGCCGGGCCTTTTGGTCGATTTTCCTATTGTAGGTACCGCCGATGATGTGGGGCAGAACTACATTATTCAGGGCGGACTCCGTGCCAATCAAGCCAAAGCTCTGCAAAATGATGGCAATTTTCTTGTTCCGCAATTGGCATTTTTCCCCATCGGACATGGCGGAGACGTCCTGGCCCCGGAAGAAGTATTTTCCGGATGTGGCCGTATCCAAGCCCGCGAGAATATGCAACAGCGTAGACTTCCCGGAGCCGGAAGGTCCGGTGATTGCCACAAAATCCCCGGAATGGATTTCCAGGTTTACATCCCGCAGGGCGAAAACCTCCGTGGGCTTTCTGGGGTTGTACACCTTTTCGACGCCGGATAATTGGATCATTTCTAGTCTCCTCCCTGAAGCAAAAAGATGGTGGATACGTTGCGGAACCGATGGAACGCGGAAAGAAAACTGAAGATCAGCACCAAAAGCAGCAGCCCGAAGCAGTAGGACAGCCCAACAACGCCCACCGTAGCGGTGGCGGAGCTGCCGCTTCCCAGCAGCTGCCGGAACCAGGGATAGCTGGCATAGGCGATCACCAGGGCGATCAGCAAATTCACGCACCCGAAGACGCAGTTCAGAACCAGCATTTTCCTTCTGGTCATGCCGAGGAGAAAGAAAACGGAAAACTCCTGCTGCCGCTGGAAGGTCATGAGGAACAGATATCCGCCGTAGCCGAAAAAGGCCAGCAGGCTCAGCAGCAGGAACTCCAGGATGGCCATGGAGTTGTTTACAAAGACGCGGGAAAAGGCCACCTTCTCCAGCTCCCCCATGGTGGCAAAGCTGCCCCAGGCGCCGACCTGGACATTGAGCGCTTGAACGGTTGCCGCCACATCCGCGTTCTCCTCCAGGGGCACCAGGAAGCTGCTTTCCCACTGGATCTCCGGGAAATACGCCGGGTCATAGCCCATCACGATGAAATCCGTCCCGGGATAATCGGACAGCTTCGTTCCGAAGCAGGATAGGGACGGGAAGCTCCCAAAACCGTGGCAGGTGGGCAGAACGGCTTCGTCTGAAAGAACGCCGGCGACCACGCAGGGGATGCCCGTATCGCCGTCTTGAAGGGTAACGGTGGCCTCCGCCCCCAGGGGGATCAAACCCGCGAGAGACGGACTGATCAGGATGGGCACGGCGCCCCTTTGCCCGGAGGAAGAGGCGCTCTCGCCGCTGAAAAGCCCGGTGGCTTCCAGCATTTCCTCCGAGTAAACCAGCAGGTTCCGAACCGCCGGCTGGTCCTGGCTGTCTCCCTCCGACTCGGTTCCCGTTCCCGCGTCGATGTACGCGGAATAAAGCGCCATCCGCATGGGACCGTCGATTCCGGCGGAGGCCAGCGCGTCTTTCGCGGCGGCGTCTACAAAGCCCGCGGATTCCGGGTCTATTTCGTTGGTGTAGGCATTATAAACCGCTTCGTTTGGATTAAAAAACAGGGTGCGCGAATCGTCCACGGCGGCATAAGTCCCTTTTATTTCCTGCGCAAATTGCAGAAAGGCGTCCACGGGGCTAAATACAACCATCGAAAGCACAAACATCAGGACCAGCTGAACGATCAAAACCGCTTCCTGCATGTACCGCCTGGAATAAAAATAACGGGCAAGTCTTATCGCGTTCATTGCAGTCCACCTTTGTCCTGAATTTGCAAGATGTTACTGACTTTTTTCCCGGTCAGCAGAATGGTCGCCAAGTACACCAGAAGCAGCACGATCAAAAGCGGCCCAATGGCCGGGGCGGCGTCCGCGTCTATCACTTCCAGTATGGGAAAACAAAGGATGTGGGCCAAAACCGCTGCGATCGAGCCGGCAATGAACACGATTGCCCAATGGCCCCATAGAAGCAGAACGCAGGTAAACTTCCGCATTCCGCAGATGCGATACACCATCATCTCTTTTTTGTAGAACGCGAGCCACTGTTCCATGATCTGGACGATCGTGATACAGGCGACCACGCCCAAAAACAGCGCGCCGATCATGGCGTTTTGGTTATTGAAGTTATAGGAGCTGGCGGAGTCCTTGCTTACGAAGCTGATCTGCGAATCGGGGAAACGGGAGCGCAGAATTTCGCTGTATCTCAGCAGGTCCGACCGGGAGGCGTGGTCAAAATGGACGAGGATCAGGGCCGGAGAGGCATTTTGCAGAAAGGTTTTGTATGGGAGGATGGTGAAAAGCGTCTCCTCCACGTTTGCCTGCTCCTCGGGGGAGAGATCCTTTTCCGGAAAGAGGACCGCCTGCGCCTGATCGGAAATGCCGCTGCGAATATTAAATGTAGCGATCCACCCCGTCCCGATGATCTCATAGGTATCTGAAAACAGCTCGATCTCTTTCTCCGGGATTTTCCCAATATACTCGTAAGAGATGTAGGCCGCTTTCGCCCCCTCCCGCTGTTCCTGGGCGTTAAAGAAGCGCCCGCTGACCATGGGAAACCAGCGGTCCGGCTCCGACCCCTGCCAGCCGATGAGGACGCTGCTCGGAGATTCCCTGACCAGATAGAGGACATTCGACACATCCGATCCAAACAGCGCGTCTATTTCCTGGGGGAAGGATTGGACGTCGGCGAGCAGCTCCGCGCCAGGCTCTATGGTGACCGTGGAATACTCTGGGGACGAAGTCGAATAGAAATACTGCTTCATGGCATATCCCAGGATGATGCTGATGCAAAGCACCGCCACAAATACCCCCAAAAACAGCATGGCGCTGACAGCTTTGTTGCTTAAAATATGCCGCTTTAAGGAACCGAAAAATAGACGCCCCACTTCGATCCTCCTCCTATTCCTTTCTCGGTCGATCATATTATATCTTTCGACTTTGCAAAAGTCAACAAATCTAAAATGATAATAAAAACCGTTAACGGGGGACGCAGACATTGGCAAAGCCAGGCCGGGGACCGTGCAGGTCCCCGGCCTGGGGTTTGTGGGCGACACGGGGGATTTTCCCCGCGCCAATGTTTTAGTTGAAGACGAGCTCCTCCAGGGTCTGGGTCTCCAGGTTCAGGATGTACTGCATCTCATGCAGGCCCTTGGACTGGCAGAAATAGACCTGGTTTTCGGCCATGTACTGGCAGTCCACCATGGCCTCGGCCTCCAGAAGGGTCCGCTGCCGCATGGTGGTCAGGTCCAGCTGCACCAGATAGTCCCCGTCCAGCAGGAACACCATGCCGCACTGGTAGTCCACATCCCGGAGTGCGCCATACCGGGCCCGATAGAGGGTGTTGCGGACGCTGCCGTCCAGGCTCACCTGCATCAGCGCTCCATCGCCGGTGATGGCGTAGAGGTAGTACCGGGAATTTTCCCACTGGGTCACCGGCTCCGCCAGCACCTGCTTCAAAGGCTCCCC
>CANQQI010000007.1 GCA_947625945.1 uncultured Oscillospiraceae bacterium
GACGTGACCGCCCTCTATCTGCGGGGGGCGGTGCTGGCCCTGCGCACCAAGGATCTGCGGCGGATCCGGGTGCGCTGTGAATGAGAAGCAAGCCGGTACGAATGCGAAAGGTGGCCCTGGCGGGCAACCCCAACGTGGGAAAGAGCACTCTGTTCAACGCCCTCACGGGGCTGCGGCAACACACCGGCAACTGGCCCGGCAAGACAGTGGGCCTGGCCCAGGGCCGGGCCCGCCGGGGTAAAACAGAATATCTTTTCATCGATCTGCCGGGTACATATACCCTGGACGGTGCCTCGGAGGACGAGCGCATCGCCGGGGAATTTCTGAAGGACGGAGATTCGGACTGCGTAGTGGCGGTGTGCGACGCCAGCTGCCTGGAGCGGAGCCTGATCCTGACGCTACAGGTGCTATCCCGCTGCCGCCGGGTGGTGGTCTGCGTCAACCTGATGGACGAGGCGGAGCGCCAGGGCCTGCGCCTGGACCTGAAGGCCCTGGCGCGGGAACTGGGCGCGCCGGTGGTGGCCACCTCCGCCAACCGGGGCCGGGGGCTGGAGGCCCTTCTGGCCCAGATCGACCGGGTCTGCGACGGCCCGGAGCGGCCCTTGGGGCACTGGGAGGACCCAGTTGCCGCCGCGGAGGCCGTCTGCGCCGTCTGCCAGAGCCGGGACTCCGCACCGGAGGGGTGGCGGCTGACCCTGGACCGGATACTGGTGAGTCGGCGCCACGGCGTTCCCATTTTACTGGCGCTGCTGTTTGTCATCGTCTGGCTGACGGTCTGGGGGGCCAACTACCCCTCGGAGCTGCTGGGCAGGCTGTTCGACTGGGGATATGACCGGTTGACGGTCATCCTTGCCTGGGCGCCCTGGTGGCTGCGGGGGGTGCTGGTGGACGGACTGTACGCCACCTCCGCCCGGGTGATCTCCGTGATGCTGCCGCCAATGGCAATCTTTTTCCCGTTGTTCACGGTTTTGGAGGACGTGGGGTATCTGCCCCGGATGGCTTTTTTGCTGGACGGCTGCATGGCCAAATGCGGCGGCTGCGGCAAGCAGGCCCTGACTCTGGCCATGGGCCTGGGGTGCAACGCCGTGGGCGTGACAGGCTGCCGAATCATCGACTCCCCCCGGGAGCGGCTGGCGGCCATCCTCACCAATGCCATGGTGCCCTGCAACGGTCGGTTCCCCACCCTGATCCTGCTGGGAAGCCTGTTCTTTCCAGGACTGGGGGCCCCGGTCCTGGTGGCGGGCTGCGTCATGCTGGGGGTCCTGGGGGCCATGGCCGTCTCAGGCGCGTTGACCGGGACGGTCCTCAAAAACCAGGAGAGCACCTTCATTATGGAGCTGCCTCCCTTCCGGCGGCCCCGGATCGGGCAGATCCTGATTCGTTCGCTGCTGGACCGGACGCTGTTCGTGGCGGGCAGGGCCCTGACGGTGGCGGCCCCGGCGGGGGTGGTTCTGTGGATCCTGGCCAATACCCGACTGCTTTCCTTGGCGGTGGGCCTTCTGGACCCTGTTGGCAGGTTTCTGGGAATGGATGGGGCCATTTTACTGGCCTTTTGCCTGGCCCTACCCGCCAACGAGCTGACGGTGCCGGTGCTGCTCATGGCCCTCACCGGCGGGGGAAGCCTGCAAAGCGTGGCGGGTCTGGGCGGAGAGCTGCTGCTGTCGGCAGGCTGGACCTGGCAGACGGCGCTGTGCGTCATGGTGTTCACCCTGTTCCACTGGCCCTGCTCCACCACGCTGATGACGGTTTATCAGGAGACCCGGAGCATCGGAAAAACAGCGGCGGCATTTTTCCTGCCGACCGCTGTGGGGGGAATCCTGTGTATCATGCTGCACCTACTCCTGGGCTAGACAGGCGGAGAGGGCGGAGATCTCGTAGGCGGTGCGCTCCTCGGGCCCGTCTTCGGTGACCTTGGTATAGATTCGACTTTGAAGCCGGCCCTGGATCTGGAGCCGGTCCCGGGTGTGGCAGGCTGACAGCTCCTGGGCGGTCCTGCCCCACAGAATGCAGGGCAGGTAATCCGCCCGGTGAAAAGCCCGGGGGACCGCCAGCATCACATCACAGATCTCCCGCCCCAGAGGGGTGCGGCGGTAGGTAGGCTCCCGGCAGAGGGTGCCCTCCAGCGTCACTTCGTTAAGAATCTCTCCGTCCTCTACGGCGATGGAGGCAGCGAAGACGAAAATCAGCAGCCGTCGGTTCCCGGCCTCCCGGAAGTTATGGGAGCGGACCTGGCCGGTAACGGTGAGCATCCCCCCTGCCGTGGGATCCAGCCCGGCCAGAAGGGTCTCCTCCCCAATCACCGGCAGCAGGTCCACTGCCCCGGAGAGCCTGGGGACCTCCAAAAGAAAGCGATAAAATTTTTTCCCATGGTTTTCGTGGGAGAAAACCGGCAGGGCATGGAGACTGCCCCGCAGCAGGGCGCGGTTAGCCGTATGTTCCAATGGTACCACCTCAGATTTCAGATGTATGGAACATCCTATGCGCCGATCTCTTTGGTATGCGCCCGCCGTTTCGGCGGGCGCCGGGGGTTATTTTCCGAAATCTGACAGCGTGATGGCCCTTCCCCCGTGGAGACGGCTTTCCTCGGCGGCCAACGCCATGATGTGGCTCTCCACGGACACGTCGATGGAGGTCAGGGCCTCCCGCCCTCCCAGGGAGATGAGACGGCAGAAGTCCTCCATCATCCGCTGATCCCCACCGCCGTGGCCGGCGTACTCGTCCTGAATGGGGTCCAGCTGATAGACGGTTTCCGGCCTGCCGAAGGGCCGGAGCACCACCCGCTGGTCGTCCAGATTTCCCTCCAGCTCTCCCATGCTGCCTGTGAGACGGATGGTGCGGTAGCACCCCTCCGTAAAGGCGGAGAGGTGGAAGGCGGCGGTGACGCCCCCCTCAAATTCCAAGTTCACGATCTGATGGTCCGCCACGTCGTTGTCACAACGGTAGACGCAGCGGCCATAGGGGCCGGTCCGCAGGGCCTTGCGGATGCCCGCCTCGGACACATCGCCGGTCAGCACGGTCAGGGGCCACTGGCGGTGGCCGCCGAAATAGCCGCTGGCGGGATTGGTCAGGTAAATTTTCTCGGCATCGTATGGGCATTCGTCCTTTACTCGGCAGTCCAGGCACCGGGCGGCGCTGCCCACCGGGGCGTTGACGGAGCGGAACCAGTCCAGGCTTCCGAAGCTGGACACCCGGAGGCAGGGCTTTCCAATCAAATAACGGAGGATGTCCATGTCGTGGCAGCTCTTGGCCAGAATGACGGGACTGCTGTCCTCCGTCCGGCGCCAGTTGCCCCGGACATAGCTGTGGGCAAAGTGCCAGTAGGCCACGTTTTCCGTGGCCACCACGGATTCCAGCTTTCCGATGGTTCCGCAGGCCAGCAGCTCCTTGAGCTTCTGGTAGAACTGGGTGTAGCGCAGCACATGGCACACCACCACGATCCGGCCGGTTTCATGGGCCTTCTCCCGCAGGGCGACGCACTCCGAAAGGCTGGGGGAGATGGGCTTTTCCAGCAGAAGGTGGTAGCCCTTTTCCAGAGCGGGAATGGCGAAGCGAATGTGGTCGCTGTCCTGGGTGGTGATGAACATGGCGTCCGCCAGCTTTTTCTGGGCAAGCATGGCCTCCCCAGAGGCGAAGCAGCGCTCCTCCGGCACCCCAAATTCCCGGACCGCCAGGGCCCGCCGTTCCGGCCGAGGGTCCGCCACGGCCACGATCTCCATTTCCTCGGGGCGGAGCTGTTGATAACTGCCGTAGGCCTCCGCGCCCCGGGTGCCGAAGCCGCAGATGGCAACAGTGATTTTTCTTCCCATGAGTTCCCTCTCCTTTACAGATCCACCTTACAGGCGGAGGCGATCTCTCCCCAAGCGTAGCTGCCCCGGAGGGCGCCGTCGGGCAGACGGGTATAGGGAAGGGGCGTTTCCGCCAGAGCCGCCACAGCGACGTCCTCGCCGGCGGCGAAACCGGCCAGGGCCTCCTCAGCGGTCTGGAACCGGGCGATCTGACCGCCCAGGCGCAGATCGATGATCTCAAAGCCGTAGACTTTGTTGGTGGAATACCAGAGCGCCCGGTATTCCCGCCGCAGCCGCTCCAGCCGCTCCCGGGTCTCCTCCGCAAGAGCGGCGCAGGCCTTCGCGCCCGCTCGGTCCCCGGACCGGACGCAGGGTCCGGCGGTCTGGTGGAACCGGCATTTGGCGGCCAGGGCGGCGGCCAGGGCGGCGTAGAACCCAAACAGCTGGGAAAATTCGGGATTTTCCCTGGCGTATTTTTGATAATCCGCCTCCAGGGCGGCGTAGTGGGCGGCGGCGTCCACCCCCGCCAGGTCCGCCTCATAGAGGGGTACCAGCGGGTCCTGGTACAGCAAAAACTTGGCGGCGTTCACCGGACGCAGCTCCCAATCCTTTACCCCGGGAAGCTGATGGAACCGGGTCAGGTCCAAAAACGCCTGGCTGTCCGCGCCGGTGACGGCCCGGAACCGCTCCGCCACTTCCTGGGGATCATATTCTCCGGCATAGCAGAACTCGGCGTACACAGCCAGGCCGTAGAGCATGGCGAGCAGGTTGCACTCCGCGCCGTTGTCCCCCCAGGCGGCGGCGAAGACCAGGGGCACCTGATGGGCCCGGGCCTGGCGCAGGCCGGGGAGGGCGGTTTGGAGGGTCTTTTCATAGTGGGGCGCGGGGCCGGTCCAGGTCCAGATCCCCCCGGCGAAGGCCTTGGGGGCAGCGAAGGCCTCGTGCATGGCAAGCATCCGGTCGTAGGTGGCCTCGTCGTGGTGGTAGTAGTCCCAGTAGACCAGGGTGATGTCCTCCGGGGCCTGGGCCACCACCTGTTCCGGCACCGAGGGGGCGTCGTAATAGCCCTCGCTGGGGCTACTAAGGCGGAAATACATATCGCTCCACATCATGGCGGAAAGCCCCAGCTCTCGGACGGCGGCACCCACATTTTTCAGGTGCCGCTGCATCAGCTGGAAGGCGGGGGTGTAGGGATGGCGGTGCATATACACGCCCTTGCCCAGGAAGAAGGCCTCGTCCAGGCCGATGTGGATCCGCTTGGAGCGGTAAGGCGCGGAGGCGGACGCCAGCATGGCCCGGATGAAGGCCAGGCTGGCCTCATCGTCCACCAGAAGCACCTCCTCGGTGTCCTTCATGTGGGCCATGGCGGGCCAGTGGAGGGCTCGGTTCAGGTGCCCAAGGGTCTGGATGCAGGGACACAGCTCAATGCCCAGGGCGTCGGCGTAGTCGTCCAGCTTGGAGAGCTCCTCTTTGCTGTACCGGCCCCGAAGGTAGCCGAAATAGGGGTAGCCCTCCACCTCGTAGGTGTCCTCGGTGTACATCATCCCCAGGTCCATGCCCAGCATGGCCATTTTTCGGAAGAAATACCGGAGAGTCTCGGGCTTTAATACCGCGTTGCGGGAGCAGTCGAACATAATGCCCAGGGTCTCAAAGCAGGGCTTCTGGACCAGGGAGACCGTCTCATCCCAGTGCTGGGCCAGCAGGGACAGGCCCCGGAAGCACTCCACAGGTTTGCCCCAGACGATCCGGGCACCTGTGGCGTCCGTCTCCAGGACAAGCCCCGACCCTTGGCAGAAGGTCACGGGGAAGCCCCCGTCGTCCCGGGCAAGGCCCAGGTCCCCCGCCATGTAGGCAAACCCCTCCTCAAACCGGGCGGGCAGCTGACCCAGGATTCGGATGGCGCGGGCCGTCTTCATCACTTGACCTCCTTGATTCGGACAGGTCGGTGCTCGGCGGCGGACTGATAGGCCCCCAGCACGATCTGCAGGGCCTTTTTCCCCTCCAGGGCATCAATCAACAGCTCCCCGTTGCCCAAAATGGCCTGGGTGAAGTTCGCCACCTGCTGGATGTGGCCCCGGCCGCTGATCTTGGTGGGGTCGGAGCTGCTCCGGCTGTCGGTCATGCCGCACCCCTCATGGGGCAGGCCCTTGTCGTCGGCCACATCCCAGAGCAGGATCCGGTCCTCCTCCAGAATGATGGTTCCCTCTTTTCCGCACAGCTCCAATCGGCGGCAGAAGCCGGAGTACATACTGGTGGTGGCCTGGATGACCCCCACCGCCCCGTTGTGGAACTCCGTCACGGCGCTGAGGGTGTCCTCCACCTCGATGTTCCGGGCCAGGGTCTTGGAGCAGGCATAGATGGTATCGATGGGCCCGGCCAGATATTGCAGCAGGTCCACCCCATGGATGCCCTGGTTCATCAGCGCGCCGCCGCCGTCCAGGGCCTTGGTCCCCCGCCAAGCGCCGGAGTTGTAATAGGCCTGGCTGCGGTGATACTTCATGTACAGGTCGGCGCATACCAGCTTGCCCAGCACCTTCCGGTCCATAGCGTGCTTGACCTGCTGCACCGCCGGCGAAAAGCGGAGCTGGCTGATCACGCTGACCAGCACCTTTTTAGCCCGGGCCCGGCGGATGATCTGGTCGCATTCCTCCATGGTCAGGGCAATGGGCTTCTCGATCAGGACGTGCCGCCCATGCTCGATGGCCTCCAGGGCAAACTGTGCGTGGAGGCCGCTGGGCGTGCAGACGCACACCGCCTGCACGCTTTCGTCATCCCAGATCGCTTGGGTATCGGGATAGGCCCGGGTGCCGATATCCTCGGCGAACCGGGCTGTTTTTTCCGGGTCCCGTCCGCATACGCCCGCTAGGGCGGCGTCGGGGCAGGCCCGGATGGCCGCGATATGATATTTGGAGATCATGCCGCAGCCGATGACAGCGTAGGTGATCTTTTCCATTTTACTCCCTCCAAATGCCTCCATCGTGTTGATAATATCGGTCGTTGAGCGGATAGAGGCCCCCCTCCGGGACGGTCCAGGGCTCTCCCCAGGCAGGGCTTTCCCGGCAAAGGGCCTGCCAATTCCGGTAATTTTGCGCGCCATTGGTTTCAAACACCCCCCGTTTCAGGCCGGGCAGGGGGGCGAGTCCGGCGGCGAAGCGTTTGTTCAGCTCCACCATGGTTGGATTTACGGTCAGATCGGCGCAGAAGCAGGGAAGGCCCCGCTTTCCCGCCTCCTCCAGCACCCCCAGGGACACGGACACGGTCTTGGCGATGGGCTTGAGGGCCATGGCCCGGTAGCCCAGCTGGTCCATAAGAAGGGCCGCGTCCTGGGGAGAATGGGCGCTTTCGTCCCCGGCCACCGTCACGGGAAGGCCGGATACATCCTGCAAGCAGTCCTCCGGGAAGGGCTCCTCCAGCAGCAAAATATGTTCCAAAGCCCCCATTTTGTCCGCCGCCTCCAAGAAGACGGTCAGCCGCTGCCGGGTATCGTAGCGCCCGTTGGCGTCCAGATAGTAAGCGGGGCGGCCCGATTTGGTCCAGGGGGTCTCCAAGGAGGACAAAAGCCCATGGAGCCGTTCCAGCCGCCGGATGTCCCACTCCAGCATTTCTCTGGGGTCGTTCCGGCCTCCGGGATTGGAGCCGATCTTGATTTTGAACAGGAAGCAGCCCTGCTTCGCCAGGGTCAGCACCTGCTCCTCTTCGGTGTCGTAGGAGATCAGGGGGATGGTGCCCAGAGCCGGCTGTTTCCCACCCAGGTAGGCGGTCGCGGTGAGGGCGGCAAAGTCCGGCTTCCCCTGGGACAGCCGGTACAGCTTCCAGAGGGCCCAGTCCACCCCGGTCAGAGCGTTGAGGGCGAAGGTCGGACGTAGATTGGGGCGCCCGGTGAGCCTCCGTCCCTCCTTCAGCACCTCCGGCAGCAGCTTTTCCAGCATTTTGGGGGGCGGCTCCAGCGTCCTTCCCGGCAGCAGCTCCAGGGCGAACCGGGTCAGCGCCAGCATTTTTTCGTTTCCCCCGTCCTGGCCCCACTGGGCGAAGACGGCGCTGTCGCTCCATAGGACGCTTTGGACACTCTGGCCGGTGGCAATGTTTCCACCGTCGGTCTCCAGCCGGCAGCTGACTTGCCACAGCTCGGTGAGGGCGCCGCCCTTGAACCCGAAACGGGTGTTCAGAGGCTCCCGGCGGCAGATCAGGCCGGCAGATTTAATTTTTTCCATGTCAGGCGATGGTGGAGAGCATTTCCTGCCGGACCTCGCCCTCCAACGGGCAGCCGGAAAGATAGTTTCGGATCTGTTCCAGGCAGAAATCCCCCAGCTTCATCAGGCCGTTGTTGGCCTGCCCCGCCAAGTGGGGGGTCAGGATGCAGTTGGGCAGACGGCGCAGGGGGCTGTCCTGGGCGGGGGGCTCCGGGTCCGTCACGTCCAGGCAGGCGTATTTCAGCTTCCCGGCGGCCAGATAGTCCGCCAGAGCGGCCTCGTCCACCAGGCTGCCCCGGGCGGTGTTGATCAGGATGGCGCCGGACTTCATACGTTCCAGTCGATCCCGGTCCACCATGTGGTAGGTGCTGTCCAGCTGGGGGGCGTGGAGGCTGAGGATGTCGCTACTGGTAAAGACCTCCTCCAGCTCCACCTTCCGCGCCCCGACGGCCGCCATGGCCTCCGCACCCACCAGGGGGTCATAGGCGATGACCTCCACGCTGAAAGGCCGGAGCAGCTCGGCATAGTGCTTCCCTGCCAGGCCAAAGCCGATGATGCCCACGGTGATGCCATACATCTCCGTGACGCCGTCGTGGCTCCAGCCGCCCCGGTGGGTGTCGTCGTTGAGGGCGAACAGATTCTTGGCGCTGGCGATGGTCAGCCCCAGGGCAGTCTCGGACACCCCGGTGCTGAGGACCTTGGCCGCGGATACGATCCTTACGCCCCGGCGATACATCTCGTCGGTGACAATGCTCTTGACGCTGCCGGCGGCGTGGGCGATGAGCTTGAGGTTGGGGGCCTGGTCCAGCAGCCGCGCCGTCATGGCGGGGCTTCCCCAACTGGTAACGGCGAAGTCGGCGTCCTTGATCAGGCGGGCGGCGTTTTCAATTTCATTTTCCCTCGTTTGGTTTACGGACAGCTCCGCCATTGCCTGAAATTGCGCCTGGGTCTGGGGGTGGATTACCTTCGGGTAGACGACCTGGTCCAAAAGCATGGCGATTTTCATGGGCTCCTCCTCATATTCTCGCCGCACATACAATACGGCTATTGTGTATGCGTAGTATAACACATCCGTGGGCAAATGTCTTTGTCCATAATTTTACGCAATTTGCACATATCAAGTTTATTATAAATCTTTTTTCTTGGAAGTAGTTTACAAAATAGAATCTTTGTGCTATACTAAAAATGCGGGATTTTAGGCCTGAAAGGAAGCGTCGATTGTGTACGAATTCAGCGTGTTATGGTCGGGCAAGTACTTCCAATATTGGGAAAACGAGCTCCACAGCCACAGTTATTATCAAATCATAGCGGTGCTGAAGAGCGGCGGACGGATCACCCTGGGCGAGGAAACCATTCCCATGCAGGACCGGCAGGTTCTGTTAATCCGTCCCCACACCATCCATTCCATCATTCGTGAAGAACAGGAACCCCAGCCTCAGCTTATGGACATTAAATTCACCGTCGCCGATGAGCAGCTGGCCCGGGACCTGAACCGGCTCCCTGCCGTTCTGGATGTGGACTTCGGCAGGTTTCAGTATTACTTTGACCATATTCTCCGGGAGAGCGCCCAGGCCGCTCCATACAGCTACAACTGCGTCTGCTACTACTTTGGGCTGACGCTGGTGCTTCTGCTGCGGTCCCAGCGGCCTCAGACGGGTCTTCCCAGGCCGGATCAACTCCAGGAGCTGCCCACGGGCCGTACCACCGGGGTGGACATGACGGCGGTGATCCGATACATCCAGGAAAACTACATCACCCCTATTACCTTGGAGGACCTGGCCAAGGTGGCCAGTGTGAGCAAGAGCACCCTGATCCTGGCCTTCAAGCAGACCCTGAACACCACTCCCAACAAGTATATCAACCAGGTCCGCCTGGGCAAGGCCAAGGAACTGCTGCTTACCACCAACTCCAACATCAGCGAGATCTCGGAGATGGTGGGGTTCCAGAGCCTGCACTATTTCAGCCGGTATTTCAAGAACCACGAGCAGGTCTCCCCGGTGGAGTATCGCCAAAGGTATTCCAGCTCCCGGTTCTACACCTACCGCCAGCCCATCGGTCTGCCGGAACCGGTACTCCATTCGGAAAAGAAGTGATCTCCCCCGCCCCCTACCGCACCCGGCCCGGGGCGGGGTACTTTTCATGGTTATTTTGGCGGAACTTCCGCCCAAGGAGGATAAATCTATGAATTTTGGCATCATTGGGTGCGGCGTTATCGCCTTTACCCACGCCAGCGCCCTGAAACAGCTGGCAAGCGAGGACTGCTGCCTCTACGGCTGCTGCGATGTGGACCGTGAAAAGGCAGAAACCTACGCCCGGGACCACGGCGTGAAAAAGGTCTACCCGGACTACCATGCCATGCTGGCCGACCCGGAGATCGACATCGTCTGCGTCTGCGTTCCCAGCGGTCTTCACGGCCAGGTGGTGATGGACGCCGCCCGGGCGGGCAAAGCCATCGTCTGCGAAAAGCCCATGGAGATCACCCCGGAGAAAATCCAGGAGGTCATCCGGGTGGTCCGGGCGAGCGGTGTGAAAATGCAGTGCATCTTCCAGCGGCGGCTGATGCCCGTGGCCATCGCCCTGAAAGAGCTGATCGCCAAGGGGGCTCTGGGCCGGATCTGCATGGCCGAGGCCAGGCTCAACTACTACCGGGATCAGGCATACTACAACAGCGCCGGCTGGCGGGGCACCTGGGACTTGGACGGGGGCGGCGCCCTAATGAATCAGGGCGTCCACGGCATCGATCTGATTCTCTGGATGCTGGGCGGGCAGATCGACACCCTGTACGGCAAGGCCGCCACCCTCTGCCGGGACATTCCCGTGGAGGACACCGCCGCCGCCCTGATCCGAATGAAGGACGGGGCCCTGTGCGTCATCGAGGGCACCACCACCGCCTACCCCGGCTACTCCAGCACCTTCACCGTCTACGGGGAGAAGGGCACCGTCAGCTTTGACGATCAGCACATCATCGCCTGGAACTTTATCGACCAGGATCACGCCCCGCTCCGGCCCGATCTGGGGTCCGACGTGGTGGGCGGCGCGAAAAACCCCATCGACATCGGCATCTACGGTCACATCTGCCTGCTGCGGGACATCGCCCAGGCGGTTCGGGACGACCGGGCTCCCATGCTGCCGCCGGAGGAGGCGGCCCTGGCGGTGCAGGTCATCTGCGCCGTCTACGAGTCCACCAAAACAGGCCTGCCGGTGAAATTCCGATGAGACTTGCCTACATTACCGACGAGGCCACCCAGGACCTGCGCCAGGCGGCGGGGCTGGCGAAAACGCTGGGCTTTTCCGGGGTGGAGCTACGCAGCGTGGAGGACACGCCTATTGACCGGATTCCTATCAAGCGGCTCCGGGAATACCGGCGGCTTCTGGACGGGGAAGGGCTGGCGGTCTGCGACCTGGCAAGCTCCTTTTATAAGTGCCCCCTGGCGGAGGCTCCGGGAGAGCTGGACAAGCTCAAGCGCCTCTGCGACGGAGCGGAGGAGCTGGGGTGCGGCAATATTCGGGGCTTTGCCTTTTTTGCCCAGGGCGCGCCGGCTTTGACGGAGGAAATTCTGGACGCCTTCGGCCCCGCCGGGGAAATTTTGAGGGAGCGGGGCAAGCGGCTTCTTTTGGAGGCCGATCCCAGCGTCAACACCCCCAATCACGCCGCCCTGGGGGCCCTTTTGGCCCGGCTGGACGCCCCGGAATTTGGAGCCATCTACGACCCGGGCAATGATCTATACGATCCGGGCCGGGAGCGGCCCTACCCGGAGGGGTATCTGGCGGTGAAGCCCTGGCTGGCCCACGTCCACATCAAGGACGCCCTGCTGAACGCCGCCGGGGAGCCGGAATGCGTGAAGATCGGCACAGGCTGGGTGGACTATCCCGGCCTGCTTGCCGCCCTCCGGCGGGACGGCTACGAGGGGTATCTGTCTCTGGAGACCCACTACCGGGTGGGCGCCGGGATCAGCGAGGCGCTGATGCGCCAGCCCGGCGGTGCGGCCTTTTCCCAGGGGGGCATGGCCGCCACTGTGGAAAGCGCCCAGGCTCTGCGGAAGCTGCTGGAGGAGGGAGCGCCATGCGCCATGTAATTCGGGACGTGCTGCTGGTCCAGGGGGATATCCAGCCCCGGGACATTGTGATCGACGGCGACCGAATCGAGGCCGTTCTCCCCCATGGCACGGCGGACCCGGCCCTGCCCGGCATCGACGGGGAGGGGCTGTACCTGTCCCACGGTTTTATCGACATCCACCTCCATGGCGGCGGCGGGGCCGACTTCATGGACGGCACCGAGGAGGCCTGGCGGACCGCCGCGGCCCTCCATCTGCGCCACGGGACCACCTGCATCACCCCCACCACCCTGTCCGCCACCCGGGAGGAACTGCTGAATGCCTTCGACGTTTTTTACCGCTGCCGTTCAGATCTGAAGGACGGGGCCAGAATGCTGGGACTGCACCTGGAGGGGCCCTACTTTTCCCCTGCCCAGGCGGGGGCCCAGGACCCCAGCCAGCTCCGAAATCCGGATCCGGAGGAGTGCGCCGAAATTTTGGAGCGGTGCCCGGATATTCTCCGCTGGTCCCTGGCCCCGGAGCTACCCGGGGCGTTGGACTTGGGCAGGGAGCTGAAACGCAGGGGCATCACCGCTGCCATCGGCCACAGCGACGCCACCTATTCCCAGGTGGTGTCGGCGGTGGAGGCGGGGTACACCCATGTGACTCATCTCTATTCCGGCTGCTCCACCATCACCCGGCAGGGAGGCTTCCGCCGGGGCGGCGTGGTGGAGGCGGCCTATGTGCTGCCCCAGCTCACCAGCGAAGTCATCGCAGACGGCTGTCACCTGCCCCCGGAGCTGCTGCAAATGGCCTACCGCTTTATCGGTCCCAAGCGGCTGTGCCTGGTCACTGACGCCATGCGGGCCGCCGGCCAGACCCAGGGGGAGAGCATTTTGGGCAGCCTGTCCCAGGGCCAGCGGGTAATCATTGAGGACGGGGTGGCCAAAATGCCAGACCGGACCGCCTTCGCCGGCTCCATCTGCACCGCAGACCGGCTGGTGCGGAACATGGTGCGGCTGGCAGGCGCCACGTTACCCGAGGCTGTGGAAATGATGACCCAGACTCCCGCCCGGGTGATTGGAAAACAGAACGAGACCGGCACCGTGGCCCCCGGAAGGAAGGCGGATCTGGTCCTCTTTGACGCGGAGATTCGCATCCGGCGGGTGTGGACGGATGGCGAAGAGCGCTATGAAAACTAGGAGAACGAGATGAAAGAATTATCATTTGATTTGCTCCGGGTGGAGATCTTCGACACCCGGGGGGAGATGGGCGCGGCGGCCGCCCGGGACATTGCCGCCGCCATCCGCCAGGTGCTGGCGGAAAGGGACTGCTGCAACATGATCTTCGCCGCCGCTCCCTCCCAAAACGAGGTCCTGGCGGCCCTGGCGGCGGACAAAACCGTGGACTTTACCCGAATCCGGGCCTTCCACATGGACGAGTACATCGGCCTGGCCCCAGACGCCCCCCAGGGCTTCGGCAATTTCCTCCGAAGGGCGCTTTTTGACAAGGCGCCGTTTAAAGAAGTCCACTATCTCCGGGGCGGCGGAGAGCCGGAGGCCGAATGCGCCCGCTACGCCGCCCTCTTGGAGCGGTATCCCGCGGATATTGTCTGCCTGGGCATCGGAGAAAACGGCCATGTGGCCTTCAATGACCCGCCGGTAGCGGATTTTTCCGATCCGGTGCTGGTAAAGAAGGTGGCTCTGGACCCGGTCTGCCGCCAGCAGCAGGTCAACGACGGCTGCTTCGCGGACCTGTCCCAGGTGCCCACCCACGCCCTGACCCTGACGGTGCCGGCTCTCATGGGGGGCAAGCGGCTGTTCTGTGTGGTTCCGGCGTCTACCAAAGCCCAAGCGGTGCGGGGTACCCTTTACGGTCCAATTTCCGAGGCCTGCCCCGCCTCCGCCCTCCGGCGGCACGGCGGCGCCGTCCTCTATCTGGATCCGGACAGCGCGGCTCTGCTGTAGCCTCATTCGGAAACCCGCGCCATTAGGTCGAAACCGGGTATCGCGCCACAAAAAAAAACGCGAAACGGCGGCAAGGATTGCCCTTGCCGCCGTTTTTCAGTTATTTACCTTCGGTTACATATCGAAGGGCTCCATGCCGAGAACGGGATGGCCCACCTCGGACAGGTAGTTCAGCAGCTGCTCCGGGTCGTCGGTGCAGACGGACTCGTCCGCCACCATGTCAGTGAAGTTCTCCACGCCGTAGAGCTCGTAAGCGGAGGCGTCCAGCCGCTCCCGGACCGCGTCCTTCAGCTCCTTGGGCATCCACACGATCCGGCCCAGGCCGCCTTCGGCCTTCAAAAACTTCTTAGAGGAGATGAATTGCTTGCCGTGGCCCATGAAGCCGGGGGTCTGCACGCCGCCACCGGTCATGGAGGCCATTTCGGAGAAGGTCATGCCCAGAGGCGTCATGCCCGCGTGCTCCCGGCAGGTGATCACCACGCCCATGGACACCGGCTCCACGCCGCAGATGCACTCGAAGCAGCCGCAGCTGGTCATGGGATCCTGGAACAGGGAGTACAGAGTCACATGCTCCAGGGCGCCGTGGGAGTACTTGTTCACGGCCTCGTCCACGTCCTCATAGCGGCCCAGATTCTCATCGATGCAGCGGTCCTTGGGCACCACCTGGCAGGGGCCGGTGGGATCCAGCTCATTGGTGGCCTTGGCGTCCAGCCAGGAAACCGCGCCGCACAGGCCCAGCCGCTCGGGGGTGACGATGCACACATGGCTGGGAGAGAAGGCCTGGCACATGATGCAGGTGTAGTACACCGGCACGGACTCGTCGGTCATGGATTTCAGCCGGTCGTCCCGCTTGGAGAAGACCTCGTTGGCGTGGCGGCGGAGCTCCGCGTTCTTCTCCGCGTCCACGATGATGGTGACCTGGCACTTGTCCACCACGGCGTCAAATTCGCTCTTGACCTTGGCGTAGAGGACCTCGCCGATGTGATGGAAGCGGAAGCCCGCCTCGAAATCGGCCTTGGAGATCCGGACCCGGATCATATCCCGCTGGCCGGTGTGCATCACGCCTTCGATGCAGTTTAAGTAGCTGTGGAATTTCCGCTCCATGACGGACTCGAAGTCCGGCTGCATATTCTTGCCGGCCACGTCCACGGTGTAGGACAGGGAGATCTTGGAGCCCACGGGGATCTGGTCCAACTCGGGACCAATTACGGTGATCTTGTGGTCCTCCACCTCGGCGGCGTCCTTGGTGGCCACCAGCTCGAAGCAGTCCACCCGGGAGCCGTCCACCTCCACCTGCATATCGCCCCGGCGGATGATCTCGCCCTCGAAGGCGGAGGCAAAGGCCACGGGGATGTCGATATCGGTGATCTTCAGCTTGATGTCCCGGGCCTCCAGAGAGGTGGCGTTCCACTTGGAGGTGTCCAGCTGCTGGATCAGGCTCTTGGGCACCCGGAACATATTCTCCGTCTCGTTGGAGATCACGGGGAAGCCCAGGCAGATGGCCCCGGCGCCGTAGGCCACGGTCTCGTCGGACAGGGGCTTGTAGGCGTTGACAAAGGCCCGGACCCGGTCCATGGTGTACTTGGCCAGGCTCTTGAAATCGCCGGGGGTGATGTTGCCGAAGATCAGCGCCGCCCGGAGGGCCACGGAGACCACATGGATTACGCTCTGGGTCTCATAGCCCAGAGGCACCACCCGAACGTTCTCGCCGGTCTTGTAGCCTTTTTCCGCCAGCTGGCGGATGCCCTCGCCGGTGACGGAGACCAGCATGCCCTGGCCCTGGTAGCTCTTGACCAGGCTGACCATCTCATCGGCGGTCTCCGCGCCGCCGATAATGACCGCCACGCCGGGGATGTCCCCGGTGACCAGGGGCACGCCCAGGTTCCGCACAAAGGCGTCGGTCAAATGGCCGCAGCAGGGGGCCTCATAGGGGGTGGCGCCCCGGAGGTACTTCAGCGCCTCCAGAAATTCGGCGCACAGCGCCGAGGCAATGCCGGACTGGAAGGCGTCGTGGAGCCGGGGAGCCCGGGTCATCATGGCCTTCACGGTGGAAAGGGCGGCCTTCATCTGGCCCAGGGTGGCGATCTTCTCGCCCACCACGGCGTAGTAGCAGGGCAGGCTGTATGCGGTGCCGGGGAAGGACACGCTCTCCGCCTCGCCGTAGGCCGCGACGGCTTCGTTCACCGCTTTTTCGGTGCGGGCGTATACGGTGTCGTTCCCGCCGAATACTCTGTCAAATAATGTCACGGTTTTTCCTCCTAAAGTTCGTCACGATCCAAGATCGATTTAATTTTCCGAATTTCCTCAATGGCCTGGGGGCTGAAATCGTAGGGAGATTTCCCCTGCCGGTCGGCCTCCATGATCTGGGGATTGTAGTGGACGCAGCCCAGCAGGTCCTCCGCCGGGATGGCGTCCCGGACGAAGGCCTCGTCCGCCTCGTCCCGGAGCTTATTGGCCACCACCCGGACCCGGTCAACGCCCAGGTCGTGGGCCAGGCGCTTGACGCTGCGGTAGGTCTGCACAGACCGGGCCCCCGGCTCCACCACCACCACAAAAGCGTCCATATTGGCGGCGGTGCCTCGGCCCAGATGCTCCAGCCCAGCCTCCATGTCCATGATGACCACGTCGTTTTTCCGGTAGGTCAGGCTGGAGAGGATGGCCTTGAGCATCACATGCTCGGGACAGACGCAGCCGCTGCCGCCCACGTCCACGGTGCCCATGACCAGCAGCTTCACCCCGTTGATATCCCGGGCGAACTTCTCGGGGATGTCCGCCACATAGGGGTTGAGCTTGAAGAAGGTGTTGGCGGCGTTGGCGCCGGTGCGTTCCTCCACCAGGGTGCGCATTTTGGAGATGGGTACAATGGAATCCACCTCCTCCTGGCTCAGGCCCAGGGCCAGGCCCAGGTTGGCGTCCGGATCCACGTCGGCGGCCAGGACGGTCCGCCCCTCCCCGGCGTAGAGCCGGGCCAGAGTGGAGGCCAGGGTGGTTTTCCCCACCCCGCCCTTGCCGGTGATGGCTAATTTCATTGGTCAAAACCCCTTTGCTTCCGAATCAGATGCCCAGGGCGGCCCGCTTTTCCTCGATCCGGTCCAGCATCCGCTGGCCCAGCTTGTCGATGTCCAGCTCCACGGTGTAGTTGGCCTCTACCCAGTCCTTGACGCCGTGCTCACCCTGCAGGAGGGCGGTGACCTCGCTGGAGCCCTTGGTGTAGGGATCCACGCCCAGGAAGGTGTCGATGCCGGTGGCGACCACATAGTTGCCGATGGACACGGCCTTCTCGCTCATCCATTCGGGGGCGCAGCCCACCAGCGGGAGCTGGGAAATGGGGATGCCCCAGTCCTTGGAGATGTCGGCGGCCAGGACCATCATCCGGGAGATGTCCACGCAGGAGCCCATATGCAGCACCGGCGGGATGTTCGCCAGCTCGCAGACCCGCTTCAAGCCGTCGCCGCAGTATTCCTTGGCGATCTCGGGGTCCATCAGGCCGGCCTTGGCGGCAGCCTGGGCGGCGCAGCCAGAGACGATGAGAATCACGTCGTTTTCCAGCAGGTATTTCATCAGCTGGATGTGGGCGGAGTCGGGACGGACCTTGGGGTTGTTGCAGCCCACCATGGCCACCGCGCCACGAAGCACGCCGGAGTGGATGCACTCGATCAGGGGCTTGGTGGTGCCGAACTCGTCAAGCTGCGAGTTGGCCACGGTGTCCAGGGTCTTCTTGATGGCCTCCACGGAGTAGCCCACCCGGGCCTTGGAGACCTGCTTGGGGATGTTCACCAGGCTCTGATCCCGGTTCTTGAAGTTCTCAATGGCCATTTTCACGATGGCCTTGGCGTTCTCCCCGGCGTTGGCGGCGGAGAAGTGGATAAACTCGGAGTCGGGCATCCGGGCGATGTTGGAAGTGGTGATGAACTTGGTATGGAAGCACTTGGAAAGAGGTCCCAGGGCGGGGAAAATGCACTGCACGTCCACCACAATGGCCTCGCAGGCGCCGGTGAGGACCACGTTTTCCTGGGTCAGGAAGTTGCCCGCCATGGGAATGCCGTGGCGCATGGCCACCTCGTTGGCGGTGCAGCAGACGCCGCAGATGTTGATGCCCTTGGCGCCCACGCTCTTGGCCAGAGCGATCATCTCCGGGTCGTTGGCGTAGTAGACCACCATCTCAGAGAGGCTGGGGTCGTGGCCGTGGACCACGATGTTGACCATGTCCTTCTCCATGACGCCGATATTGGCGGTGGTGTCCACGGGCTTGGGGGTGCCAAAGAGCACGTCGGAAAATTCCGTGCCGGCCATGGAGCCGCCCCATCCGTCGGACAGACCGCAGCGCAGGCTCTGACGGATCAGGGCCTCGGGCAGGCTGGAGCAGCCCATATGGGTCATGTGCAGGGCGGTGGAAACCTCCCGGTCGATGGCCCGGGGCTCGATGCCGGCGTCATGCCACAGCTTCTGGGTGTGCTCGGGGGCCCGCTTCAGGAATCGCTGGACGCCGAAGGGCTTGCCATATTCCAGCAGGGCCATCTCGGCGATCTGGTGGGCCAGGTCGTAGATGTTCACGCCCTCGGTCTCCACGCCCCACTCCTTGGCGATGCGGATCAGCTTTTCCGGGTCCTTGACCTTGTAGTTGCCGTCGGGGCTGGTCTGGTACAGGGTGTGGCAGATCTCCCGGCCATGGTCGGAGTGGGTGGCGGAGCCGCCGGCGGTAAACCGCAGGAAGTTCCGGCCCACGATGCCGTGAACGTCGCAGCCGCAGATACCTCTGGGGCTCTTGGGGGTGATGCGGCAGGGGCCCATGGAGCAGATCCGGCAACAGGTGCCGGCCTCGCCGAAGCCGCAGTGGGGGGTCTGGTTTTTGACCCGCTGCTGCCAGGAGTCGGCGCCCACCTTTTTCCCGTTTTCCAGCAGGGAATTGGTGGCGGCCTCCATCTCCTCAACAGTGGTTAAACGATCCCAATCCTTCATGTTATCCTCCTAATTTTATGATGTGCCTGGGGAATCGGCACAAAGCTATCGATAATATTATACTCATAGAAGATGGTTTGTCAATTACAAGTTTTCCCAATTTTTGCGCCTTCCGCCAGTTTATTTAAATGTTTCGCCTGAATTTTGGAAAACCTTGTAAAAACGGTTGTAAACTCTGGGAAAATCTGATAAAATAGATTCACTCTTTTAAGGAGGTTCCGACTATGGATTATGTAGAAGAAGTATTTGCCCGGGTAAGGCTTCAGAATCCGGCCCAGCCCGAGTTCCATCAGGCGGTGCAGGAGGTGCTGACCACCCTGCGTCCCGTGATTGCCCGGGACGAGGAGCGCTACCGCCGGGAGGCCCTCTTGGAGCGGATGACCATCCCGGAGCGGGTGATCCTGTTCCGGGTGCCCTGGGTGGACGACCGGGGCCAGGTTCAGGTGAACAACGGCTTCCGGGTGCAGTTCAACAGCGCCATCGGCCCCTACAAGGGGGGATTGCGGTTCCATCCCTCGGTGAATCTGGGCGTCATCAAGTTTTTGGGCTTTGAGCAGGTGTTCAAAAACGCCCTGACGGGCCTGCCCATCGGCGGCGGCAAGGGCGGCGCGGACTTTGATCCCAAGGGCAAGTCCGATCGGGAGGTCATGGCCTTCTGCCAGAGCTTCATGACGGAGCTGTACCGCCACATCGGCCCGGACACCGACGTGCCCGCCGGAGACATCGGCGTGGGCGGCCGGGAGATCGGCTATCTCTATGGCCAGTATAAGCGGATCCGGGGGAACTATGAAGGGGTCCTCACCGGCAAAGGTCTGACCTATGGCGGCTCCCTGGCCCGGACCGAAGCCACAGGCTACGGCCTGCTGTACCTGACGGAGGAAATGCTCAAGAGCAACGGCAAGAGTCTAGCCGGCGCGACCGTGGCGGTGTCCGGCGCGGGGAACGTGGCCACCTACGCCATTCAGAAGGCCTGGCAGCTGGGGGCCAAGCCCGTCACCTGCTCCGACTCCACCGGCTGGATCTACGACCCGGAGGGCATCGATGTGGCCACCCTCAAGCAGGTCAAGGAGGTCCGCCGGGCCCGACTGACGGAGTACGCCGCCCAGCGTCCCGGCGCGGAGTACCATCCCGGCAAGGGAGTCTGGACGGTGAAGTGCGACGTGGCCCTGCCCTGCGCCACCCAGAACGAGCTGGGCCTGGAGGACGCCAAGGCCCTGGTTTCCAACGGCTGCTTCGCCGTGGCGGAGGGGGCCAATATGCCCACCACCCTGGAGGCGACCAAGTATTTCCAGGACCATGGCATTTTGTTCTGCCCGGGCAAGGCGGCCAACGCCGGCGGCGTCGCCACCTCCGCTCTGGAGATGAGTCAGAACTCCCAGCGGCTGAGCTGGACCTTCCAAGAGGTGGACAGCCGGCTCCAGGGGATCATGGTGAACATCTTCCACATGCTGGACGACGCCGCCAAGGAGTACGGCATGGAAGGCGACTATGTTGCCGGCGCCAATATTGCCGGCTTCCGGAAGGTGGCCCAGGCCATGGAGGCTCAGGGGATCGTCTGATCCTCCAAAATTCGGATAAAAAGCGTTTGGCTCCCCCGGAATTTCCAGGGGAGCCGGTTTTTGTAGCGATGGCTGCTTATTTGGTCAGCGCGGCGGCGGTTTTGGCCGCCAGGGCGGCGTTGTTGAACACCAGCTGGATATTGGACGCCAGAGAGTCCCCGCCGGTGAGCTCCGCCACCCGGGCCAGCAGGAAGGGGGTGGTGGCCTTGCCATGGATGCCCTTTTCGTTGCACTCGAAAATCGCCTGGTCGATGGCGGCGTTGATCACCGCAGGGTCCATGGAGTATTCCGCCTGGATGGGGTTGGTCACCAGCATTCCCCCGGGATAACCCAGCTCCCGCTGGACCCGGAAGGCCGCCGCCAGCTCCTGAGGGCTGTCGATCCGGTAGTCCACCCGGAATCCGGAGGTACGGGTGTAAAACGCGGGCAGCTCCTCAGTGCCGAAGCCGATCACCGGCACTCCGTGGGTCTCCAGATATTCCAGGGTCAGTCCCAGGTCCAGGATGCTCTTGGCCCCGGCGCAGATCACCATCACCGGGGTGTGGGCCAGCTCCTCCAAATCGGCGGAGATGTCCATGGTGGTCTCCGCCCCCCGGTGGACCCCGCCGATGCCGCCGGTGGCAAAAATTTGGATCCCCGCCATGTGGGCGATGATCATGGTGGTGGTGACGGTGGTGGCCCCGTCCTCCCCCCGGGCGCACAGCACCGGCAGGTCCCGGCGGGAGGCTTTTGTGATGGCCTGCCCCTTCTTGCCGAAGTACTCGATCTCCTCCGGAGTCAGGCCGGCCTTCAGCCGACCGCCGATAACGGCAATGGTGGCAGGGACGGCCCCGTTTTTCCGGATGATGTCCTCCACCGCCAGGGCGGTTTGAACATTCTGGGGATAGGGCATTCCATGAGAGATAATGGTGGATTCCAGGGCCACCACCGGCCGGCCCTCCGCCAAAGCGGCGGCGACCTGGGGGTTCACGTCCAAATAGCGATTCATAGCGTACCTTCCTTTGTTATAAATAATGTGTATTATGGATCCGCTTTTGCCGCCATCCGCTGCCGCAGAACCTCGGCGCTGAGGGCAGGATTGATGGTCTGCTCGCTCTCCATGGCGATCGAGGCGGCGGCAAGCCCCGCCTGGGCGGCCTCCGCCAGGTCCAGGTCCTCCAAATACGCCCACACCAGCCCAGCCATAAAGGCGTCGCCGCAGCCGGTAGTGCTCACCGGCCGGCCCTTGATGCTGGGCAGAAGCAGCATGCGGTCTCCCTCCGCCGCCAGGACGCCCCGAGCCCCCAGGGAGAGAAAGACCCGCTTCACGCCCTTGTCCAGCAGGGTCCGGGCGGCGAGCCTGCCGCTGGCGGCGTCCCGGATGGAAACGCCTGTCAGCACCTCCGCCTCCAGCCGATTGGGTTTGATCGTGTGGATCTTGGGCAGAATGGGCAGGAGTTTTTCCGCCTTGGCGGTGGAGACTGGGTCGCAGAACAGCCCCTGGGGGCAGTTTTCCGCCAGATAGCGCAGGCTTTCCGCCGGAAGGTTGGCGTCCGCCACCACCGCCCGGGCGTTTTGCAGCAGGGGTAGGTTCCCTGCCAGGTATTCCGGGGTGATCCGGCGGCAGATCTCCATGTCCGACAGCGCCAG
This sequence comes from uncultured Oscillospiraceae bacterium, assembly GCA_947625945.1. Lineage (GTDB taxonomy): Bacteria > Bacillota > Clostridia > Oscillospirales > Oscillospiraceae > Faecousia. The sequence goes on from CANQQI010000007.1 coordinate 22,124, forward strand.
GGCCATCTCTCCCTCCGGGCCGGAAATGTAGAGATAGACCGAGGTCGCCCCGTCCGCCGGCTGGAGAGCGTGGCTGATATCGATGCCCAGCTCCTCACAGGAGGCCGCCACCTGCCGGCCGTACAGGTCCCGCCCGAAGGCGGTGAGCAGCCGCACGTCCCGGCCCAGCAGGGCCAGATTGTGGGCGATATTTCGGCCCACCCCGCCAAGGCTTAAGCGGACAGAGCCGGGGTTGGAGTCCGCCGCCACCAGAGGCCCCGCAGACCGGCCCCCGATATCCACGTTGACGCCGCCGACTACCGCCGCATATGTCCCCGAATGAAGGACATATCCCTTCCCGGCAATATATCCCTTTTTCATCAGATTGGAGATGTGTACCGCGGCGGAGGACCGGGTGATGCCCAGCTTCTCCGCCAGGCGCCGCTGGGAGATCATGGGCTCCGCTTCCAAAAGCCGGAGTACCTCCCGCTCCCGCTGAGTCATGGGACCGCCTCCTAAGCATTTGCTTAAAAATAATCTAAAGATTATTATATTTTCCCAAAACCTCGTTGTCAACGGAGAAAATCATGACTTTTTACCCAAAAACACCGGGAAAAATGTGGGTAAAATGATGAAATATATCTATTTTTCGAGAGAAATAAAAGTTACCGTAGAAATTGCCAGAGAAATCGAGTATACTGTTAAGGCGAAATTTCCAGGAAGGAGTATGCTCTTTATGACATCTTCTGACAAGACGCAGCTTCAGATCCAGGCATGCAAGGTGCGGATGGGAATCCTTTTGGGCACCTACAGCGCCAAGTGCGGACATCCCGGCGGCAGTCTTTCCGCCGCGGACATGCTTACCTATTTATATTTTCGCGAGATGAACGTAGACCCAACCAACCCCAAGGATCCCAATCGGGACCGGTTCGTACTGAGCAAGGGCCACACCGCGCCCGCCCTCTACGCCGCCCTTGCCAACCGGGGCTTTTTCCCGGTGGAGGACCTGGCGACGCTTCGAAAGGACGGGAGCTATCTCCAGGGCCACCCCAACATGGACTCGGTCCCGGGGGTGGATATGTCCACCGGCTCTCTGGGTCAGGGCGTTTCCTGCGCCTGCGGCATGGCTTTGGGGCTCAAGTATCAGGGCATCCCAGCACGGGTGTACGCCATCCTGGGGGACGGGGAGATCGAGGAGGGCCAGGTATGGGAGGCCTGTATGTTCGCCGCCCACTACAAGCTGGACAACCTGGTGATCATCGTAGACAACAACGGCCTCCAGATCGACGGCTGGATTCAGGACGTGATGAACCCCTACCCTATCGCGGACAAGCTGGCGGCCTTCGGGCTGGCGGTTCAGGAGATCGACGGCCACGACTTTGATCAGATCGAGGCAGCGCTGGACAAGGCCCGCTCTACCAAGGGCAAGCCCTCCGCCATCGTCATGCAGACGGTGAAGGGCAAGGGCGTGAGCTACATGGAGGACGAAGCGGACTGGCACGGCAAAGCCCCCAACGAGGCGGAGTACCGCCAGGGCTTGGAGGAGCTGGAAGCTGAGCTCCGGGAATTGGAGGCGCAGTGATGGCGGATATCATCAGAAAGGCCACCCGGGAAGGATATGGCCGGGGCCTTAAGGAACTGGGCGCGGAATTTGACAACGTGGTGGTGCTGGACGCGGATCTGGCCGGTTCCACCAAAACCGGCGTCTTTCGGAAGGCCTTCCCGGACCGGCACTTCAACTGCGGCATTGCCGAGGCCAACATGATGTGCGTGGCGGCGGGCTTGGCCGCAACGGGATTGGTGGCCTTCGCCTCCAGCTTTGCCATGTTCGCGGCGGAGCGGGCCTTTGAGCAGGTACGCAACTCCATCGGCTATACCCGTCTGAACGTGAAGGTCTGCGCCAGCCACGGCGGCATGAGCGTGGGAGAGGACGGCGCCAGCCATCAGTGCTGCGAGGATATCGCCCTCATGCGGTCCATCCCGGGCATGACCGTTCTGTGCCCCGCCGACGAGGTGGAGGCCCGGAAGGCGGTGCGGGCGATCTATCTCCAGCCCGGCCCGGTGTATATGCGGCTGGGGCGGCTGGCGGTGCCCGTGTTCCATTCGGAAGACTATGAATTTGTCATTGGCAAGGGGGAAGTCCTAAAGGACGGCAGCCAGGTGGCGATCATCGCCACGGGCCTGATGGTCTACGAGGCCATGAAGGCCGGGGAGATTCTGGCCAGCCAGGGCATCGACGCCATGGTGATCAATATGCCCACCATCAAGCCTCTGGATGAGGCGCTGGTGCTCCACGCCGCGGAAAAATGCGGAAAAATCGTCACCTGCGAGGAGCACAGCACCATCGGCGGGCTGGGAGAAGCGGTCTGTTCCTTCCTGTCGGAGACCCGGCCCACCCGGGTCCGCCGGATCGGCGTCCAGGACGAGTTCGGCCACTCCGGCCCCGCCTGGGAGGTTTTGAAGGACTTTGGCCTCTGCGCGGAGAACATTGTCAAGGTCTGCGCGGAATTCGCGCGGGAGAATTGAGCGGCGGTCCCGCCCGGGAAGTTCCCCGGGCGGGATCCACAGTTTCGGGAAAAAATCCCGGTTTTTCCCGAAAAAAGCCTTGACAACCGGGAAAAAGTTTCCTATAATACTTAGGTCTGCGTATGCGGAAAAATCCTTGCTCCCGGCATTCCGGGGGCCAACTGTCCAAAAGGAGGTGCAATTCAACATGGCTAAGATCACCGGCAAGTACGAGGTCCTCTACATCATCGACCCTGCCCAGGGCGAGGAGGGTATCGCCGCGCTTGTGGAAAAGTTCAAGGCGATGGTGGAGGCGGAGGGTACCCTGTCCGAAGTGAACGAATGGGGCAAGCGCCGTCTTGCCTATCCCATCGACGACCTGACGGAAGGCTACTACGTCCTCATGACTTATGAGGCCAAGCCCGCTTTCCCCGCGGAGCTGGAACGGGTAATGAAGATCACGGAAGGCGTCATTCGCTGCCTGACCACCGCTGTGGAGGCGTAAGGAGACACTATGCTGAACCACATTGTCATTATGGGCCGCCTGACCCGTGACCCGGAGCTGCGCCGCACCGGCAGCGGTATTGCCGTCGCCAGCTTTACCCTGGCGGTGGACCGGGACTTTGCCCCCAAGGACGGGGGCGAGCGGGAGACGGATTTCATCGACTGCGTCGCTTGGCGGCAGACCGGTGAATTTGTTTCCAAGTATTTTTCCAAGGGCCGTATGGCCGTGGTTTCCGGCCGGCTCCAGATTCGGAACTGGACGGATAAGGAAGGCAACAAGCGCCGCAGCGCTGAGATCGTGGCGGAAAATGTCTACTTTGGAGACAGCCGCCGGGATTCCGAGAGCGGCGGCCAGAGCTATGGCAGCTACGGCGGCAATTCCTACGCCGCGCCCGCCGCCAATTCCCAAGGCAGCTACGGCGGCTACACCGCCCCCGCCACCTCCGGCAATTCAGACTTTGCCATGCTGGAGGACGACGATTCCCAGCTGCCCTTCTGAATCGCTTTTCCACATTTTGTTTCGATAAGGAGGTTATTCCGTGGCTAACGAACAGCGTGTCCGCCCCCGCAAGCGCAAGAAGGTTTGCGCGTTCTGCGTGGACAAGGTGACCAGCATCGATTACAAGGATACCGCACGGCTTCGCCGTTTTCTGTCGGAACGGGGCAAGATCCTTCCCCGCCGCACCACCGGCACCTGCGCCGCCCATCAGCGGGACCTGACCACCGCCATCAAGCGTGCTCGTCAGATCGCCCTGCTGCCCTATGTAGCCGATTGATAACAGACAACCCCCCGAGTCCCATGGACTTGGGGGGTATTTCTATTCCTGAATGGCCCGGAGGATCGCGCCGCAGTCCGGGAGAACCAGAGTGGGCTTTCCCGGGTAGGCCGCAAGAATTTCCGGGGTGGTCTCCCCGCTCATGACCAAAATGGAGGCGACCCCGGCGTTTAGGCCGCACTGGACGTCCGTGTACATCCGGTCTCCCACCACTGCCGTCTCCCCGGGGGACGCACCCTTCCGGGCCATGGCAAGGCGAACCATGGCGGTTTCCGGCTTGCCCAGGACCTTGGGCCGCCGGCCGGTGGCGTTGTACACCATGGCGCAGACGCTGCCGCAGTCCGGCACAGAGCCAAATTCCGTGGGACACACCAGATCCGGGTTGGTGGCCAGGTAGGGCACCTCCCGCTGGGTCAGGATCCGGCACACATCCTCCAGCTTTCGGAAGGTCAGCTCCGTGTCAAAGCCCATGACCACCGCCTGGGCCTGGCGGTAGTCCGCCGTCACCTGAAAGCCCCCCGCCGCCAGCTCCCCTTGGAGAGAGGCGGTGCCGCAGACGTAAAGCGCCTTCCCCGGGCAGGTTTCCCGGAGATACTCCAAGGTCGCCTGGGCGGAGGTGACAAAATCCGACTCCTCCGCCGGAATCCCCAGCCGGCGGAGCTTTTTTACATAGTCCGCCACGCTTTTGGAGGAATTGTTGGTCATAAAAAGATAGTCCCGCCCGGTTTTCCGGAGGGCCATGAGCAGCTCCTTGGTAAAGGGAAACAGAGTCTCCCCCAGATACAGCGTCCCGTCCAGGTCAAATAAGAACAGCCGCAGTGCCCGCAGGTCCATGGCCCCGCCCCCTTTCCCGTCCATTGTACCACGATTCGAGGACCGGCGCAAGGGATATTTGGATTGCACGATATTTTCTATTTTTTGTCCGTTCTTAACAATCCGGCGGGGAAAGATTGACCATTTTTCATGGATATGTTTAAATATAGGTGGCAATCCCCGGCCTACGGGGGAAATAAACGACAAAGTGAGGGTTTTCTATGATCCGCGTCGGCGCTGTGAATATCGACACCTCCCATCCCATGGGCTTCGGGGAGGTCATGGAGAAGGATCAACGGGCCAGGTATGTGGGCGTGTACAACGACTCCTTCCGGGACGACGGCGAGGTGGAGGGCTTTATGAAGCGCTTCGGCCTGGAAAAGCGCTGCCAGTCCCTGGAGGAGCTGGCGGACCTGTGCGACATCGGCTTTCTCCACGGCTGCGACTGGGACGACCATCTGCGCTGCGCCGCCCCCTTTCTGGAGCGGGGCAAGCCTGTGTTTATTGACAAGCCCCTGGTGGGCAACCTGAAGGATCTGAAAAAGGTGGAGGCCCTGGCCGCCCAGGGAAAAGTGATTCTGGGAGCCTCCAGCGCCCGGTACGCCTATGAGGTCCAGCAATTCCTGGCCCTCCCGGAGGAGGAGCGGGGCAAGACCGTCCAGGTCTTCGGCACCGCCGGGGTGGACGAATTTAACTACGGCGTCCACATCGCCGAGTGCATCGGCGGCATTCTGGGCCCCGGAGCGGAGGCGGTGCGGTACATGGGCCGGGGCCAGGCGGGGGAAAAGTACGCTGAGAGCTACTTTGTCTCCTACGTCGGGGGGCAGAGCGCCATTTTCAACACCTTCACCGGCACCTGGCAGCCCTTCGTCCTCACCATCATGACCACCAAGACCACCTACCACTTTAAAATTGACTCCAACCGGCTCTATGCCGCCCTGGTGGAGCAGATCTGCAACTTCATGGAGGGCAAGCCCCATATTCTGGCCCCGGTGGCGGAGCTGGCCGAGTCCATCCGGGTGATGCTGGCAGCGGCAGCCTCCCGGGCTCAGGGCGGAAGGGCCGTGGCGCTGAAAGACCTAACCGAGGACGGCCCCTGCTACGACGGTCGGGCCTTCTGGGAGGGCTACGGCGCCGCCTCCGGGCCCATGTACGCCGTCGGGTAAGGAGGAAGGGTAATGTTGGATCGCTTCGCGCCCCTCACCGCCTTTTTGGACGGCGTGGCGGAACGCTACGGCGTTCCCGCCTGCGACTGCGCCGTGACTCTCCACGGGGAGCCGGTCTACCGCCACAGCGCCGGTTTTTCCGACCCCGAAGGAAAAATACCCGTGTCTTCCGGGGACACCTACTGGATCTACTCCGCTACCAAGCTGACCACCTGCGTCAGCGCCCTGCGTCTGGTGGACGAGGGGAAGCTGTCCCTGGAGGACCCGGTGGAAAAATATCTGCCGGAATTTGGGCAGGCGTCGGTAAAGGTGCCCTTCGACGGCGTGGAGCCTCTGAAGACCCGGCTCACTGTGCGGCGCCTGATGAATATGACCGGAGGATTGGACTACGATCTGGCCCGGCCGGGCCTGGCCGCCGCCCTTGCCGAAGGCGCCCAGACCACCCGAGAACTGGTGAAAAGCCTGGCCCGGGACCCCCTGTGTTTCCAGCCGGGGACCCATTTTAAGTACAGCCTGTGCCATGACGTGCTGGGGGCGGTGATCGAGCAGGCCAGCGGGCAGCCTCTGGAAGACTATGTGGCCAAGTTTGTCACCGGCCCGCTGGGCATGAAGGACACCACCTTCTTCCCCACCCAGGAGCAGCTTGACCGCCTGTCCACGCAATATATGCACCTGGACCTCCAGGGAAATCACAAACCCATGGGTCAGGGGAACCACTTCCGCCTGTCGGAGCGGTACGCCTCCGGCGGGGCGGGGCTTCTCAGCACCGTGGACGACTATATCCGCCTGGCCACCGCCCTGGCCCTGGGAGGCGTGACCCCCGAGGGGTACCGGCTGGTGTCCCGGGAGGCCGTCCGGGAGATGAGCCGAGACCAGCTGGGCCCGGTACGGCCGGAATTTGTGGCGGAAAGCCCCAACACCCGGGGCTGCTACAGCTACGGTCTGGGCGTCCGGTGCCGGGTGGCGGCCCAGGGAAGTATCCCCGTGGGTGAATTCGGCTGGGACGGGGCCGCCGGGGCCTATTTCCTGGCGGACCCGGTGGGGGAGATCGGGCTGTTCTACGCCCAGCAGGTGTGCAACTCCTTCATCACCATCCAATATCTCCACCCGGAGCTGCGGGACACCCTCTACCGGTGCCTGGAGGGCCTGCTATGATCAGCGGCACCTGGTTTGAATTTTACCACCACAGCCAAGTGGAGGGGACCTACTATAATCCCGACTGCCGGAGCTTTTCCCAGGAACAGTGGCGGGAAAAGCTCACGGAGATTCGGGACCTGGGCATGGAATATGTGGTGCTGATGTGCGCCAGCCTGCGCTATACCGACCGGGGGGAGAGCTATTTCCCCGGCGGGCCCTACCCCTTCCCGGAGGACATGGCCTGCAAGGACCCCATGGATGTCCTGTTTGACCAGTGCGACCGGCTGGGGCTGAAAATCTTCGTCAGCTGCGGCTTTTACGGGGACTGGACCCACGCCCGGGACAATATGGTGGACCACCAGGTGCGGCAGCGGGCCTTCCGGGCCATGGAGGATCTGCTGGCCCTCTACGGCTGGCATCCCAGCTTTTACGGCTGGTACCTGCCGGACGAGATCGGCATTGACGGGTATTTCCCAGAATTCTTCATTGACTATGTAAACGCCTACCGGGCCAAGGCCCGGTCCCTGGACCCGGGCAAAAAACTGCTCATCGCCCCCTACGGGGTGCGGAAGGCGGCGGCGGACAAGGCCTACTCCCGGCAGCTGGCCCGGCTGGACTGCGACTATGTCGCCTACCAGGACGGGGTCGGGATTCTGAACGGTGGGGTCGAAGAGGCGGCGGAGGCCTTCCGGCGGCTTCGGCTGGCCCACGACCGGGCGGGCGGCCCGGCCCTGTGGGCGGATCTGGAGCTGTTTCGGTTCGAGGGGGCGGCCTACCGCTCCCCCCTGCTGCCGGCGGACCCGGACCGGGTAGCGGCCCAGGTTGCGGCGCTGACCCCCTATGTGGACAAAATTTTGGTCTATGAATATCAGGGCATGGTCAACCGGCGGGGCACCGGGGCCCTGTGCGGGCGGAAGGCGGCGGAGGCGTCCTACGCGCTATGGGACAGATTGCATGAATTGAATTTCCGGACTTTGTAATACTTTTACAAATTTGAACGGACTAAATTTGAAGAATCTGTACATTCTGTAAAAGCCTTGCGATATTCTGCAAAGACTTTTGACTGTTTTTGTGATATAATGCGGAACAGTGAAAGGTACAAAAACGTCCTTTCCGTTTATTCAAAATCAATAAAACAGGAGGAAATGAAATGAAGAAACTCATCGCGCTGCTTCTGGCCGCCATCATGGTCCTGGGCCTGGTCGCCTGCGGCCCCGCCGGTCAGACAGAGTCCCAGCCCCCCAAGCAGACCGAGGGCAGCAAACAGACCGAAGGCAACCAGCAGACCGACAAGTCCACCGAGCCGCCCCAGCAGGATGGTGAAGTCGTCGAGATCACCATTTGGCATCAGTTCGGTGAAAGCGTTGAAAACGGCGCCCCCCATATGTACTACACCCAGTGGGCGGAGAAGTTCAACGCCGAGCATCCCAACATCCATGTGACCATCGTGCCCGCCAAGACCGCTGTTGACGCTCAGACCGCCATTGCCGGCGGCTCCACCCCCGACATCTTCATGAACCAGTGGAATAACGCCCCCACCTGGGCCGAGTCCGGCGCCATTCTGGACCTGACGCCTTACTATGACGCCGCCCCCGCCGAGTGGTTCAACGACTTTGTGCCCAACGTGCTGGCCCTGTGCAACTTCAACGGTAAGTATTACTCCGTGCCCAACTCCATCACCACCACCGTCATGTTCTACCGGGACGACATCCTGGCCGACTGCGGCTGGGATCACTATCCCGCCGACACCGACGAGCTGCTCCAGTGCATCAAGGACACCACTCTGGCCAATGAGGACGGCTCCATCGCCCGTCTGGGCCTGCTGCCCAACATGCCCTGGTTCGACACCGTCATGATGCCCGCCGTGTTCAACACCCAGTGGATCGCCGACGACGGCGTCACCGTTCCCGCCGACAAGGAAGCCGTTGCCTATATGTTCGAGTGGATCCAGTCCGTGTACAAGCTCTATGAAGACGAGTTCGGCTGGGACTACATGACCATTCAGGACTTCGCCTCCACCGTTTCCGGCAACCGGGCTACCGCCAGCGACCCCATCCTCTCCGGCGAGCTGGCCATGCGTTGGAACTCCGAGAACCTGGCCGCCACCCTGGCGAAGCTGGCTCCCGATGTGGACTGGGGCATGGGCCTGTTCCCCAATGTCACCGGCGGCACCGAGATGGCCATGCTGGGCGGCAACGTGTGGGAGATCAACGCCCGCACCGAGCATCCCGACGAGGCCTGGATCGCACTGCAGTCCCTGACCAGCCCCGAGACCGCTGTGGAATTCGCCCTGGGCGAGAACAACAACGGCGCCTTCTACGCCCACAAGCAGGCGCTTGCCGCTCTGGCCGGTGACCTGGGCGAGCAGATCGCCGCCGCCAAGGAGACCCCCGAGGAAGGCGCCCGGGTGAAGGAGAACCTGGAGTACCTGTGCGACGTGTTCGCCAACGTGCATCTGCAGAGCTTCCCCACCTGCTCCTACGTCAACGAGTACATCGCCGCCCTGAACGATTACTCCGCGCTGGTGTTTGACGGCACCATGACCCCCATGGAGGCGGTGGAAGCCATCATTGATGTGATCCAGCCTCTGGCGGAAGAGCATCCCTACATCCCCTACGAATATCACGAGAAATAAACCATCGCTTTAAATTCGGAAAGCGGGTGGGGCGACCCGCCCGCTTTCTAATTCAATCAGGAAAGGAGTGGGATGTTTGGCTAAGGCGCTCTCCAACTCAGAGGGGAAAAAGAATACTCTGACCACCAAGCGGAAAAAGAGCCGCCAGAAGCGGCGATTCTTCTGGACCGGCCTGGCCTTCGCCTCGCCGTGGATCATCGGGTTCATTCTGTTTAAGATCTACCCCATCTGCTCCGCGATTTATTACAGCTTCACGGACTTCAATATGTTCCGGACTCCCAATTTTGTGGTCCTCCAGAACTTCACCAATCTGGTCCAGGATAAGAATGTCATCAAGAGCCTGGAAAATACGGCGTACATGGTCATCATCGGCCTGCCCATCATGCTGGCCTTCTCCATGCTCATGTCCGTGGTGATGAACATGAAGGCCAAGGGAATGCCCCTGGTGCGGACCATTCTGTACATTCCCGCGGTGGTGCCCTCCATGGCCTCCGCCCTGCTGTTCCTGTGGGTGATGAACTCCCGGTACGGCATCGTCAACCAATTTATCAATCAGGTCATCGCCCTGATCCCAGGGTTTATCAAAGACGCCCTGCCCTTCACCTTGAAGGCCCCAAGCTGGATCAACGACCCCAAATGGACCAAAATGACGCTGATCATCATGGGCTGCTGGGGGTGCGGCGGCACGGCGGTGATCGGCCTGGCGGCCCTGCGGGGCGTGCCCACCCAATTCTACGAGGCGGCGGAGCTGGACGGGGCCAGCCGCTGGACCCGGTTCTGGCACATCACCATCCCCATGATCAGTCCTACCATCCAGTTCCAGTTCATCATGGGCATCATCAACACCTTCCAGTACTTCACCCAGGCATACATGTTCAATATGTTCACCACCACCTCCCAGGTCACCGGCGGCGGACCGCAAAACTCTCTGCTGTTCTACGCCATCAACCTGTACCGGGAAGCCTTCGACTTTCTGCACATGGGCTACGCCTGCGCGCTGGGTCTGGTGCTGTTTATGATCGTTTTGGTCGTGACCTTCATCGCCATGCGGGTCAGCGACAAGATGGTCTCCTACGACGTGGAATAGGAGGGTGGATATGAATAAGAAAAAATCTTCCCCGCTGTTCCTAGCTAAGCGAGCGGTGGGCGGCATCATCAAATACGCCTTCCTGATCGTGCTGTGCGCCGTGTTTCTCCTGCCGCTGCTGTGGATGATCTCCACCTCCCTGAAACCCAACGCCGGATTGCTGGTATTTCCCATCGAGTGGATTCCCAAGGAGCCCATGTGGGAAAACTACGTCAAGGTGTTCCAAATCGTGAAGTTCGGCACCTACATTAAAAATACCCTCATCACCTCCCTGACTCCGGTGCTGGGCGTGCTGATCGCCACCCCCATGGTGGCCTACTCCATCACCATGATCCCATGGAAAGGGGCGAAGATCATCTTCCCCATCATCCTGGCCACCATGATGATTCCCGGCCAGGTAACCCAGATTCCCATGTACATCACCTGGAGCAAGCTGCACCTGATCAACACCTATGTGCCGCTGATCCTGCCCTTCTTCCTGGGAACGCCCTACTACATCTATCTGATGCGGCAGTTCATGAAGAGCCTGCCCAACAGCCTGGTGGAGGCCGCCCGGCTGGATGGAGCGGGGGATGTGCGGATCCTGTTCAACATCATCTACCCCCTCTGCGGCCCGGTGCTGACCACCATCGGCGTGCTGGTGTTCATCGCGTGCTGGAACGATCTGAGCGGCCCGCTGATCTACATTCAGTCCAGCGAGCTGTACACCATCGCCATCGGCCTGAAGAGCTTCACCCTCACCGCCAAGACCCAGTGGGAGCTACTGATGGCCGCCAACACCGTCTTCACCGTCCCGCTGATCGTCATCTTTTTCATCTGCCAAAAGCAGTTCCTGGGCGGCATTGCCACCACCTCCGGCTTGAAATAAGCCAACGGCCCGTTCCCGCCCTTCACGTGGCGAGAACGGGCTTTCCTTTTCCAAACAGCCGTGGTACAATACAAGAAAAACGAGAGGGGAAACGCGCCATGCCGAAAGGAAACCGGACCTACAGGCCCCCGGCCCCCGATAAGCCGGAGCATCCTGTCTGGTCCCATCTGATGGACCTGTTTTTGCTGAATTTTTCCTACATTCTGCTCTTCATTCCCAGCCTCGTATGGCTCTACCTGCTGCTGGCCGCCGGAGGCTGGCCGGCTTTTGTGGGCTTTCTGGTTTTTTTGATCCCCGCGGGGCCGGCGGTGGCGGCCATGTTCGACATGGGCTACCAGTACGCCCGAGAAATCCCCAAATTCCAGCAGCGGAGCTTTTGGACCAGCTACAAAGCCAATTTCCGGCAGGGCTGCGCCACCATGGCGGTGCTGATCCTGCCCCTGGCGGCGCTGCTGCTGCCCATGTTCGTCCAGGGGGAGCGGCCCTGGTTTGTCGTGGTCTGCCTGATCCTGGGGCTGCTGGCGCTGCTGGAATTCGCGATCCTGGCCTTCTCTCAGGTGGCGCTGGTGGACCTGCCCCTGAAAAAAATATGGAAAAACGCCCTGTTCCTCATTCCAGTGATGGGCTGGCGGGGACTGGGCGTGGCCGTGCTGCATCTGCTCTTTCTGGCGGCGCTGTACCAATGGATCTCGGTAATGTTCCTGCTCTTTTTGTTTCTGGGACCGGCAACCCTCGTCGCCTGGACCAGCTGGATGCTGTTTCCCAAGCTGGAGGGGGCGCTGCTGCGGCATGAATGAGCCCATTTTCGACGCCCATGCCCATATCTGGCTGGGCCGGGCCGCCCAGGACGGGGCCCTCCTCCGCCGGGCGGCGGAAAAATACGGAATTTCTAAAATCTATATCTCCTGCCTGGGCAGCCACACGCCGGACCCGGCCGAAATCGAGGAGTGCAACCGTCAGGCGGCCCGGCTTCTTTCCGACCCCCTTTTCGGCGGCTACGTCACCGTGGCCCCGGAGCAGCCCGGGGCCCTGGAGGTCCTTCGCCGGGGGGCGGAGGAGCAGGGCTTTTCCGGGATGAAAATTTGGGTCAGCTGTCTGTGCGACGAGCCCTGCTGCGATTCTTTGTACGATTACTGCGGCGCCGAGGGCCTTCCCGTGCTGATCCACACCTTTGCCAAGACTGTTGGGCAGCTTCCCGGGGAGTCCACCGCCGTTCATTTGCGGCGGGCGGCCCTGCGCCATCCGAAGACGAAGTTCCTGATGGCCCACCTGGGGGGCAACTGCTACCACGGTCTGCCCATGATCCGGGATCTTCCCAACGTGTGGGTGGATTTTTCCGGCTCCAACTGCCGGGGCGACGACCTGCCCTACGCTTTGGAGCTGCTGGGAGAGGATCGGATCGTCTTCGGCACGGATATGCCCGGCTCCTTTGCCATGAGCTACGGGCAGGTTTTGGCCCTTCCCCAGGAGGCGCGGCGCAAAATTCTGTGGGAGAATGCCCAGGCCCTGTTTGATGGGAGGGACAGAAATGCGCTTTGACTTTGGCTGCTTTACTGGCCACTGGCCCTACCGCCGCCTCCAGCGGGGCAGTTTGGAACACTGCCGGGCTGATCTGGCCGCCGCGGGCGTCGGGGGCGGGCTGATGGCCAGTCTGGACGCCATATTCTATAACGACTCCTGGGAGGGGGACGGTCCCCTGCTGGAGGCGCTGGCCGGCACGGGCTTTTCTCTGACGGTATGCTTAAACCCAGAGCTTCCCTGGTGGCGCCTCCGGCTGGGGGAGGCCGCCCGGGCGGGGGCCCGGGCCGTGCGGCTCTACCCCGGTATCCACGGCTACCCCCTGGAGGCGGCGGAGGCGCTGTGCCGGGAGGCGGGCGAGCTGGGGCTGGGGGTGATCGTCACCGCCCGGATGGAGGATCAAAGGCTGGAGTACCTGCTCCGGCAGGCGCCGATCAACCCTGCGAGGGCGGCGGCGCTGGCCAAAAATTGCCCGGGGACTCAGGTAATTTTGTCGAATTTTTACCTTTCGGAGCTGGAAGGACTGTCCGGGGAAAACCTCTGGGCGGACACGGCGGGGCTGTGCCACGGGCTTTTTCCCTTTGAAAACCTGGAATTTCCCCGGGAGCGGCTCTTATTCGCGTCCTTTGCCCCCTTGCAGTGCCCGGAAAGCGCGGTTTGCAATCTGCCGGAGGAGCCGGATTTCCTCGACGGCAACACAAAAAACTATTGGGAGGCGTGCCATGGCGGAACATTCTGAACTGGCTCGGGCGGAGATCGTCATCTGCGGCGGCGGCGTCTCCGGCGTCTTTGCCGCCGTGGCGGCAAGGGAGAGCGGCGCGGAGGTGCTGCTCCTGGAGCAGCAGGGGTGCCTGGGCGGCTCGGCGGTGGGCGGGCTGGTCAGCCCCATGATGACCTCCCGGCTGCCGGGGGGCGTGGAAAATTCCTACCTCTCCCCCCGGCTGGGGAAAGGACCCGCCTTTGACCCCGCTTCCTTGGATCTGGCCCTGGCGGCATTGTGCCGGGAGGCGGGGGTGCGGATTTGCCTGAACGTGGCGCTGTGCCAGGCCCAAGTGGAAAACGGGCGAGTGGTCTCCGTCACCGTGGCCACCTGCCGGGGTCTGGAAACCGTGTCCGGCCGGGTGTTTGTGGACTGCACCGGCGACGCTCTGCTCTCCAAGCTGGCGGGGGCCCAGATTTTCCGGGGCAGGGACGGCGTCAACCAGCCCATGAGCCTGCGCTACCTGATGGGCGGGGTGGATATGGTTCGATTCGGCGCGTTCCTGGATCGATGGGGCGCCGCCTCCGGCCTTCCCCACACCGCCCGGAGCGGAAACAGCGGTCAAAGTCTCTACGCCGCCGTAACGGCCCAGGGAGATTGGGCATTGACGCCGGTATTTCGCCAGGCGGTGGCGGCGGGAGACCTCATGGAGGAGGACTGCGTTTAT